>JANRMD010000292.1:0-13172 GCA_033761895.1 Pirellulaceae bacterium | reverse complement strand
GGCAATGGAATGCACGAACCCGAAGAAGCCATCAAAATCCTGCTTGAGCTGTGCGGCGAGCGCATCGATCTGCGATTGCTGCTCGACATCACAGACGTAAACGGGACGATCGGGGAACAGTTTAGCGACCTGCTCTCGTCGCGTTTCACTGCGAACCACGTAAACGGGCTCCGCGCCAACTTCGCTCAGCTGTTGACCGATCTTGTAGGCCACACTTTTCTTGTTCGCGACTCCAAAAATGAGAATGCGTTTTCCAGAAAGTTGCAAAAAATCCATGTTTAGTCGCTTGCCATCAAACAAAAATGAGCGTGATGAGTATCAGTGTGCTAGTAACGGCTAAGTTTACAGTGAAAGGCGAGCCCAATATACTGGGTGCGACAGACTGGGTACGACTTGGAGATCACCCTAGATTTTGGCGTAGCGGAATGCGTCAAGCATTTCGAGGGCCTGCGATGGCTTCCGAAAGCCTGGACAGGCAATTGAGTTTGTGAGCCGTCGGCGCTAGGGCGCTAGCCGCGGTTCTCGAAGTTTGGAGCGTGCATGGATTTGGCACGTTCCAATGCAAGTTGAACTGGAAGTTATTCTGCCTTGGTAGGTTTATTGACGATGAACGATTGCTCCTTCGGTCACCCGCGGCTAGCGCCGTCGGCTCACGGTGCCGCGGTAATTCAACCATCCTCAAAAATTTCGAGGGCCTGCGATGGCTCCCGAATGCCTGGACGGCTATAGCTCATCAACCCAAATCTAATCTGGAATTTAATCCGGACATAGCACTAGTGGAGCGTCAAACTTAAAAATTAGGATTAGCCGCAGTGCGCTAGCACCGGTTCCCGCGGCGAAAACCGGACGCTAACGCGTTCCGGCTGATATTACAAACCTTTGCGGCTTGGGCCAGTAAGCGAGTCTGATCGTTGCCTTCAAACCATTCGTCAGAAAGCCCACTATCAGCCAACCTAGTGCCCATCATGCAAGCGGATGTGGCCGGCGTTGAGATACTGAACACCGTCAAGCTTCAGTTGGCGCAGCAGTACGCGCCCCGTCGATGGCAGGCCTGGATTGATTCATTGATAGGGACGCTCGAGCGAGGGATGCCGCTGGACGAAGCCATTGGCCAGCTCCGCGAGTCTGCTCCGCGTGAGTTGGGGGCAATTGTCGATAGCGCGATGCAGGTGGGGGCTCCGACGCAATTGATCCTCGATGCTCTGAGAACGCGAGAGTCGCTGAGAAGTAGCTGGCGAGAACTGTGGGTTCTGCTGCTCTACCCAACCATAACGCTCGTGTTTGCAATTTTTATCGGCGTGATGTTCAGCAGTACGATGGATTTCGATTTTCTAGAAGAATTTGGCTTGAGTGGTGCGAATCAGATTCTGGGAATGGTGCACGATCAACAACAGGCCATGTATGGGCTAGCGTTTGTGGTTGGTTGGACCATGCTCGTGTTGGGGACGATCGCCGTAATTGGACCTGCATGGGCATTGACGAGCATTGTAGGAGGCGTGCGAATCTTCGGACGGCCACTGCGCTGGATCAATCTCAGCGAGATAATTCATCGCTATCACCTATTTATCGGTCAAGGTCTGCCGACAGTTGACGCGGCCGCTGCGGTCACTCGCAGTTTCTCAAGCAGCGCACAGCGTTATGCGGCCGAGGGCATTGAGCGGCGAATCCGTCAAGGCACTCCGCTGGGCGATGCATTTGCATCGACCAGCTTGAGCGATGGGTTGTGCCGACCCGCGCTCCGTATGCTTGACTATCGAGGTGCAGATCTTCCAAAGGCGCTCGGCGAGACGTCGGAACTGTTGCGACATATGGTTGAGCAGCGTTGTCGATCGTTGTCGGGCGTGATGCCATTGCTGGTACTATTAATCGTTGGCAGTGTGGTGTGGTCGGTCTTCAGTTGTTACCTGCTTGCGTTCATGCCGATGGTTTCCATGATTACATCTTTGGCTTAGGTCTATGAACGCGTTTCTATCCAATTGGTTGTTGCTGTATCCGGTCGCATTTAGCCTGTACGTGGCGATGCAGCTATCTGAGGCAACTGCAGATGGACGTAAGGCCTCGATCGGCGTCCTGGTGATGCGCACGACCATTTTCATTTTGTTTATATTTTCGTTGTTGGCGGTTGGCTGTCGCACCTCGGTGCTTAGCATTGTTTGGGCGGTGCTGTTTGGCGTTTTGGGAATTGTGTTGCTCGTCAAGCAGTCGAAACTCAGCCGTTCTTCGGTAACGATGACCATCTTGGGCTGTCGCGATTTGCCTCAGATAAAGCGTGCGGTGCAGTTCTTTGCGGAGGAGTTTGGTGGCTTGCTGGGGCGAAAGCTGCGTTACTTTGGACTGCAGCTGCATCATGGAATACCCTGGTCCACTGCATTGGAATCAGCAGGCTTTTGCAGCGGCAGCTACGAACGCTTAGCGACTCGATTGGCAGCAAGATTCGGAACATCCGCCAATACAAGCCAGGATCTGAATGCGCCGCTTCGAGTCGAGATTGAGATGGAACGCTTACTTTCTCGACTTTCGATATTGGTCTGGATTCTTTTCTTCGGTCCCGTGTTTGCCCTGTACATGACAGTTGTAGTGCCCACGCTGCGCAAAATGCTGCAGGAGTTTGAGGTTGCAATCCCGCGTGCACTGATCGCAGTCAGTTCATTCGAAACACTCGGTTGGCTATTCGGTGGCGTGAGCCTTTTCGCGTTGTTGTTTTTCGGCTTCGCCGTGCTGCTGTGGCTGTTTCCTCGGCTGACTAGTAAGCTCCCGTTTCGATTGCTGTGTGGATCCTACTATCGCTGTCTCGGATTTGTGGCCCTTTCGCGTGTATCTGACCATACCGAGGACTTAACCGAAGCCTGCCGTCAGGCCGCTGTGCTTATTCCAGTCAAACATATTGCGACCAAGTTTCGAACGGCGGCCACGTGTTTAGAACGCGGCTACTCACCCACGGATGCGTTTGCAACTGCCAAGTTGGTGCGTGGCAATCGACTCGGTGACTTTGCTTCGATCCTCAATACGGCGGGTGTTGCTTGGGCAACGAATCAATTGGCGACTGTCGAAGTCGAACGGATGCTGAACCGATACTCGTTGGTGGTACAATTCTTGGTGGTGGTCTTCACCCTGTTTTTTGCGGTACTAGTAGGCCTAGTCGCGGTCGGTATGTTCGAAGCTCTTTCCACCATGATTCAGTCGTTAGCGTGAGCAAACCTAAGAAAATGAATTACGAAAGTCGTCAACCAGACAGATTTAGTTGTCCGACGAAACGAAGCTAAGCATGTTTCAAAACAACCCCAAAAGACATCTAAGAACAACGCTTCGCAGAGCAACGTCCACGATGGAAGTACTCGTGGCGATTTCGTTGCTTGCTGCGGCTACGACTTTGGTAGGTGGATTCACACACCAAGTTCGGTCAGGCCTACGAGAACGCGAGTTAAGCACGCGCTGCGATTGGGAACTGATGAACGCTCGCGAACGGATTGGCAGCTGGCCCGCGGAAAAGATAACTCTGGAGCAGATTCAACAGATTCCGCTATCCGATTCTCTGACCAAACGTGCCGACAATGTCCATCTGACAGCCGCGATTCGGAATGTCGAAAAGCCATTGCCAGCCACACAAATCACTTTAGCCATTGAGTGCAACTTGAACGGCCAGACAGTACAGCCATCGATCTTGACGTTTTGGGTTCCTGTAGCTGCCGCGACCACTACAGAGGCAAATCCATGATGCGCCGAAGTGGTTTTTCGCTTGTCGAAGCGGTGGGCGTCATCGGAGCCATCGGGATGCTCCTCACGCTCTCCGCCTTGCTCCTCAACAAGACGTTTGAAGCCCATCGCGGCTCGCTGCTGCATTTGCAACACATGCGGTCGATCGAGTTGTTCGCTGATCGTTGGCGCGAAGATGTACAATCCAGTACGGGTGTCACGCCAGGGGCCGAGCTTCGGATTTCCAAGGCTGACAGCACAGAAATCGTGTACTCGATCGTAAAGCAATCCGTGATGCGCACCCGTCGTCAGGCTGGTCAGGATGTTGGACATGACCACTGGCAACTCCCTAGCAATTTTACGGTCAACTGGCAAATTGAGGATCAGGGACAAACTCCCTTGCTGGTGGGTAAACTTGAATTTAATGGCGAACCGGTGGCATTCGACCCAATTACGCTTGTCTCACGCATCGGCAGTGGAGGAGGTAAATGATCTGCTCAAACCAACAGCGCCGGCAATCGCAACGTGTGGCTAGCGTGATCATCCCTGCCCTCGTGGTTTTCCTGATCGTGGGCATGCTGAGTATGCAGGTCATTCAGACGTTGGCACTCGTTCGGCGAGGTGATGACGACCGCGCGAAGATTATGCAAGCGAGAGAGTTAAGCGAATATGCGCGAGGTATCGACTGGAGCACGACCGAGTCGCAGTCGTTCACGATGCCAATCCCCGATGCGGTACGGATTGGAAGTGAACCAGAAACACAGATGGCAATTCTTGAAAGACAATTCATTGCAGACAATTCAGAAACAGGCAAATCCACGGCCAGAATCGTTGTACGATTTCCAGCCGACAAGCCAGGTGAACTCAGCACAACTTGGGAAATCAATGATGAATGAAACGAGCTCAGTTCGATACGCAGCGAGAGATCGTATCGCGATGCAATCCGCGTTTACGTTGGTAGAGTTGTTGGTGGTGATCGCGATCATCGGTATTTTGGTTGGCCTCCTGCTGCCCGCCGTTCAAGCGGCTCGCGAAGCCGCGCGACGGGCGCAATGTTCGAATAACTTGTTGCAATTCGGTATCGCGCTCCATAACTACGAAATGGCTCATCGCAAGCTGCCCCCAGGTACGGTGGATACCCAAGGGCCGATCGTGCATCTGCCGATTGGCTATCATCATAGCTGGATTGTGCAAATCCTCCCGATGCTGGACGAGCGTGTAGCTTATGGCTCCATCAAGCATTCGCAGTCGATCTATTCCCCAGCAAATATCCCGGTACGCATGTATTCCTTTGGCATCTTGCATTGTCCTTCGGATCGCATGTACTCTAGCGCCCACTCCAACTATGCAGGGGTTCACGATAGTCGCGAGGTTCCGATCGACATCAGCAACAATGGCGTGCTGTTTCTAAACAGTGCCGTTCGGTTCGATGACATTGTCGATGGGGCTGCTCACACAATCTTTGTTGGCGAGAAGTTTTCCGACACGTCCGAGTTAGGCTGGGCTAGTGGCACGCGTTCTACACTCCGCAATACAGGCAGCCCTTTTGCGTCGACGGGCGGCGGTGGCATGAACGCTGGCCCGCTGCTACCAGGCATTGTGACCGGCGAAGACCTAGCCATGCTCGCTACCGAAGCGGCGGGTAATATGGACGCGATGGCTGCCGAATCGGCCAGTTTTGAAGCCAGCTTTGAAGATGCGAACTCTGTTCTCACGAAGCACATACCCGCCGGTACAGTGAATTGGATGCCCGATCCACGGCCCATGAGCGAGTGGTTAAAGATCGCGGACCTGCCACTGATTATCCCAGGCAAACCCAACGGCGGTTCGGACGTGGGAGGCTTTGGCAGCTATCACACTGGCGGTGCGAACTTTACGATGGGCGACGGATCGGTGCGCTTTATCAGCCGCTCGATCGATCGCGTTGTGATGCAAGCCTTCGCTAATCGGGCTGACCGATCACTGATCGATACCACCGACTATTGATGAAAATTATGGACCGTGAATCGATTTCTTTTGGTGAGGCTTCGCAAGCTCCGTCGGCTGAACATCGCAATCCGATTTCGATTGCGATGCTGTTCTATGTGCTGACATTAGCCGCAATTGTGGCTGCCTGTCTGGGACGAATGTCAGGCGATCAAGCCGCCACGTACGGAGTGCTTGGGGCAGCGATTGCCAGTGGAAGTTTCCTTGGGCTGGTGATCGGCTTTCTGGGAGGGACATTCTATTTCAAGTCCGTGAAAGCTTCGCTGGTCGGCTTTGGGGTCGGCACCATCTTGGGCGCAGTCGCAGGCGCGCTGATCATTATCAAAGAGGTGAACTATGTGCCGATGATGACCATTTCCTTTAGCGGATGTTGGCTGATGGTGGTCGTTATGTTGCTAGCTGCAAGGTGGCGGGCTACATAACAGGCTAAAAGCGTAAAGCGTAAGACTGGCACCTCGCGACATGTTAGTAAGTAGGTAGCTGGGCGAGTTGGTGGCTGGCGAGTTGGTGGCTGGCACCTTTCAGATTTTTCAGTAGGTGGCTGGCACCTTTCAGATTGCATCCAAAACAAACTGATAAGCTGGCACCAACCAACCAACCCGCCCGCGCAAGGTGCCACCCACCTATTGCGGCCCCCTATCGTAGGGCTAGATCTTTTGCCAGCAATCTTGCGCCAGCGTTCAAGACAGCGCGCCCGCGCATGGTGCCAGCCATCTACTGCACGACGATCGACAGTGGGAGGCCGTTACCTTGCGCGACATGCGTGGGTGGGTCGCTCCTGCTAGGTGCGACCTAGTGGATTGTCACAGCTTAATTTTAGGGTTTGGAACATCAGCCGGAACGCGCTAGCGTCCGGTTTTCGCCGCGGCAACCGGTGCTCGCGCACTGCGGCTAATCCTAATATTTAAGTTTGACGCTCCACTAGGCTCGCCTTTGTTTGATGGCTGCCACGAGGCAGGAGCATCGCAGGAATCGCTAGCTTTGGGGGCGGACTTGGGGCAGGAATGCGAGCAAAGCAAATGGGTAAGCAAATGGGTAAGTGGCTGGCACCTTGCGCGTGCTCGGCTCGACAGTAGGTGGCTGGCACCTTGCGCATTGTCAGCATTGAGAATTGATGGCTGGCACCAAACGCCTGACATGACTGACCGGCTGACTCGCTGCGGATGGTGGCTGGCACCTTGCGATTCTTGCGCTTTGGTGCTTGCAGGTCGCACCCTGCAGGAGCGACCCACACATTCCGCCAACGGCTACCCTACATCGAGGTAATCGAAATAGCTATCACAAATCTAGTGTGGACAAAGCACTAGCTTGTGTTCATGTTTGACGGATTCCGCTACCCCAAAATCTAATGTGGACGAAGCGCTAACTGGGACTGTCCTGCTACTTCTTCGCAGTCGGATCCTCTGAGATGTGAGTCGACGGTTCCGCCTTGTACTCGGGCATCTTGTCGTACTCCTCATACAATACTGATGGGCAGACTTCCACATTCTCACACTGCTTGCAAACGATGTGAATCAAATCCGTGCTCGACAGTTGAATGTGCGAATCATGACACAGCTGGTAGAGTTGTTTTAAGTGGGTGCAGGTCATCGTCGTGCTCTTTCTCTAATCGCGAGTATATTTCATAGCCAATGTTGGATGCATGCCGCGAGCAAGTCTGCCTGTAATCATAACCATCGCGTCGCCCTACACTCTAGCTCAGAACTCAATCGCATCACAATCTTTTGCCAAATGCATTCCGAGTAGCTTCTGTTCTGGCGTCAAGCTGAGAGCGATACCTAGCATCTCAGCCAACGGATTGTGGTGAATCAGTTGGGTTTGGCGAGGGCGACACCTCTTGACCACTCCCTCAACGGCGGATTGCCAACTATGGCCAGTCTTTTCAGCTAAGTCCTTATGTTCGTCGCCAAAGTTGCATTCGTGCAGCAAAAGATCCAGGTTATGAAGCACTTCTAGGTATGGACTATCTGGATACGCTGTCGTATCGGTGATGTAAGCCAACCGTTTACCGGCATACTCGATCACATAGCCGACAGAACCACCGGGATGCTTCAGCGGCAACCACTGCACGAAGTAATCGCGACGCCCAGAAACCAGAAAGGGACTCGATGAATCCGGCAGCTCGATGAACTCCATCGCTGGTTCGACGGGGAAGATCATCTCGTGGTAGATCCGCTCGCGAATCGCTTTCAACTTGGTTGCTTCGCCAAACACTCGCACGCGTTTCAGAGTCGTGACCGCCATCGTATCCAGCAGAAATGTCAAGCCAACCACATGGTCCAGGTGGGCATGGGAAAGCCAGATGTCGATCGACTCCTTAGGATCAGCCAGCAGGTCGGCCGTCAAACGAAAAATCCCAGTGCCAGCATCAAACAGCAGTGACAATTCTGGGATGTAGTAACAGGAAGTATGACGGTCTTCACTCGGATGATAACCAGCCGTTCCAAAACACTTAATTATCATGACGCTAGACCATCATTGCCCACTGGGAACTGGAGCGGCAGGTTGTTGCGGAGCTGGACCAAACAATTTCCCAAGCCCTTTCGACAACTGCTGTTGAATCAGTCCCGAAGCGGCTTGCTGAACTTGTTGACGACCAAACTGTTTTAGCAGTTGTAAGTCCATTTGTGGACCCGTCAACGTACCGCGAACTGGAAACTGGAGCGATTGACCGCGCATTCCAGCCAACCATTGACTCTTTTCAACCCAGTCATCGGGAATTGGCATCGAAGCCAACAGTTCCATCCGCCCGTCAATATCCACTGTGCCACTAGTACTGATCGTCACGTCGCCCGCGCGAATATTCAGGTTCCTGTGAATAACTTGACCGTTGATCATCTCGAAATCAATCTTCTGCTCGGGCATCTGTACCCAGACTTTCTGATTGCTGACGGATTGGGTAAAGTCCTGCCTGCGAATCGCATTGATCTGCTGTACGAGCGAAATAATTTGATTCGAGAGTGGTCCCGGACCAACCTCAGCACTATGAATCAGCAATTGACCGACTACGGTCTGATTGCGTGTGTTCGTTGGATTTAGAGAGGCTTGATCAAGCTTCAGACTCAAACGACCTTCGACCGATGTCGCATCCGCGAGTAACGGCGTCACGTACTTCAACCAAGTTTGGCACATTTCAGGTGTGATCGCCACATTCTCAAGCACAATCATCGGCTTCTGATAGATGATCATGTCTTGCGAGGTCAGATCACTGGCCACATCCCAGCGCACCACACCGCCGCTCACTGGGATCTCAGCCGTCGTAGCCAATTGCCCGTTGGTAACCGCAACTGGCACATCCGCTGGACCGATATTGATACCGACTAAGCGAGCTTGATCCCAACCTAAACGCGTCGCGGCTTGTAGCCCAGCCAAGGAACTGCCAACGCTATCGGCCTTGCCTTTCCAGACAACTTCGATAGGAATCGTCTTTTGGCCAGCCATTTGTAACTGTCCACCCGTCCATGGTTGAATGCGTTCTGCGACCCGCGCAGCATCGTAAACGGCTTGCCCTTTGATGGCGATCACTTGTTCGGTGTTCACCGTTTTGTAATTCATGGTACCTGCGTAGTTGATCCATGGTGATTCCATTCGACATGTATCCAGCGTCAGTGAGCTGCTGGCGTTATCCCATTTGCCGCCCAAACCAGCTTTGATCACGGGTTCGTCCCAAATCTTTGAGACAAGGCGTCCGGCTAGATCGCGATTCTCAAGTGCAACATTTTTGCCATTCGAATCAAGCGTAAATGATGCAGCCGTCGAACTCACCTGCCAGCCCATTGTGCCTTCGACTGTCCCAGATGCAACCATTTGTGTTGGTACAGGACCGCCTGGTGGTAAAGTAGCGCGTGGCTTAGGACCGCTTTGCACATTCTTCATCAAGCGGCCTAAGTCGGCTCTAAAGGCAGCCTGTCCGACCCGACCGCTGCCATCCGGAGAGGCAGCATCGGTTGCTCCCAGGGTAAAAGACGTCGCCAAAACTTCCAGTTTCTCGACAACCAAACTACCAATGCTCGACGTATCCACGCGGCCTTTGAAATTGCCCTGCATTTTCGATTCGGCCACTTGTACTTGTGACGTACTCAACTCGAATGGCTCCATCTCCCAAGTCGCTTGCAAGATTTCTGCATGCTGCATGTCCAAGCGGCCATCGAGCCCAAGTTTGACGTTGCCACCGAGCACCAAATCGGCTGGCAGAGCTTGAAACGCCATGCCGCGCTTTTGCCATTTGGCTAAATCCCCAACCAATTGAACCGTGAAGCCTCCCGGCGGCAAAGTCGCACCTGCAACCAATCGTACTGGCTCGCGCAGGTTCACAATTAGACGCTCTTTTTCCGAAGTCAGATCCAACTGTGCAGCATCAATCTGAGCGGGCGAGTTGCTCTCAAGCCGCGCAGTAGCGCTGAAGAGCCCTTTCCAGGCCGGTTCGCTCAGTTGCCCGCCCACTTTCGATGCGATCATCAGCGGCGTGGTGTTCAGTTCTCCCTGAGCCACCACAACGCCAGGCTGAGTCTGGTTCCATTGCAATTTCACGTCCGCTTGGCCAGTCATGTTTTTGATGGGCAAATCAACAAACTCGGATAATCGCTTTTGCAGCAAAGCCAAATCGACGTTGCCATTAAAGGCTCCAGCTTCCGGTGTACCCTGTCCCCGCAAGTTGCAAAACTCAGCTTCACAGAGCGCTCCAAACTGAATCTTGCGGTCCTTATCCATGCCGGCTTGAACTTGCAATTTCAGAGGATCATTCCAAGTCAATTGTTGTCCTGCAGCGACTGCCTTCAGACCAGCCAACTCGAAACTTGCGCTGCTCACCGGCGTACCCGCTGCGGTATTCTGTTGAGTCACAATGAACTGGGCCGTACCTGCCATCAATTTAGTGTCCTGACGCATTGGTACCAGCGATTCCGCCGTTCGCACCAACCGAGCCAAGTCAACTGAACCTCGGGCGTCGACAATCGCGCCAGGTATCCAAGGCTGTCCTAACGTGGGTGTAGCCATCGGCCATGGAATCTGTGCCATCGCAGTGGCATTACCAAAGTCGCAATTGAGGATGCCGTTCTCAAGTTGCATCTTCGCATCGGCAAGCGTGCATCGCCCCGATGCAGCGATTTGTTCAAACTGGGCTGGGTTGTTACCGACCAACTGTGGTGCAACAACGAATAATCTCGAGGTCTCCATCTGCTGAACATCAACGCTCCAACGATTTGCGTCGACGATCGTCCCCGCAACTTTTGCTGAGACCGATCCATTCAGGCTTTCAATGGGTAGCTCAGGCATCCGAGCATGAATTATCTGCCAAAAGTCGAGTGGGATGTGATCCACCATCGCTCGCAGTTCGAATGCGGGTTGCCCTTCAGTTTGCTTTACTTCGGCAGCAATCGTACCACCGCGATCCGCACCGGCGCCTGGGATAGCGATGAATGCTCCAGTCGCGGCTTGGTTGGAGCCGAGCGGATTGGTCGCTGCGGCCAAGTTGGCTTGCAGCTTGATCGGTCCGATCACTTGATCCGCAGTGGGGAGTGCCACTGACAACTCAGGGACATTCAATATCCATCTTTGGGAACTCTCACGAGTGCTCAAATTAAAGCGCGTATCGACGACTTGGATCGCTCCCAAGTAACTTGTGGCTGTAGTATTTGAATCTGTTGGGCTGGCGGCTTGTTGATCGAGCAGTGGCTTAAGCGCTTGTTCGATATTGCTGGTGCCATCATAAGTGACAACATCCGCTTCAACACTGGCAATCCGGATCGTTCCCAGGTTGGAGCTGTTCATGATCCAACCCAAGATACCTTTCTCGGTTTCAACGTTGCCCACACGGATCAACGTCTTGCCATCTGCATCCTTTAGCTGGATACCCTGCGCAGAGATTGGCTTGAACCATCCAGCTTGGACTTGCTCGAGGTCTAACTTCAGCGGAGCGAGACCGCCAAAACGATCCACCACTCCCAGCAGGATTCCGCGGTTGGTCAGTATCTGAGGTAGAAAAACGGTCCCCAAAAACAGCACCAACAAGAGCATAATCAATGCCGTTCGCCACGGCCGTCTTCGTCGTGATCGCTTCGTCACTGGTCGATCAAAATCATCCTGATTTCTTTTGGCCACGTCCTGAACTCCATTATCGACATTGCAATCGCTAGCAATTTTCGCCTAGAAACGTCGATTCTAGTAAAAATGCGAATCGCACCGCCAGACCAGTGTCCAGCCCTTCACCACTCGCAGGCAGCTGCAAAAAACAACCCAAGTTGCGTGTGGGGGATTCGAAACAGCTTACTTACGTTGCCAGCAGGTTTTCGCGACTTGCTGTAGCAAAGCCTGCAGGTGTCAGAGGCTGCCACCGTTCGCTGCATCTCCCAAATTACTCAACCCGAACGATGACGCCTACACTCATGGTCATCGCACGCGTGGTTCGATCTCACCGACAGGCTCGACGATTTTCGCAGCCGTCTCTTCACGCGAGTGCTTTATGTCCGAAGAATCTTCCAACAGACGTAACAACGCACTCGACTTCCTCGATGAACTCGACGAACGCCATGACTTCCTGCTCAATGAACTTGAGCAGCTGAATCTTCGCATTGATGCTGTACTCAATGACTACTCGAAAAGCCGCCAGTCAGCAGCAATCGCCAACGGAGTTGTGGCGGATCATCACTCGCAAGTCGTTTCGCTTACCGATGCTAGCAATTACACAGACGAGGCCGCAGAATTCGACTAATCAGAAAAGTCGACTCAACCTACCAACTCATTGCTGCCGATAACGCTTCTACAGCTAGCTGTCTACACTAGGGTCCTTCGCCCTGCGGGGCAGCCAGCCAGGCATGTAGCGGACAGTGTATTCAGCGGAGCGAATATGGCGGCCAATCACTTGCGACTCGTGAGCGACCAGGATTACTTGGATTCCCATGCACAGCGGGAATGTCCTCGGGTGGCGGTCAGTATGCAGCAAGTGCTGCCGCTTTTGGTGGATGCTGTTCGCAGCAATCGCAATTGGCTGAACGACTTCTCAGATGAGACAGTCGAGATTTCTTCCGATCTCTACCATGTGCTGTTGGCCTACAAAGAGATGCGGCGGGCGGCCTAGCTAGCCGCACTAAACTCTTGGTCTACTGCACCATCTTCTACACTAGTGCATTGTCCAGATTAGATTTTGGGTAGCGGCATGCGTCAAGCATTTCGAGGACCAACCGGCCGAGATGTTGCGACTCGGCAAAGCGTAGGCTGCTAACAACCTCAGCCCTCGTCGCCATTCGTCACCGCGTCTCAAGTTAGTGAGAAACCGAAAGATCCGCAGAGTAAATCTGCGGGATTAACCGATGGGCGTTAGCCCCGGTTTTTGCTCTGGTAACCGCCGCTAACCCTTCAAGCATTTCGCGAGCACTGATGGCTCTCCGAAAACCTTGACGGTTTCCGCTACCCCAAAAATCGACAAGCAACTGATTTCCCAACACTAGGTTTACGGACCAAAGGTCCAGCTTTTACCTAGCCCAGCTCAGCCGCCT
>JANRMD010000291.1:0-20330 GCA_033761895.1 Pirellulaceae bacterium | reverse complement strand
CTGACCTGCGAGCCCTGTAGTTCGCCACTCAAGCGACATTGAATGTTCGAGAAGGCTCCCAGCGGTGCGTCGCGAGGAACTTGAACTTCGAACTCAACCATATCCGTCGAGGACGCCTGATCGATAGCGGTGGTAATGATCCGATTGGGTAAGCCTTCCAGTTCGCAATGCAGTTGTTCGGGAACTGGCCCTCGCGTGGTCAGCTTGCAGCGCACCTTCAATTTGGCATCCTGTTCCACCGCCATCGGTTCAAAGTCACCAACGAGGGGACTGGTCGCAACCCTAAGGTCAATCAACGGCGATGCAATCTCGCGATCTTTAAGGCGGAACCAGTTCTCTGCGTCAGGCACTGATTTCTCTTTACTGCCGGAACGGGTCCCACGACTGCGAGTATCGGATAGATGAACAGAAGCGACCGCAGCTAGTTTGTGGTCACCCAGTTGAGCATCAGGTGTCGCTGTAATCCTGAACGTACCTTCACTCTTATCGCCATCGATAATGATGTATGGTTCTGACACGCAGCCGTCCGGCAGAAATGGGAACTCAATCTTCACTGGGGCTTTGAAATGGCGGCCGGCATCACTTGCATCCGTACTAAGGCGGTTGACACGGATGACTAAATCGATGGTTCCACCTAAGGGAAGCGCGACCTGAGGCTGTACGACATCGATGGAAAATGGCATCGCTGGAGTCACCGCCACTGCCAGACGATCAACCACGGTGGCTTCATACAGCCGGTCGGCGGACTCGGCAATCAAATCGACAACTTGGCAGAATTCCCCTGTGAGCGATTGCGCTGATATCTCGACCGTAGGAGCAACTCGACAGAGACTTCCTCCCAACGTGGCTTCCGTCTCCGCTTCGAGAATCGCCAAAGCCCAGAACGCGTTGGGTGCAACGTACACAGGCGATGCGTGCACACCGGCTGGCAGATCTGCAAAAGTCAATTGCGCTGGACTGTCATCCATGCCTTCTCGAAGTAAGCCGATTTTGGCAACCACGCGATTTCCCTGTGGAATGCTGATGGTTTGCTTACGTTGTGACACTCGATCTGGACGGGGAAGAAAGGCTGTTAACTCTGGCTTGGTCTTCTCCAATTCAATGCGATAAACGCCATCGGCCCAACCGCGATGAAGTTTGTCGTGGATGCCTACCCAGTACACTCCTGTGGCTGGCGCCGTCCATTCAATACAACTGTCATGCGAACCATTGTCGTCATTTTGCGTCAACAAGCGTCCCGCCGCGTTGAACAAGTACAGCAGTGAATCAACAGGTGACCCAATACGTGACGCGAAAACCTCCAGACGCAGCGACTCGCCCGCTGTCGCTTGGAACGGGAAATAATCGACATCTTCAGATGTCTGAAGGATCCCATTGAGCGCGATCGGAACGCTGAATGCAGAGACTGTGTCTCCTGAGCCACTCGCATTAAGCAACTGATTGTTGGGTTCGCTTTCCAGAACGTTTGCATAAGTGGACATACGAAATGGAATAGGTGTTGCCGAAGTTCCCAATTCGTCTGTTGCAAATAACTGAAAGGCAGCCGAATCCTCGAGCAATTCAATTTGCTGCACCCGACCGACTTCGTCGCTATGCTGACTCGCATTCAGAAGCGACACTGTCGTGATCTTGCCCGCTTGCCCACCAGCCGGATAAGCAACTCCGGAGGCAGGAAAGGATCCTACATGCAGCGCGTACTGAGAGCTGGCACTGCCACCATAGTTCGTTTCATGCACTTCAACGATGTAAACACCGTCCACCTCCGCAGTTACGCTCAGGTGCGGATCTTGATGCAGCAAAGCGCCGTCGTCGTTGATCGCGATGATGCGCCCGTTGGGGTCCGTTACACTTAAGACCGTATCGAGCAATTCGCCACCCAATCGAATGGCTTCCACTTCGGCCGTTAAGCGCTGTCCCTTGTTCATGGAAATCGCGTAACGATCGTAGTCTCCATCCTGCAGCGTCCCGGCAATCGTCAGAGCTCGCGCTGGCGTAGCCCCCGCAATCTGCCATGGAACGCTGACAACTGCATCGACGCTCTTGCGTGCTAGTTCGATCACTACCGGAAATCGACTAACATGCATCGTTCGAAGTTCAGAGAAGCCTTCATCCGAACGTAAACGAAAGGCCTGCGCAGCGATCTTGCAATCCGGACTTACCTCTAGCGTGGCGACGATCGAATAGTCGTCGACGATCTGCAGTTTCGAACACTGAATACCAGGTGAGTAAAACTTCAGTTCTTGGCAAGCGGCTAGACCCGCACCGACGAATTTGACTTCGCTGGTGACTCCCCGTTGCAAAACACGTGGAGAAAACGATTCAATCGAAGGTTCGGCGGAACGCCCCCAACTCACCATCAATAAAATGAGTCCAACGGTGACCCAGCCACGATAAAGAAACAGCACGGCGAAACACTCCCGCTTGTGATTTGTTGGAATCTGTCGGAACTTATATGCGTCTGGTACTCGTTAGCACTGCAGGCGGTGGCAATCGCACGCCGCCCGACCATTGCCACTTAGACCAATTGCCACTTAGATTAATGCCAGCAGATGGCACCAGCTCTAGGCCAGTAAGTCGCTGACCACTTGGCCATTCATCACGATGGATTGCGGTCGATCACCAGGTGACATCAACTGTTTCTTGGCGTCGATGCCAAGCAAGTGATAAAGTGTGGTCGAGTAGTCTTCTACACCGAGCGGCCTATCGGCTGGTTCGGCGGCCAGCGAATCGGAAGCGCCATGCACATAACCTCGCTTCACACCACCGCCAGCCATGACAACACTGAATACACGGGGCCAATGGTCACGGCCACCCCCTGCATTGATACGTGGCGTGCGTCCAAATTCGCTGGTAACCAGCACCAGAGTCGAATCCAATAGGCCGCGCTGGTCGAGATCCGTAATCAAGCCTGCAAAAGCTCGATCCAGGTCAGGCAACTGGACTTCAATCCCGCGGTAGTGATAGGCGTGGGTATCCCAGGCGCCATAGGTAACCGTTACGAAACGTGTTCCCGCTTCGATCAAACGTCGAGCTGTCAGGAAGCTGGCACCCGCTCGCGGCCTTAAGACCGGGCCCCAAGCTTCCATACCGTACAGCTTCTTGGTTTCTTCGCTCTCGCCCTCGATACTGAATGCTTCCTTAGACTCTTTCGAAGCCAGCAACTCGTAAGCGCGACCGTAGAATGAGTTCATCGTGTCCAGTTTGTCATCGCGCTCAGTTGCCGCAAAGTGTTCGTCAACCAGCGACTTCCATGATTTGCGTCGGGTGAAACGTCGTTCATCGACACCTTCCGGTAGACTGAGATCGCGAACTGTAAAGCCGCTCCGGGCTGGATCGCCCCCAAGTGCGAACGGTCCGTACGCGTTACTCAGGTATCCGCTGCCAAGGAACTGGCTGCCCGCTCTCGGAACAACCACATACGGGGGCATCGCCCCGCGCGGCCCCAACTCGTGGGCTACAACACTACCCATGCTCGGATAAACCAGTGCAGGGCTTGGGCGATACCCGGTAAACATACTATGCTCGCCGCGGCTGTGGTCGACCTCCGTATGCGTCATACTGCGCACGACCGTAATCTTGTCAGCGATCTTAGCGGAGGCTTGCATGTGGCTGCTGAAATGCACTCCAGGTACAGATGTCTGTAGCGTTCCCAAAATCCCACGGTACTCTGCAGGCGCGTCAGGCTTGGGATCAAAACTATCCATATGTGCAAATCCACCCTGCAAGTAAATGTGGATCACGTTCTTGGCTTTCGGTTCACCCTGGTTGGCTTCGCCGTTGGCGCGCAGTTCGAAAAAGTTCCCGAGCGTTAACCCCAAGCCACCCAGCCATCCGACGCGCATCACATCGCGACGCCGTGGACGAAAGTGAGCTGGATCGGAGTGCCAAGTTCCCGGTTGGACTGACGATGATCGCTGAGCATTCATGAGCATTTCCTTCTGCTGGTTATGTTTGGATTGAGATAAATGAATTGAATTGCATGTGCCGCTTAGATACTTCGCTTCTAAACAGCTACTCCTTATCAGTGACTAGAGTCGATGAAGGTGATTCGACCTGCGAGTATTGAACGATCAGCCTTGGACGCTGCTCAACCTTCTCAAACTCGGATGCATAAAAGTCCCATCCATTTCCGCCCGTATTCAAAAACACCCAACCGTAGTTGGGCTTGCCGTTGGACCACATTTGGACCGTGTCTGTTACGTCGAAGATCGCGCCGGAGGTGCTCGCCGCAATCTTCCCAAAAGTGAAACCATCTTTGTGACGAGCTGCTTCCAACCCATCGGCCGAAACACCAGATATCATGCTGTCCCAGGTGGCTGCTTTGCCGAATGGAACCAGCATACGATGCAGATTTACTGTCGAACCTTGATCAAAGGCACTCACGATTAACTTGGCAGAAACGATGGTTGAACCCGGCGGTATCTGCTGAGCGCCATTTCCGAATATGCCATCGAAACGCATCAGTACTTGGCTTTCGCCACCGTCGTTGTCAGCGTCACTCGATGCATGCGGATTGGCATTCAAGATCGTCTTGACAGCCAACGCCCAAATCTCCGTATCGACAGTGCCTTCATAGCCGTTAACGCCCTGTTGAAAGGAAATCTCCCGCCTTGGTAACTCGCCAATCGACTTCGCTGGATCGGCAGCTTGCAAAGCGGTATTGCACCACGTTGCCGAGGCGAAGGTTAGCAAGATCCAATACGTTCTCAAGAGCTCAATACGCCCAACGTTGCTTACCATTTGTTATCCCTTCGAGTCGATGATTCGATCCATGTGAAAGCAGAGAGACTAGTCGATTACTTGGCCGCGGCGGCTGGCACTTCTGGACGTAAACGCTGTGGCACTTCAGGTTCGATTTCGACCAGCTTGTTGATCTCGCCAGTTACCTTGTGAAGTTCGAAGGCGTCATAAAGCTCACCAATTGCAGTTCTCGCTTCGTAGTGAAGTTTTGGACCGTCGATGTTGATGATTTGATAGAGCTGTGTATCTTCTGCCACGCGTTTCATGAACGGGGATCGTTGCAGGTTGTACATCTTGGGACCACTGACCGAGACGACATACACGGTTCCAGTCGTTTCATCCAGTTTCTGCACGCCTGTCGCTATGTTTGCAATGGTCTGCGGAACAGTTGATGAAGCAACGCCATTTGCGCTCGAACCGCTAACATTGGCTGCGGCACCAACCGTCACGGTTTCCTCCTTCTTCAAGGTGGCAGGCACTGTCAACCCCGTGCGACCGTAAGTGTGATCATGCCCCTGGAGAACAAGATCTACCTTGTATTTGTCAAGAATTGGCTTCCACAGTGCTCGCAACTCCGCGTTGTCGCGATCCTTCCCAGTCGAAAAGATCGGGTGATGGAAAGTGCATACGACCCATTCCAGCTTGTTGGCTGCGAGCACCTTCTCCAGCCATTCGGCTTGCAATTGCTGCTGCTCATTACTGTTCATCCCAACGATCAGCATGTTGTGGTATTCGATCGTATAGCACGACTCCTCCAGGCCCGCTGGACCATTCATTGGGAACTCAAATTGTGGTCGCCAATGATGAGACAGGTGCCTTGTGCCATCACTGTTCTTTGCCATTTCATGATTTCCTGGAATGGCAACATTGGGCATCATCGCATTGACCCAAGCACCAGCCCCGCACCATTCACCCCATTCTGCATCAGCCTGTGCGGTGTTGATCAAGTCCCCCGCGTGCAGCAAGAAAGCTGCTTTCGGCGCGTCTGAGTAAGCTTCGCGAATAACACGCGACCACATGGAGCGAATGTTATTCTGCGCGTCGCCGAAATAGATAAAAGAAAAAGGCTCGTTGGTTGCGGCCGCTGTCTTAAAGTGAAACCACTCGCTCCAGTTCGTACCGTCGCCGACACGATAGGCATACTTCACGCCTGGTTTGAGTTCTGCGAATTTGACCGTATGAAAATGAGCTTCGTTGATGTCCGTCTGAAGGGCTTGCGTAGTAGCTGCGATTGGCTTTGACTTTTCCGAAAAGTAAGGAGCGGCCTGCGCTTCGGCAATCTCAGCCAGTGCCGTGTGCACTTCGGTTGAAGTCCTCCAGGTAACCGCTGCCTGAGTTCGCGGGTCACCATTGAGCGTTAGCATAATGCGATCTGGCATCGCGGTCGGTTTGTAGTAGTCTGCGGGCTTGACGGCTACTACTTTATGTTCGCCGTCATGGGCACTTACGTCAGTGCACGGAACAGTAAACGTCGCAAGCATCGCTGCCACAGTCAAATTTAATCGAACTCGCATTCAATGACCTCGCAGTAACAAATAGTTAAAATCCAGAAGAAAACGATCGTTTCATTTCACTCCGCCATAATCTCAGGTTGAACGTCCCGCGTAGCGATGGGTTGTGAGATGTCGTCACGGGGTTTGTCATCACGGGGTTTATTGAGAAAGGTCAGCTCGGGCAGCTCAACGTGCTGGCGCCATTGTTCAGGTGGCAAGTTCCAACTTGGCTGACGCAGCGGTTCAGTCTGAGGCATGATCCACTGGCGACTGTAGAATCCCCTGGGCTCTGTCATTAAGTCGACATTTGGGTCGATCAACAGTTCAGGTTTCCGACCATTGAGGGAAGCTAGTACAAGTGCATGCACGGCAGCCTCGTGTCCCGTGGATCGGCGATACTCCCGCCCAAGGAACTGCGCAAGATGCAAGATCATCTCAGGATCCCGACCAAACTTCTCTGCCTGTTCGGCTCCGATGAATCGATTGATGTTGCCATCAACGACGGTCCCAGTCACGCGATCCTTAACTGCATAACCCAGTACCACCGACTTGCCGCGCAGCATCATGCGCCACGAGAAGTAATGCCCGCGTTCCGTCCAACTTGAGTCCCCGTCATAAAGTCTATGCCGTAACGGGAACAAGCCATGAAAGAGTACATAGCCAGCGAGGAATAAGAGCAATCCGCTGCGAGCGAACCCAATCGCTGGGGTAGGAGTTAGATCAGGATTTAAATCTTTTGAGAACGGATTTTCCGAAAGCTGAAGTGCTGCACCGCCTAGAACTCGCCTTGGCCAGTCAGGCTCGAAGAAGATTGGGGTCGCTGCCAACATAAACCAGGGGAAGATATGAATGTTGAATACGACAGAGTTCATCAAGTGGAAGATGATGCACAGGAAATACGCAATCCCTCGTGATCGCTTCCACATTAAGAGCGGTACAATCCCCAGGTCAAACAACATTCCACCCCAAGCCAATGCAACCCCTATGCCTTCCATACTAAAAACTGTACCAAGTAACGGCAGAGAACTCTTGGAGAGCAACATTTGCGCTAGTGGTTCGCCCAGCAGCCAGTCAGTGTTGAATTTCGCGATGCCCCCAAACAGATAGGGCAGCCCCACATGAAACTGCAGCACCCATAACGCCCACGCAGGAATTGTTTCAGAACGCTTGTTCGGCCATAACCAAGCATCGATCGATACACTGCGATTGAGCGGCAGCCAGGGTAACCACCAACTTATCAAGACGATTAGGTAGTAATGGTTTTGGTAGTTTGTTCGCTCAAGCAAAAAAACGTAGGTAAATCCGAGCGCAAACGCTAGTGCACTCAATCGATACAAGAAGCCGCAAGTAATCGCAACAGCCAGCAAACATAAACCCACAAAGTGAACATAAATACCGTTTCCGGGCCAAGGAGTAACCCAGTCAAACAGATAGTACGTGAAGTGAAATTTGGGCTCGACATAAATCCGAGTCACAATGCCGAGCGAGAGATAGTCCCAAGCCCAGTTGGCCATGATCATGCCAAACACAATACGAAAGAAAACCGCGCTAGCGCCGTCAAGATCGCGGAACGCGGCGCGTGATGCCGCTTGAAATAGGGCTTGGAACATGTTGTTTGAGCTTGCTGGTTGCATCAAACCGTTACCCACTGCTTGAGAGTTCGCACGTCCCACTGTTCAGACTGTTACTTGGCCACGGAATTCATCAAAGCCTAGTCTTCCGCCTTTTGCTTCTGCTTTTGTTCACGCAACTTGTCTGCGGCAGTGGCTTTATTGAGGACCAACTCGAAAGTGTTGGCGACTCCTGCTTTGACTTCCACTTCCATCAACGGGATGTCGGCTAGCAACGCACAATCGCACTTGGGCGTAGTCTCTGAGCTTCCGACACGGACTTTATGCTTACCGATCACAGCCCCATCGTTCTCGGCATAAGTGGAAACAACAAACTTGCCGTTTTCATCAGTTAATGCATAACCTTGCTTGCCAATCACGGCTGAACTGGTATTCGGTAACGGCTCGAAGAAAACGATGGCCTTGGCCACGGGTTTCCCTTCGCAGGTAACCGTCCCCGAAGTTGCCGCCAATGGGAACTCCTCGATTCCTGCGCAACCACAATAAAGCAATAGCAATGAGACAATAAGTAGCTTGTGCATCAACCTCGACCTCTAACTTGAATTAGCAGTGGCTCCGCATGAATGCTCGATGCGGAGCGATAGTTGTTGAAGCGTTACCGGAGAGAAATCGCGAAATGCTTAACGCATTCCGCTACCGATCACGAAGAATCTGCGTTAATTGCCCCACTCGCCGAGTGGTTGCCCATCGCTGATATCATGCAGATTGCTATAGACAGTGTTCGCGACGTTCTCACTGATAAAGTGAACTGAACCATCGACGAAAACGAATTGAGCGCCACCGGTGTGAAAGCTCGCCGCACTATCGTCGTTGATTGCCAAGAACATCTGATTCATGTTCGTCGCTGCGTTAATTGGAGCGCTAAAACGACCGTTAGTCCGCGTGGACTCGTCGTCGCCAGGCGACCCCAGCCAAACTGGCCAATCTTGAACCGTTCCAGGATTCGCAGGGGTTGCAGAACCTCCCCACTTCGTGCTCGTTGCACCGGTTACAATCGAAGACTCAGCGATCAGGGCTGTGTTGCTGGTTCCGTCGGTAATGTCGCTCAGACGTCGACCGCTGGGAGTCTCCCAGAGTTTATGCATCGGCCCGAAATCCCCGCGCTGAGAGCCACCGCAGGTTTTGTAATCGGTTGTTGCATAGCCAATTGACCAAGTAATGGCCATCGCAGTTGGAACAGTCGCGCCAGGGATCGTAAATGTTGGCGGTACAATTGCGGGCAGAGTTGAAGAAGGGCAGCGTGTGAACGGGAGTATTGTCGCGCCACCAGGAATGGGAAACCCTGTTGCGGGAGACCCGTTTCTGGTCCAAAAGACCTCCAAAGCGCCCGGAGTTCCCAACGGCATCGGACCTGACGCTAGCTGATTGTACAATGACGTTTGCTCGATGAAAGGCAGAATGCTTGTTTGCCAACCGTAGCCGTCGTCATCGAATCTGCTGGGTTCGCCTCGGCGTGGATTGGAGGTCCAGATGGCTACAGGGATCGCTTTGTAAGCGCTCTCGTAGTTGAGAATTGCCAACCCATATTGCTTTAGATTGTTCGAACACTGCATACGCCTAGCGGCTTCGCGAGCCGACTGCACCGCAGGTAGCAATAGACCGACGAGTATGCCGATAATGGCGATCACAACCAGCAACTCAACCAACGTAAATCCCTGCTCCAATTGTCTGCGATTCATTCCCATTTCCTTTTTACATCGAATTACGAGCTGACCTTTAGTCTTCGTTAATCAATGTATCGATGTCGATCCAAGAGCCTGTTAAGACATCGAGTGATTTGGGTTAAGAAACGGTTAGGCTTTGTTTATCCAGCCTTCTTCGCTGACGGACGATTTTCCAAAATGGAGAAATCGCTTACGTTCACTTTTTTTTGCATGTTTCATGAGCGGATTTCGCAATGCTGTACGGGGTGGATATGTACGCATCGAAATAAGCTTGCTAGGAAACTGCAATGAAACAACTGAAGTTAATGCTCTGGTGCACATTCTGCACAATTTCGCTTGGTGCCGCGATCTGTGAGGACGTTCGCGGGCAATGGAACCAATACGGGGGGACCGATGGGGACTTCCGCGCGGCTACACAAACCGCAGTCGAGTTTGGAACTTGGTCCATCGAGTTGGGAGTGGGGGATGCAGCGCCCATCGTTGATCAGGGGTTGGTTTTCGTGTCCGAAGCAGCCTTTACTGAAGAGGGACAAGAGGCGATGCGGATTCGCTGTCTTCGGCCATCGAGCGGAGAAACGATTTGGTCCACCACTGTCAACGACAGGAGCTACATCTCGCAGGATATCAATGACAACTATCCTGTCCGGCCACTCGCAAGTCCAATTGCAGCCGCCAATCGGATTGTAGCCATCAGCTATGGTGGATGCATCAGTTGCCTTGATCAAATGACAGGTAAGCTCGTTTGGATCCACGATCTTGTTCAGGAATTCCAAGCGACTCCGATTCAATACGGATTTGCAAGCAGTCCTTGGAGCGATGGATCGCGCGTTGTAATCGCCTGCGGTGGAGCCCAAGCACTGGTCATTGCTTTTGATCTGGCCGATGGCAAAGTGGCATGGAAGACTTCACCCGCCGAAGCGGCTTATGGTTCCTTTGCTTCACTCAAACTGGATGACGGCTCAAATCATCTTGTCTACATGGCACAAGATGCCGTTATAGGCATCGATCCGCAATCGGGAGCAGAACTATGGTCCTACCCACTTCCAAAATCAGGTCTGACAAATGCAGTTAGTCCGCTGGCAATCGGGAAGAATGAGCTGATTGTTGGTGGACAAGGATTCGATTCAAGTCGTCGGCTCAAGGTTCAGAAGAAAGATGATGGAACATGGAAAATCGCCGAGATCTGGACGTCCAAGCAAACACCCTTTTACTGCAACTGTGTTGTGGGCCCTGGATCACGGGATATCATCGGTTACAGATCCAATGCCCTGAGTAGCATCAGTTTCGAGACGGGTGAGCTGAAGTGGCGAGTTCGAGGATGGACCGATGCGAATTTTGCGATTGATAACGAAACTATTGTGGGGATTCGCGGCGACGGTTTTCTCGCTCTCGCTCAGTTGACTGATGATGGTATGGCCGTCAAAAAAGGCGCTCGAGTTGTCAAGGATCGCGTCTGGGCTCCACCTGTGATCGTCAACAAAACTGCCTTGATTCGAGGACGACACACACTTTCTGCCGTAGCACTCGAGCGACTACCGGCTATCGATCAGCTTCCATCGGGAACCACGATTGACTCGATGACGGCTATGTACGGAGAAAAACACGAGAGCATCGTGAACCTACTCAACTTGGCATCCAAAGAGCCAACAAAGCTAAACTTCGACGACTATCGCCGGGTAGTTGAAGATCGATCGATTCTATTCGGCGAGGGTGATTATCGCGCACTGCTTGGGGATTTGGAAAAAGCCAAACAATTCAATGTCTTGCGTCAAATTGCCAAGGATTGGGCCAATCGCGATCCCAATTCAATCGTGGCTTTCGATAAACTCGTTGAGGCCGCCAAAGCACAAGGCGACGAAGAGGCGGTCGCTCAACTGACTCGGGATCGCCTGGTTGAGATTGTGGTCGAAGTGAGAGTGCCAGAGGCGACGGCTGATGATGCTACCGTTTACCTAGCAGGTAACGCATCCGCAGTTGGTTCATGGCGTCCGAATGGATTCTTGCTGAAAAGAACCGGCGCACAACTTTATCAAGGCACTACCCTAGTCCCCAAGGGGCAGTTTGAGTTCAAATTTAGTCAGGGAAGCTGGGATACCGCAGAAGTACGCCTCGATGGTCGCAGTACGTCGAATCGTCGTCAATTAGTCAAACAACCAGTTACGATTCGCGCAGAAGTGCTAGCCTGGAAAAGCAAAGTGGAGAAATGAAGCCAACGACAGTAACACTCTTGCTCCAGTCGGCGCGCGAAGGAAACGAAGATGCCGCGCAACGGTTATGGACAAGCGTTTATGACGAGATTCGCAGGATCGCGCAGCGCGCCGTCAACGATGAGTACGGGCAGAATAGTTTGCAAGCCACAGAGATTGCCCATGAAGCATACCTCAAGCTGTCGGGCAGCGAATCGCTCGAATTCGAAAGTCGTTCGCACCTCTTGGCTACGGTCGCGCGAGCCATTCGTCGATTGCTTGTCGACCGAGCGCGAGCTCGCAACGCGGACAAGCGGGGAGGTGAACTTCATCGAGTCCTCTTGGATGACATCCTCGACAAAGTGTCTCAGAAGCAACCTGAAATACTCGATTTGGAAATCGCCTTGGAAGAACTTGAGAAGGTCGATCCTCGCTATGCAAAACTGGTCGAACTTCGCTTTTTCGGAGGCATGACCTTGGAAGAGTCGGCTGCAACGATGAAGGTATCGTTGAGAACCGCTGCTGGTGATTGGGCTTTTGCCAAAGCATGGCTGAGACGCCGCTTAATGAAAGGACTTTCATAATGGACGGTGCTCGAGACTGGTTTGAAAAGGCTCGCGAGATCCCTGTCGAGGAACGAAGCGTTTGGCTCCGAAAACACTGCACCAACGGGGACATCCGAGAGGAAGTAGAAGAGTTGCTACGATTTGACCTGGATGATCCGTTTTTGGAGGATCCTCTCGTCGCTCCCGCCGATCGCGAATTGACTTGCAGTTATCGCGTTTCGACTCCATCAACAGCCAAGTCGTTTTCGAGTCGTTACAAGTTGCTGCAACCGATCGGTGAAGGAGGATTCGGCATTGTCTACATGGCTGAGCAGACAGACCCAGTGCGCCGACGCGTTGCGATCAAATTGCTTCGTTGGAACACGGATTCCAAAAGCGTAATTGCACGCTTTGAAACGGAACGTCAAGCGCTGGCGATGATGGACCATCCGAACATCGCCCGCATTTACGACGGAGGAGTCAATGATGACGGCGTTCCCTTTTTCGTCATGGAACTTGTCAACGGAGTACCCATTACTGATTTCTGCGATTCCAATCAGCTATCGACTGCAGATCGGATGCGACTTCTGATCGTTGTGTGCCATGCAGTCCAACATGCCCATCAGAAAGGGATTATCCATCGCGATCTGAAACCGTCTAACATCCTTGTCTCGTTGCTGGATGGAACTCCTATCCCGAAGGTGATTGACTTTGGAATCGCTAAAGCACTTCACGGACCGCTGACCGACAAGACACTGTTTACAGCCTTCCAACAAATGATTGGAACCCCTGAATACATGAGCCCCGAACAGGCTGAAACTTCGATCTTGGATGCAGACACTCGAAGCGATGTTTTTTCGTTGGGTGTACTCGCCTACGAATTGTTAACGGGCACAACGCCGTTCGACGGTCACGCGCTTCGCAAATTAGGCTTTGCTGAGATTCAACGAACGATTCGCGAAGTTGATCCACCCAAACCAAGTGATCGCGTCAGCACGCTGGGCGACCAAGGAGCGTTCAAGACGTCAAAACAAGGAATCAACCATAGCAACATGTACAAGGCATTCCGAGGCGACTTAGATTGGATTGTCATGAAGGCTATGGAAAAGGACAGGAATCGCCGATACAGCTCTGCGCTTTCGCTTGCGGAGGACATTCGGCGGTGGTTGGAGAATGAACCAGTAGAAGCGAGGCCACCCAGTACCGTTTATCGAACCGCCAAGTTCGTCCGGAAACATCGTACGAAAGTTGGTATTGCGCTGATACTTACACTTGCGACCATACTCTCGGCAGTCGGTTTGGGTTTCGGGTTATCTGAGCGGCAAGCCTCCGCCGAGCGACAGGAAAACGCCAAGATCCAAAACCTGCAACTTCAGAAAATGGCGGTCTTAGAAGCTGACAACAATCGGAGTTTGCGCTATGGTAATGCGATGATTGCGGCCAACCAGAGTTTCCGTAACGGACGACGAGCGACGACGATGGAGTTGCTAGCTGAATGCCCAGAAGACAAACGAGGCGTTGAATGGAATTGGCTTAGCTATCTCGCTTCAGACCGAACCGTTACTATTCTGCAGGGCTCCAAGGAACGAGCTCAGAGTACACTTGCCTATGCATCCACAGACCATCTTTTGTATAGTGCAGGTGTCGATGGAATGCTGCGTCTATGGAGAACTGACACCAATCAAGAGCAGCAGAGCTGGCGTGTTTGCAATGAGGCGATCCTCTCGATACAAATTGCTGAGAATGATGGCTACTGCATTCTCGCGACGCAGAGCGGACAGGTGATTCTTTGGGATATCTCTAAAGGGCAGATCGTTGAATCGACGTCCTTGACTGTTCCCGCGAGCATCGTAGCCATCTCCACTGACAAGAACAGTCACTCTATGTCAATTGCGGCGGGCTGCACCGACGGGGAGATCTTCGTTTGGCAATCGGGGCTAGCCAAGGCGCCAACTCGATTCGTGAACGCAGTTCAGCCGTTTAAAGGAACCATTCAGAGTCTAGAGTTCAGCATGGATTGCAGCAAACTTCTTGCGGCGGGCAAAGGAGGAGTTACGCTCTTCGATACAATCTCGGGCGGAGTGATCCAGCAATATGGCCAGTACTGGTCCAGCTATGCAGCCCGTTATGCGCACGACATTGGCCAAATTGTCGTTTTCGGACCTCCTATCGTCAAAGTTGACGCAACAATCCTTAGCAATCCGAAGCTTATCGCCATTCCCTCAACAGATATCATCGCTGGGAACTATGTCTCGCATGACCATTCGCTTGTGATCGCAACCAGCGACCAGAGCTTTCGAAGAATCGATCTCGACACCGGAAATCAGGAAACGCTTGGTTACTACCATGGTACGGGGATTCAACAAATGGTAGCTGCAGATGATGGACGCTCGCTCGCAATGATTGACGACTCCGGCGCTCTCAAGATCCTACACAGGAATGCTTACGCAAGCCCAACGACCATTGCTGCGTTCGATTGTGAAGTGGCAAGCTTGGCCGCCCTTTCTTCATCGCAGGTGTTTGCTTTGAGCGATAGAGGAGAGATAGTTGCATGGAATGCGAATCGCGAGGAAGAGCTTGAAAGGCATGAGGCCCATACCGAGCAAGGCTTCAGCCTTGCATTAAGCAGCACGGGCGAACAGCTTGTTTCCAACGGTCTAGACCAACGACTAAATGTTTGGTCGATAGATTCGCACGAAGCAACCGCTGGCTATGACATATCTTGGGGAGCGAGGTACATTGCCATGCACGACGATGGTAAGCATCTGGCAGGTCCCATGCCGCGTGATATCACCACTCATGTCGATGCTGCTTTTGATGTTGAAGCCTCGCGCAATGCGAACTTAGCCTTTTGGAATCTTGAAACGGGCCGCATCGAAAGATGTTTTGCAGGGCTAACGAATTGGGCAATGAAACTGAGTTTTTCAGCGGACTGCCAGATGCTGGCTGCCGCCACGATTAGCGATGGCGCCGTAGTATGGCGACTCGATTCGAATGAGCCAATTCATTTTCATGTAGAGAGCTTGCCGCAAGTCGATGACGTCATCTTTTCGCGTGACAACAATTACTTGTTCGCCGCGTATCACAATGGACAAGTGTACGTTTGGAACATCGCGGAGAAGAAAGTAGTGAGAAAAATGATCTGTCACGGCGATCAAATTTCTGGAATCTTGTTAACGGCCGATGGTTCTCGCATTCTAACTTCTTCACTCAGCGATAAAGTTCTGAGGGTTTGGGATTGGCAGACTGGTCAAAATACTGCAGAAATAGATAGTGGACTGAGTGGTGTCAGCGAAATGCAGTTCACTGACAATGAGCAAAGTCTGATCCTTGGTGGAAGAGATGGCAGAATCAATCGGCTAAAGATCGCTACGAATAAACCTGTTGGATTGTCCGAGTCTGGGCGTTGAGTGGTGCCGATTGGAAAGCAAAGAGGCTCCAAGCCTGAATCGCGTACGACCCTTGATCGAAATGAGGAACATTGCGAAGAGTTTTCAGGTAGTTACCTTTGACGCTCCGAAAAAATAGTGTTTAGCTACCGTTCGTCGAATGAACCACTAGTGCTTCGACAAAACATCACTTTAGGGTTACTGTAGCCTCCGCTGCCAAGCGGTGGTTAGTCAGCAGTAACGTGTCCACCGTCTGGCGACGGTGGCTACGCCGTGTGCCCCTGGCTTGCATTGCCTAATGGCGTGTATTTGCCTAAGTTGTGGATGAAATTCTAAACCGTAACCGTTGCGATCGTATCAACTCGCTCGTTGTCAAAGATCTCAATACCGCGGCGCGATGGTTGGTCGAGAGCTTGCTGGCAGTGCTCGCAAGCTCCGATATCGGCTCGGCATTTCTTGCGACAAGCAACGCAGGTCTGAGTTGCAACACGGGCGTAAACGGTCATCAGCCCCAAGCCGACGAACGGCCCGCCAAAGAGTGATGCGATCACCCAGCGCCGTGTGACCGTCTTCGATAATCGATAGTGACGGCAGGCCCAATAGGTAAAGGACATAGCCACAACAATCTGCAAGACCAGAAACACGCAGAACGCGATGCTGGCGGAAGGGTTGGCTGACCAGTAGTCCCAATTGAATTGCTCCAATCCTTCTCCGATGGTTGACGCAAGTATTGCGAACAAACCAAAACCACTCACGGGCAATAGCGCTGCCAGCCACACTTCAGGTCCTTGGCGGTACCCCGGAGCCGTTGATGGAGTGGGTTGATAGTACGTTCTCTCCTCGAGCACTTCGCCACCAATATTCAGTCGAGTCCACAAGTACTTATCGCTGCCCTCGGTCGCCAGTGCTACCAATTCGTTCGTCGATCCAGGCAGACGAGCGATTTGAAGTACTGGTGCATCGACAAGCTGCTTTGGCAAGTTAACGGTCGTTTGGAAATAGCTGACCCCTCCGACCTTGGCAATTTCCGATGTTGTTTCAAATTCTGATTCTTCTCGAGGTTGAATCAACACTATTTGGTCAGCGAACCTTAGCCCCTGATTAACAACACCAGCGCCGAGTCTGCTACTTGCGAGCAGAGTCTTATCATCGGGCATATCAAAAAAGCGTGTAACCGTCGTTCCGTCATTCTCAAGTGCATATGCGGCGTCTTTAAAAGCAACCACCATATACGTTTCTCCTCGCGGGGCTGGTACTACTTGAGCTAAAGCTACTTGCGGGTAGTAAGTCGTGTTCCACGGGTTGATGTCGGCCAGTTCGCCAAATCTCGTCGCCCCCGTCGCCCTCTCAGGCGTCAGCTCATGCACCAACTGTTTTTCTTCGGAGTAAACCAGGATTTTGCCACTTCTCCGATCAAGCACGTAGATCCAAGCGGGTAATGGTGGATCAACGAATTCGCCATATATGCCAAGTTGGCGTCGCTCGCTTGTTGCTTGCTTGCGTTCTGCGTTCCTCCTGCCCAGCGTTCCCAGGATTCGGAAAGTCAGTTGACTTGCATTCATGGAAGGTGAACTAGGTGATTTGCCTAGATACCAACTCGCCAGTGACATAAATTCATGCGGATCGGTCTCCTCTAACTTGTCCAGCACGGATCCATCGGTCGACATCTTCGCCTTTTTTGATAGGCTCTTTCGGTAACCAATTTGCTCCACTGAAGTCAAAATTGGTTCGCCATCTTGGCCCATTTGAACGCTATAGGACGCCGATGTCCCGTATAGAACTTGGTGACGGTAAGGCTGATGTTGGATAGAGGCTACGAAAAAGAATGCGCCAACCAGCAGACTAATTCCGTGTAGCACTCCTAGAGCAACTCGCGGCGCTCCATCGACTCTCCCTAAAAACACGAACGATCTGTGAGCGGCAGTGAACAAAGTGCCCGCCGCAAAAAACGCGACCCCAAGGCCAACCCAGGCAACTAGCCATGCAATGGGGCGAAGTAAAACTCCTGACTCAAAAAGGTACTCGCGAACGGTTACTTTGGTTGAGTTTACATTGTAGAACATGATCGCCTAACAAATGGGGAATTCTTCGCTTCAACGTGACTTCATCTGCGAACTAGAATTCAAGTTTTGGCCAACGCGGTTTATTCGCGCCTGCGTTATAGTGGCTGGCATCGATTGTGTTGTCAATCAATCTGGAGTCAACACTGAGAGAACATCGCCGCAAACCTAACCAATCTTCAAAACAACTAGTGGAACGTCACGCAGAGCCTCAGGGGCGTGCCACCCTAATATTAAAGCTTGACGCTCCACTAGGCTCCTGCCCATTTCACTCATCAGCCTTTGTAACTCGCCAAACTCAATTTCTAGAAAGACTCTATCATTCTAAGTAGGTGTAAGCTACCTAATTTCCCCAAGTGGCAACAGAAGCGGAACTGAAACCCCTAAGTCATAGTCTTGCTCGAGATAGTCAGTTCGATGATACTCGTTGGCTGACAAAAGCTACTGCGATGCTCGGCCTGGAACCCTCGCTGTCGACAGAGTGGTAGATCGCGGCGAATCAAGTAAAGTGTTACGTTTTGTGATCCGCTGCAAGCAGGATTTAGGAATCACACTGAGCTCTTCAGTTCCAGCATAGAAATACATCGAGATACATGAATTCAGATTCAGGCGAGAGACTCACCGCACGATTTGTGTGGAAGGAAATAGTGGCGTTCTTGGCATGGGAGAAAGGCTCGCCACATACGGCTACGCTCCTTTGCATGAGTCCCGGCAAGACGATTCACGCTTACCTCGATGGCCAGCGAGAGCAGCTGACCAACCCAATTCGCTTTCTGCTCTTGACTTGCGCCATCGTGACTACCGTGTATTTGTTTAGTCTTCCCAGATACGCTTTTCAGAACTCAGTAGAATCCCCGCTTCAAGGCAGTGGTTGGGATTCTGTGCAACCCGAGATGATGGAGAAGCTGAATCAGACTCGGTCTCTATTGGCGGAGATACGAGACAAGGCTGAACAAAAGTTTCTGCGGAGAGACGCTCAACAAGCACTGGAGACTCTAGAACAAACGCGGATGAGCCAGATGGCGGAAATCAGTTTGACCTGGATGAACGTATTCTTGCTCTTCGGCTTGCCTATCAACGCGATAATCTCCTGGCTGTTCTTCCGTAGTGCAAACTTGAATCTCACTGAGCACATCGCCGCCAATGCGTACATTATGGGCGTCCAGAATCTTGGTGCCGTGTTTACTGTACCTTTACTTTACTTGGGCTGGATCGATTTCGGTAGAATAGCGTTGCTATACATGCTGCTCAGTTTCATCTACCAATTCGTGGCTTGGAAGCAAACGTTCGCCATCCGAGGCGTTTTCCGCTACGCGCTAGGTTTGTTTGCAATCGTACTGAGCATGATCGGTTACGTGTTTGTCCAGGCGATAGCAATCGCAGTGATCTATGGCTTGACGGCGTAAAGCTTCAAGTTCTGTCCGATCTTATAAAGAAGTTGAGCAACTCGGCACGGTGCCCACGAACCAAGATCCTGTATTTGGGCTAAGGATTCTATTTGGCTTTACTCACCATTTCGTACAACTCATCGGCAAAAATGAGGCAGTCGCTGTCCGATTTCCAACGCTCCATTTTCATCGCGTTCTCGAAAAACAAACGATAGGTTTTTGACTTTGCCGCGTTGCCAAGTTTGGAATGGCTCATTGCCAAGATTCTCGGGCCAACTGGACTTCCAGACGAGGTTTCAAAGATTCCAACTTTTCGAGAGCCGTCAACGGTGAGGAACCTCAACCCGTCCTTACGAAACCTTAGACTACGCTTGGGATCGCTTTCGTCAATTGCCCCGCTTACGGTCGCGATCCGTTTGCAATCCTTGGCGCTCCAAATATGCAAATTGGAGTTGCTAACTGTTAAAATGCAGTTTCCATCGGGCGAGTATAAAACGTTGCGATCTGAGGCAACGACTGCTCAAATTCCTCATCCGGCATTTATCATTGCCTCCAAGAACTCTCATCCTGCAAATTATTGAAAGAAGCCAGGGTATATTTAAACCTGAGTCCCATTCGTAAGTATAGCCATGGCAGCATAAATGACTGTGGTTGTCTGGCCTGCACCACTTTTGGGGTGCTAAAAACACTGTTTTGCAATTGTCAAACGGAATTCGCAATGAAAGAAGTACTGATGCCCGTGCCTGTTCTACGTCCCAAAGACCTTCTCAGCGACCAGCCTATGCGGCTGGTCGCCCCGAGTGTCGCATACAGAGTCACGGTTTGCAGACTCGCCTGGAAGAGTTCGAAATTCAACTGCTCAGATTGCTGAAGCATACTAACCTTGCAGCCATACACTGGATGAATATCGCACAAACTTCCATTCGCTACATCACGCTAACTTGAGCCGCCGCCTGGGCTGTGCGACAAATAGCAATCTTTCAAAAATCTCTAACGCAAGTTTTGTTACAGTTTCGTTTTGCTTCAACGCAATCGACAAGTGAAAACGCTGCGGCTCCCCTCGCCCCGGTACTCCAGGGAGAGGGGTTGGGGGTGAGGGGCACTCCCAAGTTAAGCCAGTTTAAGTAAGCCCTTATGCTACCGTCTCGAGTAACCATTGAGAAAGTCGCTTACTCCAGACCGGGCGCCCCTCGCCCCGGAGTACCGGTGCGATGAGGAGTTCCTTCATTCATGA
>JANRMD010000290.1:0-5959 GCA_033761895.1 Pirellulaceae bacterium | reverse complement strand
ACCCGGCAGGAGCGACCCACTCATCCGTCAACGACTGTCCTCAATGGAGTGCTAACTGGTGGCTCTTGTCCGTTCGCTCAATTGAAAACATTCCGTCACCAGTTCGTCGGCTACCGGCTTGCTACCTGCTCGGGCTCGCTTTCGTAACTTGATACCGGTGCGCACGAGCACACCAGATTGCGGTCTCCGTAGACATTGTCGACACGGCCGACCGGAGGCCAGTACTTGACGCGATAGTCGACCGCAGGATCTGGACAGGCGGCCTCTTTTCGCGAGTATCCCCAACTGGGCGAATCATTCAGCACCGTGTCAATCGTATGCGGGGCATTGTGCAGAGGATTGTCATCGGCTGGCCAAACGCCCGTACGGACCTTCTCGTATTCCTCGAAGATCAAGTTCATGGCGCGGCAAAAGCGATCCAGCTCAAACAACGATTCACTTTCCGTCGGCTCAATCATTAGCGTACCCGCCACTGGAAAAGACATCGTAGGCGCGTGGAAGCCGTAATCGATCAAGCGCTTGGCAATGTCATCCACCGACACGTGCCCTTCGTCGCTCATCGGCCGCGTGTCAATGATGCACTCATGAGCCACCAAGCCTCGATTGCCGGTGTACAGAATCGGGTAGTTGGCTTTCAATTGATCAGCCACGTAGTTGGCATTCAGAATCGCCACTTGAGTCGCACGCCGCAAACCAGCGGATCCCATCATGCGAATGTACATCCAAGAGATTGGAAGAATACTGCCACTGCCGAACGGGGCGGAGCTGACAATCGGCCCGCGACGGGATGTGTGCTGACCATCTTTGGGCAGGAATGGCGCCAGATGAGCTCGCACGGCGACTGGGCCGACACCTGGGCCACCACCACCGTGTGGAATGCAGAAGGTCTTATGGAGATTCAAATGCGAGACGTCACCGCCAAACTTTCCAGGCTTGGCCACACCCACGAGCGCGTTAAGATTCGCGCCATCGATGTAGACTTGACCTCCTGCGGCATGGACCTTTTCGCAAACAGCCGTCACGCCCGCTTCGAACACGCCGTGTGTTGACGGATAAGTAATCATGATGGCAGCGATGCGGCCCGCGTTGGCGGCAATCTTCGCGTCCAGATCGGCTAAGTCAACATTCCCCGCTTCATCGCACTTGACAACCACCACCTGCATGTTGGCCATCTGAGCACTGGCGGGATTCGTGCCGTGCGCGCTACTTGGAATCAAGCACACGTTTCGATTCGTGTCACCACGAGATTCGTGATACTGCTTGATAGCCAATAGGCCTGCATACTCGCCCTGAGAACCTGCATTGGGCTGCAACGAGATCGCATCGTAACCGGTCACTGCGCACAGCATTGATTCAAGTTGATCGATCATTTCGCGATAGCCTTGCCATTGCTCAGCGGGCGCGAACGGATGGATGCTGCTGAACTCCGGCCAGGTCACCGGAGTCATCTCGGTGGCTGCGTTCAGTTTCATCGTGCACGATCCCAAGGGAATCATCGCGCGATCAAGGGCGATATCCATCTCGGACAGTCGGCGCAAGTAGCGCATCATTTCCGTTTCGCTGCGATACTGATGAAATACAGGTTGCGAAAGATAGTTATCCGAGCGCAACCAAGCGGCCGGCAGGGTCGATTTTTCATCCGCGTCAATAGCTTGCCCGCCAAACAGCTTTACGAGCTGCTCGATATCGGCTTCGGTTGTGGTTTCATCAAGTGAGATTCCGACATGTGTCTCACTGATTGCTCGCAAGTTGTAACCCGCTGCGACAGCGGCATTCAACGTACTGCCTGTCTTGGTTCCCATATAGATGGTCAGTGTATCGAACACCTGCTCGGATTCGACTCGCACTCCCAGTTTCTTGAGCGATCGACATAACCGCATTGTCAAAGCATGGACACGCGCCGCGATAGCGCGCAGACCTTCGGGGCCATGGTAGCAAGCGTAGAGTGTTGCCATGATCGCCAGTAGGGCTTGGGCGGTGCAGATGTTCGAAGTGGCTTTCTCACGACGAATATGCTGTTCACGTGTTTGCAGCGCTAATCGAAAGGCCGGATTACCATGCGAGTCCACGGACTGGCCGACCAAACGACCCGGTAACGTGCGTTTGAACGCGTCCTTGGTCGCCAAGAAAGCCGCGTGCGGTCCACCGAAACCAAAGGGAACACCGAAACGCTGTGTATTGCCAACGACAACATCTGCCCCCAGCGCTCCAGGCGATTTCAGCATCGTCAACGCGAGCAAATCAGTTGCCATCACAACCATTGCTTTGTGCTGATGTGCGGCAGCAATCAACGTTGAAAAGTCGTCGATCGCGCCATCCGTAGCTGGATATTGAACGATCGCGGCAAACACGTCGCTCCAATCTGTTACGTCGGTTCTCTGGTCGAACTTAACCACTTCGATACCGAGAGGTTCGGCCCGCGTTTCGATCAGCTCGATCGTTTGCGGATGACAACTGGTGGAAACAAGAAAACGATTGGCTGCGGTCTTGTTCGAGCGCTGGCAAAGCGTCATTGCCTCAGCGGCCGCGGTTCCCTCGTCGAGCAGGGAAGCGCCAGAGATATCCATACCGGTCAGTTCGCAGACCATCGTTTGAAAGTAGAACAGTACCTCCAACCGACCCTGTGAAATCTCAGGTTGGTAAGGCGTGTAGGCCGTATACCAAGCTGGGTTCTCGAGCACATTGCGTTGGATGACCTTCGGCGTATGCGTGCCATAGTAGCCCTGCCCGATGAAGCTCCGCAAGACTTTGTTTTTGCTCGCGATCTGCTTGAGTTCAGTCAGTGCTTCTTCTTCAGTCACGCCATTCAATAGATCCATGGGCGCATCGTCAGCGATATTCGCCGGCACGACAGCGCGGGTCAAATCATCCAGGGAATCGTAGCCCAGCCGTTCAAGCATGGCTTCAATCTCGTGCTCGCGCGGCCCAATGTGTCGAGAAACGAAAGGTGACAACTTGGTAGATGACTGGGATCGTGAATTGGTCATGGCAGAAATGGACTTTCAAAGAGCAAACGAACAGGCAGGTGCGACTCGGATGCTGTATGCTGTCCCAAGTCTCAACTGTGGTTTGCCCCTCTGTCCTTTTTACCTGAGAGATCTCGGCAAGTGCTCGCCCCAATTCGGGTTCAAACTTGCCTTTCCCCTTCGGTGGATTCCATGATGTTCGGACCAGTCCATCGTGACTTAGTCGAACACGGAATCGCTCTCCAGAGATGATTGTTTTAACAGCGGTTCTTTGTGCCTGAGCGGTTCAGGGCCTCTTTTGCGCCTTCGGCGTCTCGCATTTTCAAGGCAATCATTTGCCATGCAGAAAAACGAGATCTCTCCCGATGTTTACCATCATGCCACAAGTATATTCGGTAGACGACTATTGGTCCAACCCAAGCACGCGATAACCCTGCCCGGAAAATGCTGATGTAACGGATCTACCAGTAATAACGAATTCGATGCCGCTCGCTGTCGATAACGCAGTCTTCACTAGCCTTAGATGGTAGACCGGCTTGGGTGAAACAGGCTGCACCCGGCTTAAGGCAGCATGCCACTGCATGCTGCCTTAGTTGATTCCTGCGAGATTTCGTTATTTCGCAAACTTACGCGTCCATTATTTTGTCTGCTTATTTCGTCTTCGGCGCCCAACGACCAAACCACACAAGCCAATGCTTCCCCAGATGGCGAGCGAGGCGGGCTCGGGTACCACGCCTGGCACGGGTGCATAAGTAACGTCCCAATTATGCATATCCTGAATTGTATTTGTGGGATTATTTGGATCGCTGTAAGAAAGCGAGAAGCTTGTTATCACATAACCCGGATCTGCTTGCATGTAATAATGCTGACTGTCGCCGTTGTTGCCCTCCCAAGGGAAATGAAGCTTAACCACTTCGGGGCTCTGGATTACGCCCGCAGAATTAACGTAGTTGACGGTAAATTTAAACTCACTTAAGTCCTGATTGGGCGGGGTCGGCGGCGCGATCTTTAGGAAAGAATCTGCCTGAAAGTCCATATATGTCCATCCGATCCAAGGAAGCTGAGGCGTTACTGAAATTGTGGTGTAACCGGGCCCCGGTTGATTCGTGTTGAGCATGTCCCGCGTATCTATACCACTGCCGTTTGCGTGTAATTTGCTATAATTTGCTGTAAAATCAAAAAACAACTTTGGATTCGGCGGATTGGTGTCTCCTACGACCGTACCAGACAACGGCTGGTGCGCAAAGTTAATTGTCTGAGTACCACTAGGATGAGGAATCTGTCCTTGAGCGACCGTGATGACGCCCGCTTGGCTCCGTGCGGGAGCTACGAGCACGCCGACCAATAAAGCGATCGCCGCGATCCAATAAAGTTGATTCTTCTTCGTCATTTCAATTCTCCCCTTGATGTTCATCTCGTAAGAATCCTTCACCAATTAAGTTACATCACACAAAGTTCGTGCTCGATTGAACGTGAGATTTGCTCTCCGAGAACGCACCTCCTTCACTAGAAGAAGGCTTCAAGTTGTAAACCAACACGTTTTCAGTATTTAGTCGTTGCACTCAGTGGTAAATCGAGAAAAGTACTGTTTTGTGGGTGGTGGAATCCACCATCCGCAAAAGAGGCCACTCCTCCCCGACGCCTCTCTGCGACGCGTCTCTGGGCGTACATCGCCGCAAGCGACTGGCCTGTAGTGCTTTGGGGGTTTCGCGTTCCCAAGTGTCGCCTCGGTGGGCGCAACCGCGGCGACATAAAACGAGGTCACCTAGAATGCCATGTTCTGCATAGCTAGCATCCGTTGCTTTTCTCGTCCCGATCTTTCGTGAGGTTGCCCAATTGCTTCTCTCACACTCAGAAGCGGTGCAAGCCGGGACGGCCTACGAATTCGCAGCTTTACGGAACCACACTAAGAATCGAAGTGCTGAGAGCAACGACTTGCTGTGCTGAGTATTTTGCGTTCTTGCTAGACTGCCCAAAGGGTTCGTTTTGATTTGTACGCTCACAGCACTGAGATGCAACGCCGAGTTGCGTTGAGCATTTTGCCAGAGTCCTTGGAACTAACAGGGATGCGATCTACATACCTGCGGCAGGTGACCTTTCGCTGAATCCAAGTCTAATCGCGACAATGCTCAGAAAGCGGTGCAATAAAGATGAGCCACTAGTCCCGATGCCAAAGGACTTACGTCAAACAAAGTGGTGCTGCACAGGCTAGAATATGGGAGTATTGTGAGTCACAAAACGCAAAAACCCCTGGAAAATCAGGGGTTTCATGCATCAAAACTACCCCGCATGGATTCGAACCATGAATGAAAGATCCAAAATCTTTAGTGTTACCATTACACCACGGGGTATCGTCGGCTTCTCCGCACACAGTTTTGGGAGTGCGTTTCAGTCGGTCGAACTTTTATCATGCTTGCGGAATATCGGCAAGGGCAGTCCAAGCCGCATTTTGATCGAGCGCAGTGCACTATCCAGCGACGGCTACTCGAACGCAATCCTCCACACGCCGACCTTATCGGTCGCGAGTTTGAGAGAATTTAGCTTGATTGTAGCGAGTTGACAACCGCGAATGACTGGGAATACTTAACGAATTCCTGGTGCTACCCCAGAAGTTACTCGCAATCTGCCAGGATGAGACCGGTTGACGGGGGGTTAGGTTCGGTTTGCTGTGGTTTTGCGCCGTAGTCTGGATACTTCTCACCGATCGCCACATGCAGGCCTCTGAAAAAGCAATCCGAAGCGTTACGGGACCTTTCTGCATCGTCAGGTTCACGCCGTAATTCGGTCCCTCGCTTACGCTTCGGGTTGCGAAAGGCCAAAACTTGCAACATCTGGAACAAATCGCAACATCAAGACTAACGTTTGGGGGTACTAGTGCTCACTGTGGTTGGCATGTCCCGGTGTAGCCACCGTTGCCAGACGGTGGAACACCATGTGCCTAACCACCGCTTGGCAGCGGTGGCTACGACCAAACCCAAAATCTAATCTGGACA
>JANRMD010000289.1:0-22398 GCA_033761895.1 Pirellulaceae bacterium | reverse complement strand
CCGCTTCGAACGTGCAAGCGGCTACTTTGACCCGAATTTTCTTGCTACGGTTTGAGACCGTCACTGCGGATTTCATGGCCCTTGGGGGACCAGCTGCACTTCCAAAAAATCTGTCCTTGCTCGCAACTATGGACGATTCGGCTGGCAATTTCACACGACTTGAACTCTACAATGGTGACCTGGGGTTTGGCGCTCAACCGCTCATCAACACTTTTAATGCCGCTGCCTCGTTCTGGAGCATCGGAAACGGTCCAACTGACTCGTTTACGTTGACCGGTTTTTCTGCAACTAACCCTGGCAGAATTCTGAACTTCACGATCAACACGTTCGGTGGCGCAGTCTCTGACACGAATTCGACGGTTGCCAATGCTGACGCAATTTTGCGGCAACCCGCTGTTCTCGGTAGTGCGTTTACTTTCGGTAACGCCACCGGTTATGCTGGTACGATCCAAGCAGTACCCGAGCCAGGTACCATGGCACTTTTGGTTGGTGCTGTTGCATGTGTAGGTCTGTATCGCCGTCGCAAGGCGAAGGTCGCTTAGTTTCGGCTCTGCGTACCGCCCTATGATCAAAATAAACGGAACGGGATGCGAATTTTCGCATCCCGTTTTTTTATTTGTTTGAACGATAAATCTAAAGCTTAACCTATAATAAGGTTCTGTACCCTTTCGCTGTTGGGTGGTGGCAACTTGCGGGCGAAGCGAAGAAATGAACTTATACTTGGATAAAATACTCTGGCTGCTGCTGGCGATAGCCTGTGCGCCAAGTCTGGTTGACCACGTACGGAGATTGTGGAATTTTGAGCAATATCACTATCTGCCTGCATTGGCTTTAGCGGTCGGGTTCCTAATCAACGCTCGCTGGAACCGCAAGCTAGACACGCAATTCGGCTGGTTTGGATGGACCCTATTAGCATTCGGAATGCTTTTTCTCAGCGTCGGCGTTGGACTCTATTCCGGCTGGCTTGGTACGCTTGGGTTCGTCTTTCTGTTGGGAGCTTGGTTCGAGTCGCATCGCGAATCCAAGGGTGGATCACTACTGAGTATCTGGCCGCTGTCCTGGTTAATCCTGTCTTTGCCCTTGGGATTTGATGACGCTCTAACCAACTGGCTGCAATTAAAGTCAACTCGATTGAGTAGCTTCTTCCTTGATTTGGTGGATATCCCTCACGCTCAATTCGGCAACGTCATCGAGCTAGCGAAAGGGAAATTGTTTGTGGAGCAGGCATGTAGCGGTGTGCAATCGCTGTACACATTGATTTTCGTTGCATTCTTAATTGTGGTTGTCTTGCGTCGCCCACCGATACTTCTGCCGCTGTATTTTCTGGCGGCTGTTTTTTGGGCAGGCCTGATGAATGTGGTGCGGATTTTTACGATCGCTTACGCAAGCAGTCGAATGAGCATGGATTTGGCGCATGGCTGGCAACATGAGGTGCTGGGGTACACTTGTTTGACTTTGGCGATACTGCTGCTTTTGTCAACCGACCGGTTAATTCGTGTACTCTTTTTTCCAGTGGAGGCTCGCGATTCTGCGACTCCCGAATCGAACCCGTTGGTCTATGTATGGAATCGCCGAATGAGCGAAACAGGCGAGACATCTGCGACTGCAGAGCGATCGGTGCCTAGCATTGTGGTCGTGGCTGTTCCATCGATTATCGCGGGCCTACTTTGCCTTGGTGCGAGCTTGCAATTTGTAGGTTCATTCCTGAGGTCAGGCCCTGCTACGATCTCGGTGGCAGAGAAAGAGCCATTTCTGGCTTTGCCAGAGAAACTCGCCATGCTAGGCATAGAGGGTTTTGAGCAAACGTCCTACGAGCGTATACGAGGTGACGTGAACTTACCCTTTGGTGAGAACGCGGATGTATGGCGCGGCACATACCAAGGAATCCCTCTGACGCTGGCGGTAAATCAGCCTTATTCGGTTTGGCATGACCTCTGTTTGTGCTACCAAGGGAATGGTCTCCAGTTGAATAGCAAGGAGACTATTTCTGACGCTGGCTGGAATTATGTTGACGCGAGATTACTTAATGAATCTGGTGGTGTTACCTACTTACTTTTTAGCGGCCTGGATTCACGCGGAAACGAAGTGAACGCACCTACGGGAGATTTTCTCAGCAGCCTTTGGGTTCGTCTACGTTCCGGCGAACTAGAGCAATACAATTCCCCGCAAGGGGAACTCGCTCTGGTGCAGTTGGTTTACGAGTCGGATGAATTTGCACTACCTGAAACAGCAGCAATTCTGACGGAAATATTCAAAAAGGTTCGAACAGTCATCCTTAATGAGTGCCAGAAACGTGCGCCCACGCAGGGTTAATGCGTAAGTTTACGAAGTCGAGTTGATTCACTATGTCCAAACGCACATCACGAAATCGCGGGCTGCTCAGTTGGCTGCGCAGTCGATTTAGGAGGGACTTTAGCGCCCCTCAAGCTTCTGTATGGAGCAGAATTGGGATCGCTCGTTTAGGTAAGTCAATTCGCAAGTCGCTAGGAGCGTTTTTTCGTTTTCACGAACCTGCTTGGACAAAAACGCTCGCTGCCCTTCGCTATTCGCCCACCAAGAAACTGAACTGGTACGACTACTTCAATCCCATTTATCTGACCACGTGGTTCGTTGGCTTCCTTTATCGCTGGCTTGTTTCGAGACCGTACGCCAGCGTTGGCCCCGCCTTACTTTCAATTGCAGCGATGCTCCTGGTAACAGTGGTGGTGATCAATCAACGCTTTGAAAAAAGCGATTGGCGGGGCGACAAGTATCGGCAGCTACTCTCATCCGCAATATCTACCAAAGACTACGATACCGCCAAGATTTGCCTTACAAGCTTGATTAGTCAAAACCCTTTTCGGGAGACATATCAGTACCAATTAGCGATTCTTGAAGACGAGCAGGGCAACAAAGAACAAGCAATTCGCAGAATGGGGCAGTTGGTTAATCGCGGAAAAAATCCCGAAGCGGCTCTGTTCATATTGCTCCGTCACTATGACTTAGCGAAGCTCAAGGATTGGTCGCAAGAAGAACATGCGCAGTATCGTGCGTTAAGTGAGATTGCGTTGGGCAGCAGAAACTCGTCGTTTCTCACGACAGCCCGAACACAATTTGCCAAGTACTGCCTCGCTGTCGGCGCCTTATCAGAAGCAGCGCAGTATTTTGCGGCAGCTTCCGAAACAGAGCCTTCCCTTCTCCCAACAGTGACACTCGTTTACAAGCAGCTTGGCGACAAATCGAATACGATGCGTTACGCCGAATTGGCTCGAAAAAACTTGACAGAACGTCTGCTGGTCGCACCCACGGACAAGAAGGCTAGGCTAGAACTAGCTCAAGTGCTTTCGTTGATCGAGCGTGAAGAGGAGGCCACACGCCTATTAAGTGATGGTTTCAATTTGACCGCTGATAAGGACTTTAAGACCGCTGGTGGCGAAAGCCTAGTGGCCTGGGCGCTGAGAGTTCGAAGCACTGAAGGGAACACCAAGAAATCTCTCTTGACGCAGATGGGCCTGCTGCAGAAAGCGATGCAACTTGCGCCTGACAGTGAAGCGGTACTAGAGTTCCTTCTCGAAACCGCAGTCAACGTGGTGGACAACGACGATCAAGATGTTGCAAAATTGAGAGCCCTCATGCTAAACGGGGTCTCGCCAGATTGCGTTCATTTCGTTGAGGGGACCGTCGCATTGCTTCGCGGTGATGTAAGTAACGCGAATCTCCACTTGGATCTTGCGATGAAGGGACAGAAACAGTATCCCGGCTTGCTGAACAATTTAGCGGTTGCGTTAACCAAGCAGGAAAAGCCTGACTTGGAACGGGCTCTAATACTAGCCAATGCGGCTGTTGAACGACTTGGTGAGCATCCCTATGTGCGAGAAACTCGCGGGCAGATTTTAATCAAACTGCGTCGATATTCGGAGGCCATTGTGGATTTGGAATTAGCTCTCCGAGCACCGGAACTCGCCGGTCCAGTCCATGGTAGCTTGGCGATTGCATACTCCGCGATGGGCGATGAAAAAATGGCGACGGAACATCGCACAATGGCAGAGGGCAAGCCCGCTGCGCCTGGACAGTAAGACACGAACAGCTACCCTGGAAACGCTAAACAATGTCTACGGAACAACCCGCTGCTCAGGCCGGAAGTGGATGGACCACACCGATATTCAAATCCCAGTTGGATTGGGTGCTGCTGGCCGGATTGCTTGGGATCGGCCCACTTCTGTGGGTACACTCGCAGAACTTGTCAAGCCGCGAGCACTTTCAGTTCTTTCCCATAGCATGGGGACTGTTTTGCGTCTTGATATACATGCGTGGGAAAACGGGGTCAGTTAGTTCCACGCTACGTCGGCTGATTGGTGGAGGCTGCGTTGCGATTGCAGTTTGCGTAGCCGCTTACGCGCTCTATTTATTGTCGCCATGGTTGTCGCATGTGGCGTTGATCTTCGTAACCTTCGGTTGGTTACTGCTGCGTTTGGGGGCAACACCTTGGCATGAGATTGTTGCGTGGATGTCGCTGCTGGCTATAACTCTGCCATTGCCGATGAATGGAGACACGCTGCTAGTGCAGCAGTTGCAAACTTGGTCAACTCAATCCGCAAGTTCGGTGCTGGACTTGACCTCGACGCCTCATCTGCGTCGTGCAAACGTGCTTGAGATCAGAACGGGCGAGTTGTTTGTTGACGAAGCCTGCAGTGGTGTGGACAGCTTGTACTCTCTCGCAGCCATTGCATTGATGTTAGTGATTTGGCAACAGAGGAGTTTTTTGGTTAGCCTAATCACCCTATCCACTGTCCCGATGTGGGCTTGGTTAGGAAATCTTGTACGAATATCCACCATTGCAATTTTGCTCGATCGCTTCGGCATAGATCTGACGCATGGTTGGCCGCATACGTTGCTCGGACTTACTGTATTTGCATCTTCCTTCATTTTTTTGATGTTGACGCAGTCAGCCTTTACCGGCTTGTTGATGACTTTCCCCTCACGAGCAATTGGCACCAACCAAATCCATCTGATGTACAATCGATTGGTAAACTGGCCCAGTGCGAACTCACAACGAAATAAGAAAACGCCAGTCTCAAGTGCACCCTCTCAGACGCCCGCTAAGTCACTAAAGGTCGCGGTTGGAGTTGCTTGCACGTCATTTGGATTGATCGGGTGCGCTTCAACACTACTATTAACGGGAAATGGCCCGTGGCAGATAACCCCAGTCAGATTAGTCGCAATTAGCGAACAGAACATCAAAGAGGTCTTCAACCAAGGGGCATTACCGGCGAGTTTCGAAGGCATGCAAGTCGTCGGATTCTCAACATCGCATCGCGAAACCGGTAGCTTCTTCGGAGAGCACTCGGTCGCGTGGCAAATGAAAAATGGAACACAGATTGTCCAAGCTTCACTTGACTTTCCATTTGGTACCTTCCATTCGCTGGAAGAATGCTATCGCCTTTCTGGTCAGCAAGTGCTTGATACCCAAACAACCAAGTCACTTGAAGAGGATCTGCCGCTGGAGATTACCGAGATCACTTTAGCTGATCAACTTCAGAGCGAATCGTTTCTTTGCTATGTAAACTTCACTGAAGACGGAGAAGCGGTAACTACACTCTCCAGCTCATTTACCCGAGGTGCTGCCGCCAATTCAACGGTCTATCAGGCCCAACTATACATTGCGGACAGCGGTGCGCTGACTAAAGAGCAACGCGCGCGGTATGGAAAGATCCTAGTTGCGTTTGTACGGACGGTGCTGCCCTTCGTAAAACAACTGGAAAAGCACTAAGCGGATTCTCCGTGGAACACACCAAACGAATAATTCTTCTGTATCACTTTTTTCATCCCGATGATGTGATTAGTGCGAGGCTGTTCTCAGACATCGCCGAAGAGTCTGCAAAACGCGGGCAGCAGGTTCTGGCGATGCCTTCGGTTCGCAGTTGCCATGATGGGGCGGCGGCTTATGCTAAGCGGGAGGATTGGAACGGAGTTGAGATCCATAGAGTCTGGCGGCCGGATTGGAGACAAGGGTCGAACAAGGGACGCGTGGGGAATACGATCGCGATGCTGCTGGGGTGGACTTGGCGGGCACTGTGGACTCGACGCAGCCCGCGCGAAACTGTGGTGATCGGCACCGATCCTCCGCTGGGAGTGCTGGTGGCGATTCCTTGGCGGCTCTTTCGTCCTAGGGCTCGTATCGTTCACTGGTGCCATGACTTGTATCCGCACGCAGCAATTGCTGAAGGGATCGTTCGGCCCGACTCCGTTTTCGTGCGGCTGCTCAACGCCTTGCTCCGCGTGGCGTATCGACGCTGCGATGCGATCGTCGATCTAGGGGCGTGCATGCGCACCGAACTGCGAGTGGCGAGAGGCGAGAAACGAGATGAAGAAAAAGAACCAGAAAGTGCATTGCACTTAACCGTTACGCCTTGGGCGCTGGTGGAACCGGAGAGCGTCTTGGAGGCGGATGCGAGAGTGCGCGGGGAATTATTTGGTGAGGCGAAGCTGGGGTTGCTGTATAGCGGTAACTTAGGACGGGCACATATTTACAAGCCGTTTTTGGAGTTGGCGCGGCGGGTCTCAGGGGACTCGATCGCGTTCTGCTATGCAGGGCGTGGGCCGAGGATGGACGAGTTAAGAAGCGAATTGCACGAACCAAGCCCCTCACCCCCGACCCCTCTCCCCGGAGTACCGGGGCGAGGGGAGACACAGTACTCACGGGGCGCGTCATCACAGGGCGCGGGAGTAACGGGGCTAGGCGAGGAACATTACTCCAGTGCTCCGCAAGCAGCATCGAGTAGCTTAAAGGTTCGCTTTGCGGGGTTTGCTACGGAGGAAGAGTTAGGCAAACGTTTGGGGGCTGCGGATGTGCACATGGTCAGCTTGGCACCGAACTGGACGGGTGCCGTTGTGCCGTCGAAGTTCTTTGGGGCACTAGCTGTCGGACGACCCGTACTGTTCGCTGGCAGCCCAGAGTCTGCGATCGCGCGCTGGATTGAAGAATTCAAAGTCGGCTGGGTCCTGGATGATGATGCGAGCGTGGAGCGAGTGGCTGGTGAGCTGCGTGCCTTCGCGGCTGACCCGAGCCGAGTGCAAGCGATGCGACAACACTGCCACGACGTTTATCGCCGCGAGTTTTCGAAGGCGGTGCAGCTGGAGAAGTGGGGGAGGATACTCTAGATGCTAGATGCTAGATGCTAGACGCTTGGGCTGCATGGTAAGCGGAACGCTACCACCGGTTAGCAGGCAGCGATCCTGAAGGGATCGTAGACGCATACGCATTCCGACGGTGAGCTTCACGCCTGCGCGCTGCCGGTCGCGCCTTAGACGACGTGGCGTCCCAATTCTGTGATCCCTTTCAGGATCGATTCTCCTTCGTGCTCTCTCCGTGGTGGCTCGTTCCGCTTACCCCGCTTACCACCGGCTATTGTGTTGTATTCCTTTGGAATGTTCCGTAAATATTCCTTCGGAATCGTACGTAGACTCTTAAAGAATTTCTCACCATCGTGGAAGGGGTAAATTAGCAAGAATGGAGTAACGCGTAGCTCGAAATACGCTCGTACCTCAGAAAAAATCTCTAGGGGTTGTTTTTCATGTGTGGAAAAACGCTATTATGGTGAACACCTAGGCCGGAAGTGTGGTTTTTCTGTTTAGCAATGCGACGGATCGGCGATGCAGATACACACAAGGTAGTATGGCTCGGGGAAGCGTGCTCAATTTCTTGCGTGTGGACTCGTTTTGCCCGAGTCGGAGGCCGTGCAAAAACAGTCCAATCCACCCGATTTGGAGGGAGTGTTATGCTGCGGAATGGTGTTTTGGGGATTGTATTCGGTCTAGGTATTGTCGGGCAGTGTGCTGCCGGTCTGGTGCTCACCGGGACCTCGCATACTGAAAATTTCAATAGTGGTTTACCTGCCAACTGGACAGTGCGAACGGGGGCAACCGCAAGTGTGCTGGGAACCCCAGTCGCCTTGGGAAGTGGCACATGGGCCTCAACAACGGGTCAGTTCTTTTCGTCAGCGAGTGTCACCGGCCTGGCTGGAAATGCGAGTACTGCCGCACAGGCAAATGCACTGGATAGAGCGTTATCGGTGAGGCAAGCGGCAGCCTTTGGAGACCCAGGCGCTGCGTTCGTTTTGGAAATCGAAAACACAACCGGTTTCGAGAGCTTCAGTTTGAACTTGAATGCAGAGCTACAAAACAATCAGGGCAGAACTACGACATGGCAAGTCGATTACGGGTTTGGGGCGAACCCAACTGCGTTTACCTCAATTGGCAACCTCAATCTTGGAACATCTTTTGGCGAAACAGCCAACACACTTTCCTTCGGAAATGCTCTCGATAACTTCTCGGGGCCAGTGTGGATTCGCGTTGTCACACTAACAGCTGCTACAGGGACAGGAAGTCGTGATACTTTTGGTATTGATGACTTCAATCTAAATTACTCGATCACTGCTGTGCCTGAACCCTCGTCGCTTGCGCTGCTTGGTTTGGCTGGGTGCGCTGCATGGGGAGCGGCTTATCGACGTCGGAGGCGAGTTGCTAGAAGCTAGAGGGTGCTGCATGGGGCAGAGTGGCGATCCGATAAGGATCGAAGATAATAGCCGGTGGTAAGCGAAGCGCCACCACCGGTTGGCAGGCAGCCCGGTTGGCAGGCAGCGATGGGGCAACGATCCTGAAGGGATCGCAGCCCCATGTACATTCCGACGGTGCTCTTCGTGCTGCTAGCCTCGCCCTAGTCCAGCCATAGACCCAATTCTGCGATCCCTTCAGGATCGACTCTCCTCGGTGCATTCTCTCCGGTGGTGGCGCTCCGCTTACCACCGGCTATTGTCTGTAGATCGCTTTGCGATGAAGCTACGTCTGCGTTTAAGCCTAAGAGGTTGGGAGCAGATGCGTGCCGCGGTCGCATCTGCCAGATGCGCCCCACCCAAGGCATGCAGATGGTCGCATCTGGCAGATGCGACCTACCAAGGCAAATGCGACCTACCTAGGACAGCATGTGGCGGAGTGCGACCTGCGTGTGTAGCCTGGGGCAGGCGGATGCGGGATCTTATAGTAGGCTGTAATCCAGGCAGCGAGATTGCAAGCTGCTTTGTAAGTGAGCCTTTACCGATAGCGTTTGTGTGCAACCAATAAAAATACATTTGCCGATTGATGTGGCGCTGCCAGAGATTGTGGCGGCGGTGAGGGGAAACGCTTGCGTGGTGGTGGAGGCGCCGCCCGGGGCGGGAAAGACGACTCGGGTGGCACCGGCTTTACTGGGCGAATGCACTCAGAAAGTTGTCTTGGTTCAACCGCGACGCATCGCTGCTCGTGCGTCCGCAGACCGAATTGCTAATGAATTGCAAGCCGAAGTGGGCGGGCTGGTGGGCTACCACGTTCGATTTGATCGACGGGTGTCTGCGGCTACGCGATTGGTGGCGATGACTCCCGGGATCCTGCTGCGACAACTGCAATCGGATATCGCATTGGCCGATGTTGCTGTCGTGATCTTGGACGAGTTCCACGAACGTTCGTTGGAGTACGACCTTCTGTTGGGGATGCTGCGTCGCGTGCAGATGGAATTGCGACCCGACTTGCGTTTAGTGGTGATGAGCGCGACGCTGAACACAGATTCGATTCGAGAGTACTTGAATCAACCACCCGTAATCAGCGTCCCCGGGCAGCTGTATCCAGTTGACATCCATTACAGTCGCTTCGGCGTGCGGGGTAAATTAACGGACTTGGTTGCGGAGCAAACCGCGAAAGCGGCCACGGAGCAGCCCGGCGATGTGCTCGTATTCTTGCCTGGCGCGGGTGAGATCGATCAAGTAGCGCGACAATTGGAAGGTCGAGCCGCACGTGAAGATTGGGAAGTGATGCGATTGTTCGGCGAGATGTCGGCGCAAGACCAAGATCGTGTTCTGCAACCCAACGCGCGGCGAAAGATAATCTTGTCGACCAATATCGCTGAGACCTCGCTGACCATCGACGGTGTACGAATCGTCGTTGACAGCGGTTGGGCTCGAGTGCAACGTGTCGATCCGAGCTTAGGCTTGAACTGCTTAGAACTGGAGCCGATCACCAAAGCCTCGGCCGCTCAGCGGGCTGGTCGAGCGGGGCGGACCGCGCCTGGCGTGTGCTATCGCATGTGGGACGAAGTGACCCATCGCAGCCGACCGGAGCATCTCGAACCTGAAATCCTACGAGTCGATCTAGCCGGCGCAGTGCTACAGTTGTTGTGCTGGGGCGAGTCCAAGTTGATTGGGGAGCGCAGCGAAGGAGCAGCGAACCATGAGAATGCAAACGGTGGATTTCCTTGGGTAACCGCGCCGCGTGAGTCGGCAATTGACTTAGCACTGCAGTTACTCGAACGGATCGATGCAATCTCGGCAGGGCAACCTACGGCGCTCGGGCGTCGCTTGGTCCAGTTGCCTGTCCATCCACGCTTGGGGCGACTGCTGATCGAAGGACATGCATTGAAGATTCCTCGCAGTGCTGCGTTAGCGGCCGCAATGTTGTCCGAGCGCGATGTGTTCGATCGCACTGCACAAGCGACCGGGTCGCGACAACCCTACACCCGCACGCAACATCATCACGACTGCGATGTGACCAATCGACTGTCGATGCTTCAAGATTTCTTGCGGGGCCGCAGTGGATCTTCAACTGCGATAGCGATTAAGCCTGGGGCAGCCAGGCAGGTAGCGCGGATCGCTGAGCAGTTGGATCAGCAAGTTCAACAATCGCTCGGGCGTGTGACTGATGAACCGCTGGAGGATCAATTGCCGCGAGTTCTATTGGCCGCCTTTCCAGATCGACTCGCCAAACGACGCGGTCCCAACGACGCTCGCGGCTTGATGGTTGGCGGTCGCGGTGTGAAGCTGGAAAGCAGTTCCGGGGTGCGACAAGCGGAATTGTTTTTGTGTATCGATGTGGATGCTGGTGGTAGTGAAGCGAGCGTGCGACAGGCGTCGGCGATTGAGCCCGAATGGTTACCGATCGAGCACTTGAGCCAACGGGATGATCGCTTTATGCATCCCACACAAGGGACAGTGGTTACGCGACGGCGGACTTACTGGTTGGATTTGGTGATTGAAGAGACGCCGATTGCAACGCCTTTGGACGAAGCTACCGCAGAGTTGCTTGCAGGAGCGGCGGTGCAGCAATGGCACAAGGTAATTCCCTCCGACGACAAGTCGCTAAACAGTTGGCTTGGCCGCGTGCGCTGGTTGGCCGAGGCGATGCCCGATAGTGATTTGCCAGTGCTGACACCCTCCGGACTGCGAGATTCGCTGATCCAATGGTGTTATGGAATGCGGAGTATCGATGAACTTAAGCAGCTTCCCTGGCGTAGTTTATTGGAAGGTCTGCTGGATGCCAATCAACGTCGACTATTACAACAAAATGCACCTGAGAATTTTACGCTGCCGAGTGGGCGGACGGTGACGTTGCAATACGAGGTCGGTAAGCCTCCGATTCTGGCGGCGCGGATACAGGAGTTTTTCGGATTGGCGGATACGCCGCGAGTGGCGGGTGGCCGGGTACCACTGCTACTGCATTTACTTGCGCCGAACATGCGATGCCAGCAAATCACGGACGATTTGGCTAGCTTTTGGAAAAATACGTATAGTGTGGTAAGGAAGGAACTGCGGGCTCGCTATCCCAAGCATGCATGGCCCGAGAACCCGATGTCGTAAGCGGCTGCCAGTGTCGCACAATTGTTGCAGCTACGATTGGGACAATCGTGCGACAATAAAACATGCCCCCTATCGAATTACCGGAAGGGCTCGGGACAGATGGTCCCACGGTAAGAAATCTTTTCCGAATTACGTGACAAAGTGTTCGGGTTCCGGCCAATGCAGTTAGACGCGAGGAACAGATTGAGCTCAATAACCCATCAGCACATACAAAATGTCTTGCAAAAAGCGAAAAGTGGAGACCAGGAAAGCGTAGGCGAGCTGCTTGGTGTCTACCGCGATTATTTACTGGGGATTGCTGTTGCGCGGCTTGATCCAAGAATTCGTGCTCGTTGCAATCCGTCGGATGTTGTGCAGGAAACCATGCTAGAAGCCTATCGCGATTTTCATCAGTTTCGCGGCGGGCACGAGCGTGAGTTCCTTGCATGGATTCGACAGATCCTCGCAAATAACTTGGCGCGGATGGTTGAAGTTCATTTGTTGACCGACAAACGCGACTTGCGTCGCGAAAGACGCATTGAGCCCTTGCCCAATGCGAGCGGCTCACGATTGGAAAACAGGGATCACTGGTTTACGGACAATGGGTCGTCACCGAGCAGTATTCTGCAAAAGAAAGAACAATTGAGTGCGGTGCTCGAACGGATCGCACGCCTACCATCGAACTATCGAGACGTGTTGATTCTGCGACATATTGAAGATCTGCCGTTCGATGAAGTCGGGGCTCGCTTGGGCAAGTCGGCTGGTGCGGTACGCATGCTGTGGTTGCGTGCGTTGGAACAATTGCGAGAGCAGGTGTGAGAACGAGAATCAAACCTCCTGAAACGGGACAGGTGCAGTGGCTCAGGGAACAATTTTGAAACAGTCGTCGATTGATCGCTTGTCTTCGGAACATCAGGAGCGTGTCGCGGAAATCGTCGAAACATGCATGGTCGCGTTAGAGCAAGGCAGACCGCTGGAAGTGGATCGCATTGTGGCAGCGCACCCCGAGTTCGCTGAGCCGCTGAACAAGTGCCTGGCCAGTTTGCGAACTTTGCACGAAGCTGTTCACTGCACCGATGATACCGTTCCGAGTCATCCAAAGTTGCAAGTCGGTGGACGGTTGGGCGATTTTGTGTTGGGGGACATGATTGGTCGGGGAGGGATGGGGTTTGTTTACGCGGCCACGCAATGTTCGTTGGATCGACCGGTTGCCATAAAGCTGCTGCCGATGAGCGCTTCGCTGCAACCGATGCAGCTAAAACGATTCTTGTTGGAAGCCAAGGCGGTCGCGCAACTGCAACACCCCAACATCGTTCCGATCTATTCGGTCGGTGAAAATGCTGGAATTCACTATCATGCGATGCAGTTGATCGACGGTCATTCGCTCGACAAAGGCGACCGCACTCGCTGGATGTCGGGTGAGCTGGCTGACTTTTTGAATGTAGCGATTTCGATTGCGGATGCTTTACAACATGCGCACGATTGTGGAATCATCCATCGGGACGTTAAGCCATCCAATTTATTGGTCGACAAAAGCGGCAAGGTGTGGATCACCGATTTCGGCTTGGCCCGCTGCACACGCGAGACGGGATTAACGTTGAGCGGCGATTTGTTGGGGACGGTCAATTACATGAGTCCTGAGCAGGCCATGGGAAAACCGCTGGACCAACGTACCGACGTGTATAGTTTCGGTGTGACGTTGTACGAAATGCTGACCGGACGGCAAGCGTTCGATGGTAAAGCAAGTCCGGATGTATGTCGGCGGATTGAGCGCGATGAGCCGGTGTGTCCGAGGAAGTTGAATCGGCGGATTCCTTACGATCTGGAGACGGTAATACTCAAAGCGATGTCCAAAGACCGCGAGGAGCGTTACTCCACCGCCGCCGATCTCGCGTTTGATCTGATGGCGGTGCGCGATGGTCGACCGATTGCAGGCCGTCGCCCCAGTTGGTTGCAATTGGGTTTAAGGTGGCTGAAACAACACAAGTTGTTGGCGACGGTAGCGGCCATTGGCGGCGCTGCGACCATGGCGGCGTTGTTGGTAGGCACCACACAGGTTTGGTTGGCGCGTCAAGATCTTCAACTGGCGCTTACCAAGTCCGAGGAGCGACGCCTGATCGCGCAGGAAACCTATTGGCAGAGTCGCAATTTGCTGAACCGCTGGAGCAGTGAAGTCATCAGCCCGCTGGCGGAGGTTCCTGGCGCGGAAACGATTCGGTCTCAAATGTTGGCGGACACGATTGAATACTACGAATCCTTCTTGACCGAATGTGAATTGCCGGAGCACTTGCAAAGCGATCCTGAATTGATGAGCGATATTGCGACGGCGCGTCTGCATTTGGCCGCCGCACTGGTGCAAGCTGACGATCACGCCAAGGCGCAATCGAGTTACGAGAAGGCCATCGTGGCGTTTGAAAGAATTGATCGGCCACAAGACTTGCGGAAGCTTGCGATCGCGCGCAATGATCTCGGGTTGGTTTACTTGAACCAAGGGGAGTTTAGTCTAGCGGTTGAACAGTTGACCGAATCCTTGCGAGTCCATGAGCAGTACATCGCGCGGACTCATGATGCTTCACGAGTCGACGAAGCAGCAACCCATGCAAATTTGGCGCGGGCCTTGGGGCATCTAGGCAATCAAGCTCAGAAAGCCCTCGAGCTCGATAAAGCGGCGACGCTCTATCGCGAACAATTGGCGTGCTCTCCCAAGCGGAATGATTTGCTTTCTGAATTTGGAACCGTATTGGATGACCTTGCCTTGTCGCGGGCTGAGGACCAACTAAGCGAGGCCTTGAGGTACAGCCGAGAAGCCGTGGCAATCCATGAGCAGTGCGTGAACCAGAGTTCCGCCGCGTCGGTCAAGTATTCTCAACGCTTAGGTGCAAGCCAACATAACTTTGCGGTGCTGCTCGCCAAGTATGGGCAGATCGATGACGCCCGAGCGCAGTTTCGCGAGGCGATTGCAACCAAGAGTAAGTTAACGCGCACGCATCCAAACTGGCCGAGCCACTGGAGGGAACTGGCCACCAGTCACAGGGGCCTAGCGGAACTCGAGTGCCAGTTGGGCCAATGGTTTGAGGGACGACAGCTATTCGAACTGGCCAAGGAGAACTTGGAGCATCTTGTTCGCCAAGTTGATGCTCGGCCCAATCCCAGTCATCAGTTAGCTTTAGCCAGCGTGTTGGCGGACATTGCCAAGATCGATGCCAGACACAGCCATAATGCAGCGGATGAATTATTGGCTGAGATCCGCAAGATTGTCGATTGGGTGGTTGCGAGTGGCATTCAGACTCACGATATCCAGCGTCAAACTCGCGAACTGCGCAGTGACATCGAGTCGCTGGAACGATTGAAGCACTTGCCAAGATCCAATGATCGAGGAGCGAAATCGTGAACAGAAGACGGAATGAAAAATCGCACGTAACTAACTGGTACCGACTGAGGCTGGTTGAAAGTTTGGAATCGCGAGCCTGTTGCTCTGCCGACGATGCCCTGATGTCGATCTCACTTGAGTCCGCTGAATCCATTGAGTCGGTTAGTTCGGTTGAGTCGAGTTTTGATCCAAAGAACTTCGCTGTTGAGATGGAGGCTACCGAAGCAGGTATGGAGCAACCTGTTGTTCAAGAGGAGAGCAGCGAGGTAATCACGGATGCAGCCGCTATCGATGAAGCCCAACAAGTTGACTTGGCAGGTGAAGTGATCGTAACGGTCATTGAAGAGTGCTTAAGTAATGAGCTTGAGACGGCCAGTGAGACACCGGGAGAGACGACCGGTGAGACCGTTGATTTTGGGAACGTTGGCGAAGAGTGTGCTTTCGATTCGAATCCCTCTGTTCCTGGAAAGTCCCATACGAACAAGCCGACGGAGGTTCCCCATGACAATTCATCCGGAAATGGCGACTCACGAGGCGAGTTGGCAATCAACGTGAGCTTGGCAGCGCCTGTCGTATCAAGTAGCTCGACTACTTCCAATGACCTACGACCGCAATTGCAACCGATTGAACAGTTGTCGGTTGGTCGACTGCAAGTTGCCATACCGGATTCATCGCCTGCGTCACCACTTCGTAATGTTGAAACGACTGGGTTGATTGTTGCGGGAAAAGCCTACAGGCCTGACAATCAACTCGCTGAAGTTGATCTTGAGGCTAAACCGCTTGCGTCTTTAAGTACAGAACTGAGTTCAACCGAGGCTGTGATTGCGATGTTGAATGGGGACGATCCCAAGGACGTTGGCAAGCGAGTCCGCCGCTTATCAAATCGATCACAGATTGCGCCGATTCCGCGTGTGCTGCTCGAAGAGATTGACTTTACATTGAGATCTACCGATAGGAATTCAGAGCTTGGTCAGGAAGTGGAGACCGATGGGGTGCGGGTTAGCGAGTTGCCGACAGTGGAGGCTGCAGTTAAGGCATTTAAGATTATCCGACTTGAGCCTGGAGATAAGCCTGGAAATGAGCTTGGAACAATCACGCCGCCCGAGCCCACCAAGCCTCTAAGCCAACGCGGAAGCCTGACCCTTCCTGCTTTAATCGCAGGCTTGATTTTGTTGCCGCTCCGAACTCGAGATTGGCAGGCAGGAATACGGCAGTTTACTGCTTTTGGGTGGAAAAAAACAACAAAACGCAAGTGTCAAACCAATCTCTCGAAAAAGTTGAACCATTAATCTCGCTGCGATCAACGACAGTTGCTGACTTGGGTAGGTCGCAATCTGCCGGATGCGACCTCGCCGAACCTGATAACGCGCACTGGTGAAAGTTAAACGAAGATGTGCAGAGTGAGCCGACGACGCTAGCTAGCTTGCGGCCTGTCAATCTAGTGAGCCGTCGGATTACTCTCGAAATGCTTGACGCATTCCACTACCACATCACCGAAAGCCTTGACGGCTTCCGCTACCTAGTAATCAACCGTAATCATCAAGCTTTGATGGATCCTTCGACGGGCGTGTACTAGAACTTTAGAGCTGATAAGCTTAGAGTGCGTCACTGATTTCCACGTGAAGAGATTTTTGGCAAAGCATTTTTATCATGCAAGAGGAAGCGCACAACAACGAGGACTACGTCGACACGCCGGAAGCTTTGGGGGACTGGTTGGAAGCGAATCGTGCGCACTTGCTAGTCATCCTGCAGCAAAAGGCAAGTGTCAAACTGCGAAGCAAAGTTGACGCCGACGATTTGCTTCAAGATGCTGCCTCGCGAGCTGTCAAAAGTGTTGTGGGAATGAAACTGGCGACTTCGGAAGTCATGCCTTGGTTCCTGCAAATACTGACTCACACAATCGTTGACGCCCATCGACACCACTTCGGCTCGCAGAAGCGCGACGCAGCACGCGAAGTTTCGGTGGATGCCAACTTGCCCAGCCACGGTGACCAAGCTGCTCAGTTGGCCGATCTACTAGCCGCCAGTATTACCAGCCCCAGTCAAGCGTTTTCGCAACACGTGCGTTTGGGACGGATGCAAGAAGCACTTAGTCAATTGCCCGCTGATGCGCGTCAAGCGATCCATTGGCGATTCATGGAGAGCCTGTCGAGTCAAGAGATCGCCGCCCGACTAAATAAATCCGACGGTGCAGTTAGGGTGCTGCTGTCGCGGACGCTCAAGAGACTTGAAGACCTACTGAACGATGTCCGCCCCGCTGGATGATTGAGTTCAAACTATGACTATCGATCATGCTGATTTGCCGGTGGAGGAGTTGCGAAAACCGGATGCGTATCCACATCCAGTCGGATCCGAAGTCCTGCTTATTGAGACCCATATATCATGGGTTTTGCTTGCCGGTGAATTCGCCTACAAAATCAAGAAACCGATACACAACAACTTCATTGACTATTCCTCGTTGGCCCTGCGGAAACACTACTGCGAAGAAGAATTGCGACTTAACCAACGCTTTGCCAAGGATGTTTACCTGGATGTGGTCGCGATCACGAATAGCCATGGTCACATTCGAATGGCTGATGGAGGTGAACCTATCGAATACGCAGTTCGCATGCGGCGGTTTGCTGCGGACGCATTGCTAAACTATCGCGTCGCGCACAATCTAGTTGATATACACGCGGTAAGATCCCTGGCGGCAAACATCGCCACCTTTCACTCACAAGCGTTGATTGCCGAGCCAGCGAGTAGTTTTGGGACGCCCGAGCTGATTCGCGAGGAAGCGATCGCGAATTACCAAGATATCGCCCATGCCAACATCGTGCGCACGCGGGAGATGGTTGAATTGCTCGAGCACTGGTCAGCCCAGTGTTTTGAGCGTCATCAATGCCATTTTCAAGATCGCAAGCGAGAAGGGCATGTCCGCGAATGCCATGGCGACCTGCATCTGGGTAACGTGGTGCTTTGGAAGCAACAATTGTTACCCTTTGATGGAATCGAGTTTTGCGATGAATTTCGCTGGATTGATACGCTCAGCGATGCCGCTTTCGCTGCGATGGACTTTGCCGCCCATGGTCGATTGGATTTCTGTCATAGTTTCGTAAACGCTTACTTGGAATTCACCGGCGACTATAGTGCCACCGGATTATTGCAGTGGTATTTAGTGTATCGAGCGATGGTGCGGGCCAAAGTTGCCGCGCTGCGGTCGATGCAGACGGATCCAGCGACGCCAGAGCATGTTGCAGCCGAACGAGAGCTCGATGCGATGTTGGAACTTGCCAACCGGTTTACCCAGTTGCATACATCTCAGCCCAAGTTGTGGATCACCTACGGCTTGAGTGGTAGCGGCAAAACAACGGGCTCGGAACAGGTACTTCAGCGACACGGTGCAGTCCGCATTCGGGCTGACGTAGAACGCAAACGGATCGCAGGACTAAATCCACTGGATCGAGTTGTCCGCGGCGACGAGGCGTCCGAGCGACTCTATTCAAGCGAGATGACAACCGCCACCTACGCTCGTTTGGCTGAGTTGGCTGAGCAGCTACTTAAAAGTAACGTCAACGTAATCATCGATGCGACTTGCTTGCTGAAACAACAACGCGAAATTTTTAGAGAGCTGGCAGTTCGCAAGCATGTCCCGTTCGGCATTCTCGCTTTCCACGCTGATCCCATTACGTTACGGAATCGCATCTTCAAGCGACAAAGCGAGCAGGACGCTTCGGACGCGGATTGCGAGGTTCTGGAAATACAACTTCAAATGCAACAGCACCTCGAGGCCGATGAGTTGCCATTTGTCAGTTCGCTGACGGACTAGTGCTCTGTCCACATTAGATTTTTGGGTAGCGGAATGCGTCAAGCATTTCGAGAGTACTGTGGTGGCCTTGAAAGCGTTGACGGGTTAGTGAGTTAGTGAACCGTCGGCGCTAGGGCCTGTTTAGTTAGTGAGCCGTCGGCGCTAGCCGCGGGTCTCGAAGTTTGGAGCTTGCATGGATTGGGCTCGTTCCAATGCAAGTTGAAATGCCATTTATTCTGCATTGGCAGGTTTATTGACGATGAACGAGTACACCTTCGGTCACCCGCGGCTAGGGGCTTGTTCATTTAATGTCAAAGCAAAATGATAACAATTAACCGATGGGCGTTAGCCCCGGTTTTTGCTCTGCCAACCGCCGCTAACGCGGTACGGTTGATTAAATCAACAAGCCCCTAGCGCCGACGGCTCACTAAATCGACGGTTAGCGCCTTTTGATGTTGCACTGTTTTAGGGTTTACGGACCAAAGGTCCAGCATTTTACCTAGCCCAGCCTAACGGGCTGGGACTTTGGTGCAGTTGAGTGTTAGGGCCAAAGGCCTGGCCGTTTGCTCACGGTGGAGTATTTCGAGTGAACAAACGTTCGGGCCGTTGGCCCTGCGATTTCCTTTACTCCTTGCCCCCAGCCCTTTAGACTGGGCTGGGCAAACGGACGGGGGCTTTGCCCCTAAATCAACACAGTGCAACATCGAAACTAGCGCCGTCGGCTCACTACTGTGCCGCAGTAACTCAACCATGCTCAAGAATTTCGAGCGTACTTCAGTGTCCCTCGAAAGCCTTGACGCATCCGCAAGCCCACAATCTAATGTGGACGAAGCGCTAGCAGCCGGCTAGATTCCCATCGCGCTCAAGCCGTCGGCAATTTTCGAAAGCGACAACGTTAAACTTGGATGCCTGGCCTCGAAGGCAGTGATCGCTGATTGAATTCGTTCCGTAATTGGAAGTGCTGGCTGCAGTGAATCTTCACTAGCGGCGCGATCAATGGCAACCTGAATCTCGCCCAAGAGGGATTTCAAAGAGTTGATCGTACTTTGGTCCAAGGCTGGGTTTGCCGACAGTTCTTCGTGAAGTTTGCGTAGCGTTTGAGACAGTTCTTCAGTGGTCATGGTTTCTTCCGTTAGTTTGTGTCTCAGCCGATTGGGTTTGCGAGGTAGCTGGGTAACTGCTTACTGTAGAAAATACTCTTTTCGATCCAACTCCGCTACATGCAAACTGCCTGTGACTGCTGCTGACCTAATTGGTATCTTGGTAGTTGATGGCAAAGTTTGTGAGAAAGTGGAACCTCATCCTGCAGAAGCAGGATGCTATTTCGAGGGCATGTCTATGTATATACCCGATACCTTTCGGGAGTCCGATGTAAACGTTCAGCACGATTTCATTGAACGGAACAGTTTTGGCTTGTTGGTGACTCAGTCGGTTACTCAGCCAGCTACTCAGAGCTCAGGATCGTTGATTGCCACTCACCTACCGTTCGTTTTGGACCGTTCACTTGCGCCCTACGGTGTGCTATCTGGTCACATGGCTCGCGCTAATTCGCAATGGCAAGGATTTGCAGATCAAGATTGTCTAATTGTTTTCTCTGGTCCGCACTGCTACGTTTCGCCAAGTTGGTATGAAACGGAGAACATGGTACCGACCTGGAACTATGTCGCCGTACATGCTTATGGGAAAGTCGAAGCAGTTGAAGACCACGCAGAATTGCTTTCCATTCTACGGCGCTCGGTCGAACTCTACGAAAGCTCCATGCCTAAGCCGTGGACGCTCGGCGAAAGCAATCTCTTCATCGAGCGGATGCTGCTGCAAATCGTTGGGTTTCGAATCAAAATCGAGCGGCTCGAGGGCAAGTGGAAACTTAGTCAGAATCATCCTGAAAATCGTCGTCAAAAAGTAGTGCACGCCTTGGAATTGCAGGGCGATGAGAACTCGGTTGCGATCGCAGAACTGATGAAAACTCGCAGCCGGGATTCACGCTAATGCGCAGTGGGGCGTTTCGCTGCGGACGCGTAGGTTGCTCAACAAACGGCCGGGCCTTTGGCCCTTACGATCAGTTGCACCTTACTCCCAGCCCGCTGGGCTGGGCAAATGCCTGGACCTTTGGTCCGCAAACCCCAAACCAGCACATCTTCAAACCCAGCGCATCTGCCAAGCTATCGCGTCGGTTTACCTTTTCAGCACAGATAGTGGAGCTTCGACGCAATTCAACTTTGGGGCTGGTGTTTTGTTGTCGCACGATTGTCCCAATCGTAGCTGCAACAATTAGGACAATTGTGCGACACTCGACCCCAAAATCAAATTGTGGTCGCATTCGACAGAAGCTAGCCACGAAAACAGAGCAGCCCGCGCCATTGCCTTAACGAGGCACAAGCCGTACGATGCAGGTGTCGCGGGATACTCCCGCCTGACACCATTGGAATGTAAAGATAATTGCACCCCAGTTCCTTGGCCGTTGGTAACTCACCCAACATGTCCATTGGATCGTGAGCGACCTGGGTGGCCGGTTATGCAACAAGCCGATGTGATGGAACGTCTCCAAGCGAGGCGTTCCATCACATCGGCTTTTTTTGTTTACTTATGACGCTTCTAGACTTTGAAACGAATGGTATGAGCATGCAAACCACAACACCAGACAGCCTTGAAAAACTGACCATGTACGAAACCGAGAACGATCTCGCACTCAGCAAACGGCTGGAATTGATCGCACTGATGAACCTTAGGCTCGGTAACGCGATCGACTTGCAAATGCAGATGAAGCAAGCTCATTGGAACGTCAAGGGACCAAGCTTTATCGCCTTGCATGAGTTGTTCGACAAAGTGGCTGAAGACGTTGAGTCCTATGTTGATTTGATTGCCGAGAGAATTGTGCAGCTCGGTGGTGTGGCGGAAGGAACTGTGCGAATGTCGGCGGCAGTTACGCGACTTATGGAATATCCGCTGGACACAGCTAGTGGCATGGCACATGTCGAGGTTGTGGCTCGAGCCCTTTCTACCTTTGGGCAAAGCACAAGAGTGACCATCGATGAGATGGGCGAGCTTGAGGACGCTGTTTCCGCGGACATGTTTACTGAGATCTCGCGTGGCATCGACAAGTGGCTGTGGTTTGTCGAGGCTCACTCGCAAGCTTCGAAATGAACGCGGCGGATGCTAAACCAAGCTAAATGTACTGAGGAGTTGATCTGATGACCGACAAGCCACAAGCCAAGGCGGAAACCGAAGTCGCTTACGAGACCGTACGAGGCGCAGTTGCTGGTGACGATGCTCCCATGGAAAACGAGCACAAAGTCGCCACGGCGGCGTTGGTTGGAGCAACCTACCCAATCGTACTCATCATGATGCTGCTCATAGGACTGGTCGTGGCCTATTTTACAGCGTGGCGCACCAGCGACGCCCGTAAGCACTCCACCAACGCTTCTGTACCTGAAGCGATTAAGTAAACGCACCTCGAACGAAACAAGTACTAGTGAATAGTTTAAGTCAATTGCGTCACGTGGCCGTTCAAGAACATGCGGATACCTCGAGAACTGGCCCGAACCGACGCATCGTGTTAGCATCGAAGCCGGTAGGCCGTCCCCGCCTTGAGAATTTTCGACTTGAGCATTGCGAGATGCCTA
>JANRMD010000288.1:0-12466 GCA_033761895.1 Pirellulaceae bacterium | reverse complement strand
AATCCACTAGCGCTTTGTCCAGATTAGATTTTTGGGTTGATCGCACTCGAGCGCTATTAACCGCACGGCGTTAGCCGCGGTTTTCACATTGCGGAAACCGGTGCTAACGCACATCGGTTAATGTGCCTAACCCCAAAATCTCATCTGGACAGAGCACTAGTGGAACGTCACGATTTAATCTTAGGGTAATCGGGTTTGGGGGGGAATCACGTCCCGTGGCGACTATTTTTTCAGCGACTCCGCTACAAAATCAAAGAGGGCTTTGGTCCCGGGATCGTCCGCCAAACCAATATCCTCGTTGACTTTAGAATGGGTGCTATCTTTCGCTCCATGAAGTTTCACTGGGATTCCGGCTTCCTTCAGTGCCCCGCCAAGTCGCTCGGCTTGGGCACTGGTGTCAGGGTGACTGCTTACATAGAGAACCAAAAACGGCGGGATACCTTTATCTTTCGCAATATGCGTTACGGCGGAAAAATCGAGATGCTTGGCAGGATCGTTACCAAACTTCTCGCGGTGCCCAAATTTGGCTTGCGGCTGATGATGGACGCGGCGGCGAGTCTCAGCGGTCTCGATAATCGCTGGCACATCGTAAGTATCGCCATCCACCGGCACACAACCTTTGAGAATCGCAAGCGTTAAGCCTTCAGCTTTCAAGTAGCGATCGTCGGTGCAGATCAGTGCCGCCAACTGCGCACCGGCCGAGTGCCCCATCACAAAAATGCGTTTAGGGTCGCCGCCACTTTCCGCGATGTGGTCATGAACCCAGTGGAGCGACTTGGCAATGTCGCGAATGATCGTTCCCATATCGACTTTGGGCAGCAGCTGATAGTTGGTGGACACAAACACAAAGCCCTTATCCGTGAAAGCCTTGGGTTTCAATTGCACTTCGGACTTGTCACCTGTTTGCCAACCGCCTCCGTGAATCCAGAATACAACTGGTAAGTTCTTGGCGTCTTTGGGCGAGTAGATATCCAGTACTTGGCGTTCAAGCGCAGGTTTCGCATAAGGAATGTCGCGTTGCACTTGTTGGCCAGAGGCGTTGTTCAGCAGTAAACACGAAAGAACAAAGTAAGCTGCGAGATGTTTCATGTTCGGCTCGGCGGGGTTGAGGGATAAAGGTTGTAACGGAGGGAAAGTTCACCATTGGTTAGGCGACGAACTTCTTCACTTCTCAGTATAAGGGCACAAGCTGAAGACGTGGCGATAGGAGAAGAACGTCGACATCGAATGCCTGAGAACCAGATGCTTTGAAAGTGAGGCCTTGCGCGAGGGCGCCCGCGATCCGCATGGCCAGATCAAGGCCGCACCCGGCAGCTCGGGACAAATGGTCCCGGGCTACGAAAAACTCATTGTCGCACGATCGACCCAATCGTCGCTGTATTAGCCAGCTGCAACAATTGAGACAATTGTGTGACAGTTTGCAACAATTGAGACAATTGTGTGACACTCAAAGCACTAGCAACTAGCCTAATAGCCGAAGCCGGCGCGGACCATGATGCTGTCTTGCAGATCGAGATTGTCGGCGGGCGATTGCTTGTAGAGTAGCTCGCGCTGGAAAACGTAACCGACTTCGAGAAAACCAACGCGCCGACCATCGCGCATCTGATCGTTGCGGCCCCATTCCAGACCGAGTAGCAAGCGAATGTCGTTGATATCGATCGACTCTTTGGCTCCTGAAGCTCGCTTCACTGTCCACGATCCGCCACCATAATAGCCACCCACGTACCACCATGTATCCATCGTCCCAACGGTCGCTAAGTAGTGAGCTAACTTGGGCTCGGGGAAGAACAGATCGAAGCGGGTTTCAGGGTTGGGTTGCCAGAGCAGTCCACCTGCGGGCAGCAGCTTGACTTTGTTTCGATCAAGGTAGATGACACCCAATTTCAGAGTGGCAGCTGGCGTCAAGCGAACTCGACCCAATGCGCGCCCTATGAATCTCAAACTATCCGTTGTGTTGGCTGAAAAATCGCTAAACCATCCAACCCGACCTCCCAACTCGGCACCCATGATGCGAGCTGGATCGGATTGCCAACCCGCATCTACGAAAGCCGAGTAAGCGATCGCAGGCAAATCAGCCACTCCACCGCGAGGACCATCCCATTGATGAACCGAAAATGAAGGCAAGATGTAAACGGGTTGTGTTGAATACATGAAGTTTGGAATCGCAAACGCGAGTGCAACATCGCTGTCATTGATCTCCAACGCGTCATCGTCTTTGCTGCCGTAAATCCAAGCGTGCCGAAATCGCGGGCCTTGAAACAGTCGCAAGACTTGGGGATAAGCGGGTGAGCCATTGAACACGGAACCTTGTGGATTCCAATTTCCATATGCACCACCGGGTGGCAAGACCAAACCTCCCGGTGGACTAAGTGTTCCGGGTTGGCCATAACCGGGTTGGCCATAAGCCCCGCCACCATTACCGAAGAGGTTTCCAAACCAACTGCCCAATCCACTCTGGCCATAACCGCCAGCGCCATAACCGTAGCCGCCCTGGGGATACACTCCGGGGAATAGAGCTGAGGGACTGCTATTGGGGAATGCAGATGGTGGATAGACAGATGGATTGTTGGCATACGGGGACGAGCCCAGTATTCCGCTTTGCCCAGCTCCAGGCAATGAAGGTGAGGCTCCGTTGTAGCCAGGATACCCCGAGTTTAGAGGGGCTCCAAAATTGGGTGGGCCTCCGAAAGTCGGAGCACCATAACTAGGAGGTGCACCGAAGTTTGGAGGGTTGCCAAAAGTGCCTGGTTGACCGACGGGTGCGCCTAAACTGGGTGCACCCAAACTGGGCGGCACCGATCCAGCACCCGCGAATGGATTTGTCTGCGGAAAGCTGGGCGTGGTGACTTGCCTGGCGGAATAGGGATCGAACTGAGGCACCGACGGCGTGTAACTGGGGCTGGGCGAATTGAGCGGAACCATGACTGGTCCGCCAGAGGTTCCTAGGGGTGCAGTGTTGCCGGTCGTGTTTTGGACCAGCGTTCCGACCGGCCGCAGGCCACTACTGGCCGGAGTCGGGAATTGAATGCGTTGCTGTCCTAACGCAGGCATTGAAAACGCCAGCGCGGCTGAGATTGCAGATGCTAGTATGACTTGAAAGCGCATCAACCGAGCCGGTAATTTAGTTTGTGGAGCATTCACCCGACTCGAAAATTGGTCCGAGGTTAACGCAAATCCACAGATTGTTGCTTGCCGGAGAGACTCTGGCACTGTTATGGTTGGTAGCTGAGAAAGCCTTCGAAGGTCAATAGGTTTTCGCTTTTCTGGATACGAATGCGTGCCAAACTTTAATCAAAATTTGAAAAAGGCAATTGCAGTCATTTGGGCAAGCCCCTACAGCTTGCTCGGCTTGTTGATCGGAACACTAGGCATGCTGAGCGGAGGTCAAGGGCGATTGAAAGACGGCGCGGTCGAGTTCTACGGTGGCGGAACACGGTGGTTTGTTCGACGATTGCCACCAGGAGTGAATACAGCGGGGTTCACCTTGGGGCATGTTATCCTCGGTCAAACAGGCGAAGGCCTAGATTGCGTCGCCCAACATGAACGAGTTCATGTCCGGCAGTTCGAAAGATGGGGACCACTGATGGGACCTGCTTATTTGCTAGCAAGCGGCTGGATGTGGTGCATCGGCAGAGACTACTATCGTGACAATCCCTTCGAGGTGGAAGCCTATCGTGAAGCACCCTAACGCCCTCGTCGCCATTCACCACCACGTCTCAAGTTAGTGAGAAACCGAACGATGCGCAGAGTAAATCTGCGGGATTAACCGATGGGCGTTAGCCCCGGTTTTTGCTCTGGTAACCGCCGCTAACCCTTCAAGCATTTCGCGAGTACTGGTGGCCCTCGAAAGCCTTGTCGGCTTCCGGTACCCAATGATCGACAAGCCCTCAAGGTTTTCGGGGGACCTGGTAGCCGCCGCTGCCAAGCGGTGGTTAGTCACCCCGCATCGTGTCCACCGTCTGGCGACGGTGGCTACTCGAAATGCTTGACGCATTCCGCTACGAGCCACCCACCTTTCGCACAATCGATCTTGAGTTCGGTACGCAATTCGCTAATACTGCATACTTGTGGCAGATACTGCCAGCATTTGCTGACGTTGGGGACGTCAGCCACGAATTTTTGTGCTGACGCGGGCTGTGTCAGCCACGAGCTGGAAGCTTACGCCACGGAAACCACATGAAATCGATGCGACAGCTAGATATCCGAAGTTGGGAAAAGCGCGAAGAACTGCTGCTCGCACCCTACGCAATGTTCGCCAAGAATTCGCTTGGGCGGCGGTACGCTGAACCTCAGCATCCATATCGCAGTCCATTCCAACGAGATCGGGATCGGATTCTGCACAGTGCCGCATTCCGTCGTTTGAGTGGCAAGATGCAGGTTTTCACCGGTGAGATGGGTGACTACCATCGCACGCGACTGACCCACACCCACGAAGTAACGATGATTGCGCGGACGATTGGTCGAGTCTTGCGACTGAACGAAGATTTGATCGAAGCCCTCGCGTTGCTGCATGATATTGGACATCCGCCGTACGGACATTCTGGTGAAGACGCCTTGGCGCATTGTTTGGCGGACCACGGTGGGTTTTCGCACAATCGGTTTGCGTTAACTCTTGCCGAGCAATTGGAGACTCGCTTCACACCTTATCCAGGGCTCAACTTAACGCGTGAGGTTTTGGCGGGCCAGGATTTTCGAATCACCCATGATGGGCACACACCGCTGCTGGAGGTGCAAGTCGTCGATTTGGCGGACAGCATCGCTTACAACGCGCATGATGTCGACGACGCATTGAAGCTCGGGCTGATAACGCTCAACCAACTCAAGGGGCTCGACCTTGTCCAGCGGGCTGATAACTGCAGCGCCAGCCAACCGCACTCACCCACAGATCGCGCCGCTCGGCAAGCCTTAGTGCATAGTCTTATCGACGTTCAAGTTGCCGATCTGCTTGAGCAAGCGGTTGATGTCCTGCACGACGTTGCACAGTTGGATAGCCTTTCGGTCCGGCAACTATCGATTCAGTTGGACTACTCGCCGCTGATCGCCAGTGAACGCATCGAACTTCAGCAGTTCTTGTTCGACAACGTCTATCGTCATCCGCAATTGATCGCGGTCCGCAATCAAGCTGCAACTAGGTTGCGGGTGCTGTTTGAGTATTTGCTCGCCGCGCCGCAAGGACTGCCGCAGCGTTTTACGGATCGTGCCCAACAAGTTGGTTTAGAGATCGCTGTTGGCGATTATCTCGCAGGCATGACCGACCGCTTTTGCGATCAACAATACCGCCAAGTCGTTGAGCTTGGCAACGAAGAAGCAGAAGATTGGTAAGCCTGAGTAGTTCTTATTCCGCGCGTACAGCTTGCGGCATATGATCCGCAACTGAATCAAGCACATCTGCAATGCGTGCTCGATGGTTAGCGTTGAAGCGATCAAAGGGAAGTGCTGGGAGGTCACTGCAGATTCCAAGATGCTTCAAACCCGCCTTGAGGGCTTTAGGCACAGCCGAGTGACCTGATCCAACTTGATAGATGGACTGCAGTTCGCCGACCACGATTTCCAACTGCTGAGCCGCTTCGAGTTCGCCGTGGCTCAACGCGTCGAACCACTGCACGAACAACTGCGGGAACAGGTTTGCACCACCGTTGACGCCACCCGCACCTCCGCGGGCCATCGACGCTGACAACAAGTGCTCAGGACCCATCAGCAACGACATGTCAGGACGCTGCTGAGTCAGCAGGTTCGCAACCGAAGCGTAGTAATCCAGATCTCCGCTGCTATCTTTGATCGCCAGCAACTTTGGCAACTCAATTAACTCAGTCAACGTTGGCAGTTCGAAGGTGACTTTCGTTAGTCCTGGCATGTTGTAGAGAATCAGAGGTAGTGGCACCTCTTCATGCAGGCGATGGACATATCCGCTCAGCTCGGTTTGCGACGGGGCGAAATAGTACGGAGCAGAAGCAACAACAGCAGTAGCACCGGCATCTTCGGCAAACTCCGCAAGCGCGATCGACTCAGTGAAAGATGAATCGGTTATTCCGACTAAGACGGGCACGCGGCTATTTACACGTTCGCAGGTCCGCGCGATCATTTCACGTCGAAGCCGATAGCTGAGACTCGGCCCTTCGCCGCAGGATCCCAGAATAAACAACCCGTGAACGCCACCTTGGACCACGTGTTCTATCACGCGATCTACGCCGTCAATGTCCAATTCGTCTTGAGCGGCCAGAGGAGTGACGAGCGGTGGAATGATACCTTGAAGTCGCAGCATGGATTCGCAGTCCGAAGAGGTGTCTGTGGTAACCAAAGCGATCGTTACACAATAGAATAGCTGAAGCCAGCCAAGAGGAAAGCGCCCGGCGCCCGATTCGGCCTCTTAACGGCCTTTTCGCCGCATCCCATTCGTCATGGGCAAACTGTAGAGTCGGCAAAAAAATCACTCAACCATCCGCGTGAACGCTTAATCGATTTTGACCACACTACCCAATTCTGCACGATTTTCTACAGGCCTCCCTTGGCTTGACACGTCTTTAGGTGGCGGCCTCCTGCCAGGTTGCTTGACAATGGTGATTGGCGCAACCGGCGTTGGCAAGACGCAGCTCGGGATGCACTTTGGTGAAGCCGGGCGAACCGCCGAAGGACACCGCGCCGCCATCCTGGACCTGTCCAGCCGCGGCGACTCGCAAAACCATTCCGGCTACACCACTCAGTTATTCGGGACACCCCTTAGCACCATCGATCCGCGTTCCGAAACGCTGGTCGATCTCTTCACGCATGGCCGTCCATCCGATGTGCTCCCGTTCTTTGGGTACAGCGGCCGTCGCGTGCTGCGTAGTCAACTGGATGTTGATGAGTGGCATGCTTGGCAAAGCGAACTCAATCGTCGTTTGCCTTTGCTGTCGCGCTTCGTCTATGGTCATCTTATTCACGGCACGCGGCGTTTCATCGTGGACGGCATCGAACCGCAGGACGCCCCCGAGGATTCCCTGCAACTTGATTTACTGGAATCGGTTTACCATCGCATGTTGCGCAAAGAACACGATTGGCTGGCGCGTGAAGTCTTCCGTGAACGCTTCCGTGAACTCGAACCACAAGTCATGCAAAACGGCTATGACCACAACTTGTCAGCCGCAGTGGTGCTTGTTACGACCACGCAAACCATGCTGGAACAACTCATGACTCAGCCCTTGGCCGCTGGTGATTTAGCCGCCGGCGCCAACACCGTGATCCTGATGGGACGTACCCTCACCAACGGCAAGATGACGCGCGGTCTCTATATCGCCAAACACCGTGGAAGTTTCGCCGATGATCGTATCTTGAGTTTTGACATCGACGACAAAGGCCTCAAGGCGATTTGAGGCTGACTTGTGCTTTGTCCAGATTAGATTTTGGGGGTTTCGTGTGCCACTGGCCGTGCCGGCCGTGCCAGTGCAAACGAAGGAGAGAATTCGAAACAAAAGGTGTCGATCCAATACATGAGTCGTAAACGGAAATCTGTCGAAGTGATACGGTTCGAATCAGCAGATGCTTTCAAGTAGACTGCGACTCAACCACGGCGATTTACCGACCATCCAACTTGGTCGTCACTTAAACCGTACAACTTCGGCGGCTCTCGTGTTAAGCTGTTCGCATTAGGGAGTCTACTTTTGGTGAATAATAGCTCCTCCGTTTGCACTGGCACAGCCAGTGGCACACCAGGCTCGCTCAACTCCAAAATCTAATGTGGACAGAGCACTAGTGGTTTTTCCAGATTAGATTTTGGGGTTTGTGATTATCAGCCGAAACGCGCTGGCGTCGGTTTTCGCTGCGGCAACCGGTGCTAGCGCACTGCGGCTAATCCTAATATTTATGTTGGACGAACCGCTAGGTGAAATGAGATGTGGCATCGCTAACTCGGTGCCAGCTCGGTGCTCCAAAGTTCTTTTCCAGACGCGTTGTAATGCGTGACCTTCATCGATCGCGATTGACCATCGATCGATACCATTCCAAAGAACTGAAAACCTTCGGACGGTGGGCGATTGGCTTTCATCCCGTCCGGTATGCCTTTGAATTTCAGTTGCGGACCAAACGTATTGTCGAACTGCCCCGGCCCAAACGTGCCTGCATGCAGTGGTCCGCTGACAAACTCCCAAAATGGATCAAAGTCCTTGAAGACTGCTTTCTCGGGGTCGTAGTAATGCGAAGCCGCATAATGCACATCCGCCGTCAACCAGACGGTGTTCTTGATTTGCTTCTGCTTCATGAAGCTGAGCAACTGCGCGATCTCGAGTTCGCGGCCGAGTGCAGGCCCATCACCATTAGCGCAATTCTCAAAGTCAGTCGCACCATCGCGCACAAGCAAACCGATGGGCATATCGCAGCAGATGACTTTCCAAGTCGCTTGACTCGCCAACAGTCGTCGCTTCAACCAATCGAATTGTTGTTTGCCCAAGAAGGAGCTGGCCTCATTCGATTGGCTTTGACGATTGGGTGAATTCGGGCCACGATAACTTCGTAGATCCAAAAAGAACAATTCCAACAGCGGGCCATAGGGAATCGTTCGATAGATACGCGAATGCCCATCCGCTGTGGCTCGAATCGGCAGGTAATCAAAGAACGCTTGCCGCGCACGGGCGGCCAACAACGACACGCTCTTTACTTGGTAGCGTTCATCATCGAGCACTTCACCGGGATACCAATTGTTCAAGACCTCATGATCATCCCACTGAACAAATGTTGGCACTTCGGCGTTCATCCGACGCAGGTTGGCATCCATAAAGTTATATCGATAGCGCGAACGAAATTCCTCGAGCGACTCGGCCACTTTCGAAGTCCCTTCGGTGACTAGGTTCTTCCATGTCGAGCCGTCGTCGAGTCGCATTTCACTTGCGATCGGATTGTCCGCGTAGCACACATCGCCAGAGTTCACGAAGAAGTCGGGGGTTTGCTTGCGAATCGTTTCGAAGGTCGTCATGCCTCCACGACTTTCATCGATCCCATAGCCTTGCCCCGCTGTATCGCCCGACCAAGCGAACTTGATGTTTCCTGCAACATTCGGTGCAGCCACGAGTCGCCCCGCAACGGGAGCGCTCTTCTTGGATAGATCATTCAAGTCCTGAAAGCTGACCCGATAGAAGACTGGCTCACCTGGCTTCAAACCCGTCAATCGCAGCTTGGCGGTATAGTCGCTGTGCTCAAGCGCCGCTGGACCAACGATGCGCCGCGCACCACGGAATTGTTCGTTGCTCGACAACTCGACAATCATCCTCGAGTCGCGATCGGCTCTGCTCCAGATCGTCGCGGAGTCCGCTGTCACGTCACCTGAAGAAACGCCACTGGTGATGTTAGGTCGCAAACGATCCTCGGAGATCTGCTCGCCGAACAACACTCGAGCACTCGTGGCAGCATAGGCCCCGATACTCAGTTGCCCGACCAGCGATCCAAAACTCCGGCGGTTGAATGAACTATGCATGATGCGAATCCGTGGGTGATTGTTGGTAGCGGAAACCGTCAAGGTTTTCGGGCGCCGCAGCTCCCGAAATGCTTGACGCATTCCGCTACGAGGTTATCTACGAGGCTTTACGACGTTATCCGAAATGCTTGACGCATTCCGCTACATTCTGCTACCAATCGAAAAAAATCAATTTGACTTTTCTAATTTTTAGTTTTTGAATACCCAAAAGCGGTACGTGGAAGCGTTAATAACTTGTGAATATTGTGTTTCATTTGGGAATGCGATTGAGCGTGTAGTAGGCATCCGCGTGCAGCAGCGGCTGGCTGTCGATATCGCGAACCCCTTTGGCAACCAACTCGTGAACAAAGAACTCCCTCAAGCCATCGACCTGCAATCGGACTCGCAACCCATCCTCCGCGACGGTGGCCTTGCGAATCACTAGTTCACGATTCTGAATCTCATCGCTGCCGTAGGTGCTATGGAACAAGTAGGTATAGCTGCGAAGCGTATACGATTCAGGCCGACTCGCAGTAGCGCGATCAACGGGTTTGGTAAACACCAGTTCAAAACCATCTTTCAGAGCACGCATCTCGCGTATTTCAAACGGGACTTTGCCAGTCCACACCAATCGCTGTAGACCGTGTGAAGCGGTGCCCAAGCTGCTCCAACCACGATTGGTTAAACCTACGAACATGCTGCCATCGGTGCCTTGTGCGAGTCGCAACACAGCGGACGCAAAGCCACTGCGAAAGGGAAAACACGCGCCTTGATACTCACCGTCCACTTTTTCCAAGAAGACTCGCTGCATACCAGCTTGAGTGAACTCGCCAACGAACAACTGACCAGCAAATGGACCAAACTTCCCATCACTCGAATCGAGCACGATATCAGTGGTAGATTGCCCCATCTTCTTGTAAGGAAACCAAACGGCAGGGGGCTTCAACTGAGGCAGTTTGGCCAACGCATCCGGTAGCGGTAAGCCATCGGGGACTGCCTGTACATCATGAATTGTCGATCCAGGCAAGTTCATGGAGGCCAACGCTTCTGCGTGATGGTAGAACGCTCCGGAGCGCAGGTGATGCAGCGAGTTGGTGGCAACCCAATTCCCTTGCTGATCGGTATAGAACATGTCGCCGGCTGCATTGGCGCCCAGGCCGCTCGGTGAACGCATGCCCGCAGCCACAGGGACAAGCTCACCCGTCGTTTTGACTTGCATCCCCCAACCGCGCCAACGTCCCTGCTTGTATCCAAACGGTGCATTGGGCACGATGCGATCGAGTTGCTGGCCGCTTAGTCCCATACCAATGTTCAACGTAATCCACAGGTTTCCTGCTCCATCAATTTTGGGGCCATAAGCGTACTCGTGATAGTGCCCCGTCACACCCCAGCCCTTCGCCACCGTGCGATATTCGTCAGCCACTTGATCGCCATCCAAGTCGCGAATGCTGGTCAGCTCCGAGCGCTGCGCACAATAGAAGGCATCGCCAATGCGCAGCAGTCCTAACGGTTCGTGAAGCGCCGTCGCAAAACGATGGTAACGCAACTTGTTCGGAGGGTCCTCATAAACGCCATCCAGAAACCAGATTTCGCCCTTGCGAATAGCCACCGCCACCCGATGTTCATCGATCACTGCAATGCCGCTTACTTCCAGCGCCAAGTCATCCGGTGGTGGGTTCCAATTCTCAGCTCGCGAGTCCGCGTTCGCTTTCGAAACGACGACCGATACGAGTCGATAGTATTCAGACTCATCCGCCTGCGCACTTTTGCCAAGCCACACAAGGGTTAAAGCTAGAGCAGTTAAAGTCAGTAGCCGAGTTCCAAGTTTTACCATTGGTAGTGCAGCTCCAACTCAAACGTGTTCTCGAATAGGATTGGCACCAGCCATTCATCGCGCGTGCCACTTGGTTGTTTCACCGTGCGCAGGGTTGCTGTGCGCGGGATTCCACTACGATCAACCAGTGTCGTCTTCAATCCAGCTTGATTCATGCAAGTCTGATCGCTGATTTGCTTCAATTGTTTATCGGCGGCGGCCATGAACCAAATCCTTTTGGAACCAGATACATCACTGTGCAGCTTTAGGGTTCGTCCGAGAGTTTTCTCATCGATCGGAGCGATCCGATCTTCAACGTCGATAGAACCGAATCGATAGAGCAGCGTGGGTACACCTACGGTATCCAGTCGATAGCCAGAGAACCGATACTCGTCTGAGTTGCCTGGCCAGGATTCGTTTGCATCGGCTAGTTGCGCAAGCGGCGCGGCGTCAGCGAAGTGAGCCGTAGCCTCCCCCAGCGGTTCTGCTGGCGGCGCGAAACGAATAAACCAAGTTCCTTGAGCATCCAGAAATTTGCCTCGCCAACCGATCGCTAAACGCACTTGCTCCGCATCAAAGGCATAGTGAACTTGCTGTGCAAAACCGACCGCGATCGCGTGGGTGCCCGCGTCTTGCATAAACGTGCGCAACACAATCGGCTTGTCCGCAGGCTGCAATTCGTAATTGCGAGAGCGAGATTCTCTGATCTTGTCGGGCAGTTCAAAGGGCTCCTTCGCATTCAGGTATGCCCACATCGCAGCAATCTGCCGACTGACATCGCCATCGAGTAGATCGGGGCGTTGGCTTTTGCCGTCTGGAAAGAATGAAGGCATGCGCGTCCTAGCTTTCAAAGCACTTGGATTCAACACAAACTCGTGAAACCAACTCGGCTGCAAGCGAGTGCTAACGTCTCGCAAATCAACTCCGATCACTCCAGGCAACGCGTTGCCACCCAACGCATGACATTGGACACAACCAACGTCGATTAGCTGACGACCAATTTCAATCTGGGCTGCTTCATTAGTCAGGGTGAATTTGCTGGTCACATTTTGATCCACCTCGCGGAACAATTCTGGCAACTGATTGGCCAATTCATGGTGAAACACTGGCATGCGAATCTGCATGTGGGCTCGCAGATCGGCCTTCTTACCGAGCAAGACATTTTTAAACCAAGCGGGTTGTAGTTTGCGACCAACTCCAGTTAAAGGTGGAGGCAGGCGACCTTCATCACC
>JANRMD010000287.1:0-18980 GCA_033761895.1 Pirellulaceae bacterium | reverse complement strand
CCATCCTTGGCTAGCAAAGGGCTACATGTTCATGACAAACTCCATTGAATTAGTAGAATAGGAAGTCTGCGGTCATATTGAAAGCCCTAGCCTTAACGGCTTCCGCTACCCAGTAATCGACATTTCCGGTTATGCACCAAGTCCGCGGAAGGGGTTGAACCGCACGTAGTTCAGATGTCGATAAAGTTCACATCGCTGAAGCAACTCGGAGTGTGTGCCGATATCGACCACTTTATGATCGTGCAGTAACAGCACTGAATCGCACTGACGCAGGGTGAGCAGACGGTGAGGGATGATCACCGTTATCGAAGTCGGCTTGATCAAACTACAGATGGCTTCTACGGTATCCTGTTCCGTCCTCGCATCCACATGTTTGTCAGGTTCTTCAATAACCACGACTGACGGTGAACGCAGATTGGCTCGGGCAATCCCCAGTCGAAATGCGGCGTCTTCGGTCAAGCGATCATCGCCTGGGGTAATCAATGTCGCCATGCCGTCGGGCAAACGCTGCACGATATCTGTTGCCTTCGAGGCTCGCATGATTTCGTTGATGTCCAGCGAAGCGTAGTCGCCGGTTCTGCGGGAAAGATTGTCTTGGACGGTACCTGTGATGAGCGGGCCGTCTGCAGACACCCAAAGAGCGCAGTTCGAAAGACTTTCCGGAGTTAAGTCGGAAACCAAGACTCCGTCGATCAGCAACCGACCACTTACCGGGCGGCCGTAGCCCATTAGCAATTCAACGAGGGCTTGGGCTTGGATACGTTCACTGGAAACGATCCCGATTAAACTGCCGGGCTTGAAGGTAGCTGAGACGTTTTCGAGCAGTTTTCGGCCGCTACTATCTTGCAAAGTCACGTGATCGAGTTCGGCTTGTTGGGTGACTCGGGTGATGGTCTTGAGTTCAGTGACGTTGAATTTTTCAATGGGCAATGAGAGGAAGTTCTTTAGTTCTTCCGCAGCCGCTTCGACTTGGCTAAGTTCCCGGGCGCTGCGTTGCAAGCGCACGGCGCTGATGGCTGCGCCGACACCGGCGAGCAGAAATGTGACTGAACCAGCGATGGAAATTGTCGCTTCGGGTCGCAGAACTTGTACGGCCACAATGAACTGAAACAAGCAGCCAAGGATGGCACCTATGGCGACGATCAGTGGGACTTTCCAGGCTGAGTTGGAAAGGCTCTTAACCGCTTCACTGCGGTAGTTGGCGATCTGTTCGGAGAAATGCTGATCAATCTCTTGTTCCGCATGGACAGATTCCAGCAGCGGACCTTTTAGGCACATCGCAACTAAGTCCGTGCGTCTCTGCGCGGCACGTTCGCGAATAACTGGTAGAGAGCTACGGCGATTGCGGTCAACCCAGCGGTAGATGAGCGTAACTAGTGCGGCTCCCACTACGGTCAGCAATGTCAACAGCGGTTGGATAAGCAGTGCCAGCAGTAGGCAGCCGAGCAATTGCACAAGGTGTCGTGGGTAAGTTCGCCACCAGCGTGTGAGGCTCATGCGGACTCGCGGCAGGTGATATTCGAGACCATCGACCAAAGCCGTTTGCTGGGCGGATAAGGTGCGCATAACCCCAAGTTGCTTTGAGTGGGCGCGCAGCTCACGAATAATGTTGACTTCGAAATCTACGGCCGCAGATTGGACTTGGCGATTCAGTAGGTTTAGCGAAATGGCAATGAAGAAAGATACTGCCAAGACACCCCCGAGAAGAGCGCTAATTTTGGACAGTGGGGTCATCGTGTCAGGCAGCCACTGATCGATCGAAGGCAGCCCAATCGCAAAGGAATGTTTCGTGCCAGCGCCCGCCTCTGCCATGATGTGCGCAACTTCGCCAAGCAGAAGGAATAGCAGGGGAACCGCGACTGCGCAGAGACTGCCGACGAGTTTGGCAGAGAACAAATTGCCCGAGCTTCCTGCGCGATTGGTGAGGAATTGCAGCGATCGTGAGCGCATGTTGAATAACCTTGTTGATTCTCAGTGGCAGTTCAGTTGGGAGTTAGGCTCTAAGTACTACGCTTTCAGGGTGATGACGGGTTTCTTGCGATTGGGGTAAAGTTCTCGACAAATTCCACATTTCGTGCCGTCACAGCCTCGGGCGGTGCAGTGTTCGCGTCCGTAATAGATGATTTGTAAATGGAGTACATTCCACGATTCTTCAGGGAATATGTTTTTCAGATCAGCTTCGGTTTGCTTTACATTCTTGCCGCTTGAAAGCCCCCAGCGCTGAGCCAAGCGATGGATGTGAGTGTCGACGGGAAACGCCGGAACACCGAAAGCTTGACACATCACTACGCTCGCCGTCTTATGTCCAACCCCTGGAAGTTTCTCTAGTTCCTCCATGGATTCGGGAACTTCGCCGTCATATTGGTTCACTAGGATTTCAGATAAGTTCCGAATCGCTTTGGCTTTTTGCGGTGCCAATCCAAGCGGACGGATCACCGATAGGATATCTTCCACCGACTGCTGACTCATCGCTTGAGGATTATCGGCCAGTTTCCAGAGCTGTGGAGTGACTTTGTTGACCATCTTGTCGGTGCATTGGGCGCTCAGCAGAACTGCGATCAGCAGCGAGTAGGGATCGACGTGGTCCAGGGGTATCGCTGGTGAAGGGTAAAGTTCCGTGAGACGCAGGCGGACAAGATCGGCGCGAGAGCGTTTATTCATCGGTGGAAATTCGTGAGCTTTTTGAGTTTTTACGATTTCAGGCTGAGCTTGAGCCGCTTGAGTTTGGTCAAGCAGGCCCGACAGTGGTTTTCTAGGTCGCAGTTGGCTATTATGGGCAGTTCATTGGCCGTAAGTAAAATCTTACAAGCCGGGCAACTCGTGCTGCTCCACGTTTGTTTCGGTTCTCACACACAAGTTCATTACAGTTCGTAATTTTGGAGTCGTTCATCGTGCAAAAAAATCAAAATCGTCGTGGTTTTCTGCAAAATACTGCCGCTGTCACAGCCTCGATTGCCGTTGCAGGACACGCTCGGTTTGTCCACGCCGCTGGTCAGGATCAAGCCCAAACGACATCGCCCAACTCCAAGCTGCATGTTGCTATTGTAGGCGTGAACGGTCGTGGTGGCGAACATATCAACGGTATGCTTGAGAATAGCAACGTGCAAATTACCCATATTTGCGATGTTGATGAAGGTGTCGGACAAAAACGATGCGAAGGCATTGAGAAGTCAACCAAGGGCAAAAAGCCTGCTTATGAGCGCGACATTCGCAAGCTGCTGGAGGACAAATCGATCGACATGATCACCGTCGCCACGCCGAACCACTGGCACGCGTTGGCGGGTGTGTGGGCGATGCAGGCGGGTAAAGATGCGTACATCGAGAAACCCGTTTGCCACAATATCGCCGAGGGAGCTGCTTTGATTGCGGCGGCTCGCAAGTACGGCCGTATGTGCCAAGTTGGAACGCAATGTCGCAGTAGCAAAGCAGTGCGGGAAGCGGTCGACTTCATTCGTAGCGGTGGAATCGGCGAAGTTAAATTGGCGCGGGCTCTGTGTTACAAGCGTCGCGCTTCGATTGGTGCTCGCGGCAGTTATGACATTCCCGAACAAGTGGATTTCAATTTGTGGAGTGGCCCAGCGACTTACACCGATCCAAAATTGACTCGCCAAAAGTTCCACTACGATTGGCACTGGCAGCGTCATTACGGCAACGGCGACTCTGGCAACCAGGGCCCGCATCAAACCGATATCGCGCGTTGGGGACTAGGTGTCGACACACACCCCTCTTCCATCATCACTTACGGTGGACGACTGGGATATCAGGCCGAGCGTAAGGATGAGAACTACATTGATGCGGGCGATACCGCCAATACGGAAGTCTCCATCTATGACTTTGGAGATAAGTGCATGGTCTTCGAAACTCGGGGGCTCAGCGTTAACGATTCTGCTGACGAAGAACTCAACCGGCTGTTCGATTCCAAGGAAGGGAACAAAGTGGGTGTGGTCTTCTATGGAACAAATGGCTATGTGTTGCAGAAGGAGTACACGCACTGTATCGCCTACGACAAGGACTTCAACGTCATCAAAGAATTCCGTGGTGGTGGGGATCACTTTGGCAACTTTATCGAAGCCTGCCAAAAGCGTGACATGAAGGTCCTCAATGCGGATGTGCGTGAGGGGCATCTGTCAGCCGCCATCAGTCATCTTGGTAACATCTCGTATTACCTCGGCGAGAAGAATCTTGTTTCGGTTGCCGATTTGAGCAGCGCTTTGGCCAAGGTGAAGTCTTTGGACGACAATGCCAAGACGCTAGAACGTACGGTCGCACATCTCAAGAAGAATGATGTCGATCTCGCCAAGCACGCTCTTTCGCTTGGGCCGCAATTGGCGTTCGATCCTGTCAAAGAGGTCTTCACCAACAATCCCGATGCAAACCGCTGGTTGACACGTGAGTACCGCGAAGGTTTCGTCTGCCCAACCGCAGACAAGGTGTAGCGAGAGTTGCAAGTCTATGCATATGCGGCGTTGCTTCTTGCAGCGCCGCTCAGTGTGAACCGCGTCGCTAACGACAAGTCTAAACAGTGCAAGACTAACTCAAACCAGTCGGCCCAAGCCGACACCACCGACCTTGCGTCGGTGGTGAGATGACTGACCAGCTAAGCAGCCAACGTAGATAACCGCTAGCCGTTCCCCACCGACCTTGCGTCGGTGGTGGAATGAACCACTAAAGGGAACAACCATGGACCCTTACTACTCAGCCGCTCATTGCACGCCTGCTTACCAGCTGCGTTGGTCACTGGCACTCTTTCCCAATACTCCGGTGCCAGCAGTTCAGAGTTGGCTTTCAACCCTGTGCTCGTCCCTAGCGGCTGACGATATTCGAGTCCTCCAAGCCAATGTGTCACCCAAAGGTGCATTGCTGCTCCTGCTTAGCACGCAACCACTCGCAAAGCCCGACTTCATCGTGCAATGTGCTAAGGGACGGTTGCAGTATTTGTTGCGGCAGCAAAACATTACTTGGCGGCGGAACTTCCGCTTAACCACGCTTGGAGGTGGAAAAACAGAAGCTGTCGAAAAGTATGTCGAACAGCAACTGCAACATCACAAACTAGTTTCCGAGAAAAGCCAACAGGATCTTGCTGAACTTTCTTGGTCGGATCCGGAGGTCAAGATTGTAGAGCCGATCTATAGCAGCCACGCGCAGTACATTCTCGGTTTGCATGTCGTGCTTGTCCATTCGCAACGCTGGACTACGGTAGAAACAGGGCTTCTGCAAGCCACTCAGCAGACGATCCTCAAGACGGCAGCGGAGCAGAATTGCCAAGTCTCGCGAATCGGGATCTTAGCAGACCATATACACGCAACAGTCCGATTTCATTACAAGCTTGCGCCAGGTGAGCTTGCGCTGGCGTTGATGAACGCTGTTGCCCAAAGACACCGGATGCGTCTTTGGAGCGATAGTTACTATGTTGGTACGATTGGGCCTTATGATATGGATGCGGTGCGGAATTGATCATTTCACCACCGACGCAAGGTCGGTGGGGTACAATCGACGCAATCGATGATGCGTGTTGGCGGTTGCGGTTGTTAGCTGGTCAGTCATTTCACCACCGACACAAGGTCGGTGGTGTCTTTCGTAACCGTCACGCTGGTGTCGTAACCCGTCACGCTGGTGTCGTAACCGTCGTGCTGGCGTTCCCATGCTTGCGTTCGCAACCGCCGTGTTGGCGCTCGTGACCGTGCTTGTGACCGACCGTGACCGTGACCGTGACGCTGTGGCCATGCTTGCGTTCGTGATCGTCGTGTTGGTGTTCGTAAACTCAGTGTTTTCGATAGTCAAGCCTTTGACTCGTCGTGGACTGCGTTACCTAAGAAAAACACCACCGACCTTGTGTCGGTGGTGAACTGACTGACCAGCTAGCACACTCCACGCCAGCCCCGGCGCAGGTACCCCACCGACCTTGTGTCGGTGGTGAGACGATTACTTCAACGCCCCAAACTCTTTACCGGCGAACTCACTGTAGCGTTCGGCGATCTTGGCGGTTTTTTCATCACCGGTGTGGAGTACTACTCGATAGCGGAACACCAGTTTGTCGCCCTTTTTCAAACGCACTCCATCGGTTTTTTCTTTCGCGCCGGTAAAGTGATATTCACCGAAGGGGTTGGCGGCGAAGAGGCCATAGTCGCGAACGTGCCAGCGGTTGGGGTGGTGGAATGTCGTGGGATGGCAGAGGATGGCTGCTCCTAAAGTCTCGTTGCCTACGGGGCCGTGGTAGTCGACCCATTCTGCGGGTTGGCCCCAAGCGGCTAAGTCGGTTTGACCGGCACTGTTGATGATCTTACCGCCAGTCTTAGACTTGACCTTCATCGATTCGGCCACACGGATTCCGAATGTGCCTTCCTTGGTATCACCAAAGTGAACATCGCCTTCACTGGCTCGCAGTTCGATCTCGCAATCAATCAAGTTTGCGGAAGCGTCAGCGCCGAAAGTGAATCGTCGGCTATCACTAAGTACCTTTTCGCCGGTGGGCGATTTCCAGAGATTCCTGGAGCCGATTACGGCCTGCTTGCCAGCCGATTTCTCGGTGAACTCAAGGTGCTCCGTGATGCCTCCTTTGCCTTCACCTTCTAACCAAAAATCCACCCCATTCACTTCCCCGTGTGTGAACCACAGCGAGCGATGATGGGGATGATCATGATCTTCATTTTTCGAATCAGCGACCATGGGATAGTCGCGTGTCATCTTGGCGCCCGTTGGTCCTAGAATGGGCCAAATGATCGGCTTGCTACCGCTCTTGGTTAGGTAGTCAGCGACGATCTTATCGCCTTGCAGTACTTGAATTCCACCAGCGTGTTCTTTCAACTGAAATACGGCTGATTGGCCGTTGGCATAACTGAAGCAGAAGATGATCAGTCCACACGCGAGACAGGCTGACTTGGCTAACCTGAAAATCATAGTTTGACCTAATGGAGTTGAGAGGTAGGTTGCTGCTGGAAGCAATAACGCACAGGTCGCAGCGTTTCAAACAGTCCGTGACGCCTCACATAATAACATCAAATGGGGGCGATATGAACAAGAAAAGGAGCCTGCATTCAAGTTCATGCAGGCTCCCAGGTGGTTCAGACGGTTAGGAAATACGTGTCCTAGTAGACTTGTGATTCCTCTTTGGCCTCAGCAGTCGCGGGTGCGTTTTCAAGCGTCTCTACGGCTGCGTACAGCAACGGCTTCAAGGTACTGAAGGCATCGAAGCCCCAAATCAAGGCGACCAAGAACGATGCGACGGTCGCAATCAGGCCGATGTTGACATTCAAGCCGTTGATCATCACCAATGTGATGCCCACACCAAGTCCGATCAGGGCGATGGCCAGCTTGAGTGCGATTGCCGTACCGTAGCGTCGTCGCGCACTAACCTGGATTGCAGAACGGGCGGAAGTATTGGCAAGCTCACGCATCGCTGCCATATTCCGAGTTTTCTCGGGTGCGAGGGCCTTCGGAACATACTCTTCAGGGTTGAAGGGGCCGGTCGTGCTGACGGACGCGCGTTCTGTCGCAGCCCCGGGTAATGGTAACTTTGACGAACTCATGGAGTCGGCAGGCTGAGTCGGTGCTGGCGCAACACTTACCGCGGGTGCTGGGGCTGGTTTTGGTTCGTCCTCAAGGCTGCCACCTCGCATGCGAGCCATCAGCCTCTTCATGTAATCTTCAATGCTCTCCTCTTCGCCCGATTCGGCAGAACTGCTGGCCGAAGGTTCGAAAGAAGTCTGCGATGAAACTGCTGGCGTTGGCTCTGGTTCAACTTCTTGTTCGATTGTTTCTTCCGCGAAAGAAGCGGGCTCAACTGTCGCGGGCTCAATCGACGCTGGCTCAATCGACGCTGGCTGTGCACGGACGACTTCGGTTTGGTCGATCGTTACCGCCCCGCTTGGCTGCGGCTGAGAGGCGGAGATTGGTGCGGCGCCGAAGGGCAACTCTTCCCCGATCTCTTCGCTCTCGCGTCGCGCGGGGTACCTGCGATCAGTGCGTGAATCTCTGTTTTCAGTGGCTGCAGGCTCACGGGCGATTCCGAAACGTTCCAGCAACGAAGACAGCTCAAAGGACTCATCGCTACTCGGTGAGCTTTGGTCTTCGAGGTCAGAACGGGGCGCTCCAAACGCTGCAGCTTCGTCTGTGATCGCTGACTGCGGCAGATTAGTAGGTGCCTGCTGTGGGACTGCCTCGTTAGCGTACTTCACTTCGACGTCCCATGCAGAGGCCGCTTGGTAGTCGGTTGTCTCCGCTGCCCGCGCAAAGCCTTCGGAGTAGCTATTCAGCCCGCCGCTCGACGCAGAGGCTGGATTAGCGGACGCGATATCAGCTATTTGCGAGATGTTCCAAGCCGAAGAGAGAGCGGCTGAAGCGGATGAGTCATCCTTGAACTGAGTCTTGTCGTCTTCAGTCCACCAGGACGGAAGTGCACTCGAAGACGCCTCTTCAACCATGGGTACTTCTTCAATAGTCTCTTCGATAAAGTTCGCCGAAGAGCTCGAATAGTCAACTGTAGGCTCGGCACTGGAGGCCGCAGGTGCCGCCCAGGCACTTTCGAAGAATGTTGACTCCGATGCAATGCTTTGTTCTGCCACAAATGCATAGCCAGAACCTTCGGTCGGTTCAGGATTCCAATCGTATTGGCTGAATTGGTTCGCAGGCAATTCTGACTCTGTGGCCTGTTCAGGCTCGATGGCCGCGATTGAAGCGGAGGCTTGAGTTTCTTCAATCGCCTCAGCGAACGTTCCCTTGGCAGCGAAATTAGGTGGCACCGTCTCATGCTGAGCCGGTTCGCTAGTCTCGAAGCCTGTCGACACAAAGTTGCTGGCTGGGCTGCTTGGCGGTGCGGTGATTTGCTGTTCGATGAACTGTGCTGCACTGGTTGGTGCTGCACTAATTGATGCTGCACTAGCGAGCGTCGGGCTGAACGTTGCGGGCAGTGCTGCTGCAACTGGTGCCGCTACGTTGGCAATCGGGACTGGTGCACTTGCAACTGGGGTTGGTGCGATTTGGATCGGAGTCCGTTTAGCAGGTCGTGATTCGACGGTCGGGTGCAGATGGCCGTTGGCGAGCAGAGCAGCCGAGGTCGGGCAGGTACCTTTCGGTGCTGGTGCGCGGAGTTCGCTGGCCTTTTGAATCGCCGCTTCGGTTGCAGTCAAGATTGCCGTTTGAGCCGACAGAGTTGCTTTTTCGATGGACGACTCGGTCGCATTTAGAATGGACGACTCGGTCGCGGCAATGGAATCGCGAAGTTCGCTGAACTGAGTTTTCAGTTGCTCGCGCCAAGCTAGGTCGGAATCTTTGTGCGATTGGATCTGCTCTCGCCAAGCGAGTTCGGAATCCTCTTGGGCTCGTAATTGCTCACGCCACGCGAACTCAGATTGCTCAGCCGAGATCTGGCGAGCATTCATGTCTTGCAACAACTGGCTTAGCTGGTTGGCAACTTCAGTCAGTCGTTGAAGGGCTTCTTGGCTGGCGGGCGCGGGTGCAGAACGTAGTTCGTTGGTCGAAGCTAAATTCTCACTTACGGTTTGTTGAAGCGACCCGAGGTTGCTGCGTACATCATCAAGTTGCGTGGTTAGGCCCTTGAGCTGGTCAGCGACGGAGATCTTGAGCTGATCGGCAACGGATGTGATGCGTTCGAGCGCTTGGCTAACGGGTTCTGGAGTCGGCGTCGGTGCTGACGCCGCATCGATCACGGTGGTGAAGTTTTCCGATACGATGCGTTCGAGCGACCCGAGGTTGCTCTTCACTTCCGTCAATCGAGCATTGAGGTTGTCCAGCGTTTCACTTTGTCGAGTAAGTTGTGCTTCGACCTCTGGCGAAATGATGGGAACAATTAACGGTTCTGGAATGTTGCTAAGCTGAGGCTGCACATCGATCTGAGTTGTAAAGGCCGCGTTTACGGCGTTCTGCTCTCTTTCAAATTGCTCCCGCTCAAATTGCTCGCGCTCGAACTGCTCTCTGGCGAGCCGTTCTCGTTCTGCTTGCTCCCGCGCGAATTGTTCAGCGGCACGCGCTGCGGTTTGGTTCTCTGTTCGAATGGCGGCTTGCGTCTGCTCCGATGCGTCGCGTTTAGCCAGTCGGTTTCGACGTTTGCGTTCGAGTTTGGCGCGCTTATCGAGTTCGTTTTGCACGGCTGCTAGCGGCTCGATGATTTCGCTCAACTGACGTTCCAGTGGCAGCATCGCCGACTGAATCAAATCGGTAATCCACTGCGGCTGCAGTTCGCTCGAATCTGCCTTAGCTTGAAGAGGTTGAAGTTGTTCGACGGCTGGGTTCTGTGCGGCTGCTTGAGATGCAGTTGGTTTGGCAGCAATAGGTTTAGCAGTGGACGCGTTGGCTGTGACTTGCGGAGCGGGCTGCGTCGGAATAAATGTGGGTTGGCGAACCTGGCCGATTTCCATCGGACGTGCCAGTGTGAACTTCATCTTGTTTTGAGCCGGGTTGTCCGCAGCTGCAGGTTCACTTGGCTTGAGATTGCGAATCAACTCGAACTGGTGTCCGGCAATCTCGAATGTGCTTTCGTCTTCGGTCAAGAGCAACTCGTTGACCATGACACCGTTACGAGCCAATTTGGGCGCGAGGGCGCGAATGAAGACTTGCCGAGCGCCCATCACTAGCAGAGCATGGTAGGGTGCGATGCCCGTTAACTGGCATCGCAGTGCGCAGCTTGAAGCACTTCCCAAGGTGCATTTGTTTTGGAGCAGCAACCATTGCTGGACAATCTGGCCAACTTCGTTTTTGGCGACCAGTTTGGCAAAGGGACTATTGGGGTTGGTTGGCAATACCGTCGGCGTACCACTAGCAAAGGTGGTCGGTCCGTGGGAATTAACAGGTTGCGTTCCTAACTTCATGTCTTCTGGGCTCCATGCTGTTTCGGCCATTGTCGTGCCTGCGCCGCTTCAATGTGTGGTCGCAGTTCACTTCGGCGCCGGTAGAGCACATGACGTCCTTGTCAGCCCACCGTGGCCTGTCCTGAAATCAATCCCAAGTAATCCAAATGGGGCTTCGGCGAATGCAAATTGATTTACAGGAAACCTAACTTTGCTAGCACGCGGTACACTGAGTGCGTACTTCGAGCTATTTGTGGGCTATCGGTAATCGCAGAGATCGAACTATCAGGCAATTGCTGGAATGAGGCCGGGTTCGTTTGGCTCGATTCACGAAAGTGGGGATTTGTCGGCTTTTGCGTCGGAGCCGAACTTTTTCGGTAATTCTCTCGACTTTGCCTCAAGCCACTAAAATCGGCCCCTTCTCATTCAGTATCCACTGATACAGCAACCTGCGACACAGCAACCTGTGATTCAGTAACAAACGACGGATGTTTCATGGCAATTCAAGAACTAGATTTCGAATTCGACGACAAGCCACTTCCACCAGCCATCTTGAGCTGGTTGAAGGCGGCTCGCGAGCGCATCGAACTCTACTGGGATCACTTTAAGGAAAAGCCGCTTCCGCAATATGTCGAGTGTGATTTCGACTACGTTTCTGCGGCGCTGGTGGCGTGCGTTGAGCAGAACTTGATTGACGGCAAGCTGTTTTGCGAATGGGGTTGCGGTTTTGCGGTGGTGGCTGGCGTCGCGGGTTTGCTCGACTTGGATGCGATTGGCATTGAGGCCGAGGAGTTTCTCTGCACCGAGGCTCGCGAGCTGTTGCGCAAGGAGAATGTTCCAGCGGAAATCTGGCAGGGAAACTTCCTGCCGAACGGGGCTAGGCGGTTAGCAGAAAACACCGATCCGCTCGTGTCTCTAACCCATGATATTCCTCCGGCCTACGCGAAATACGACATGTCGCTTTCGGACTTTGCCATCGTTTTCGCTTACCCCTGGCCTGGCGAAGAGCATTTTCTTAAGGCGGTTTTTAATCGGTATGCGCGTTCGAATGCCTTGATGCTCATGTATCGTGGTCCGTATCAAGTCGAACTGTACCGGAAGCAGTGACGGGTTTGCGCCAGTCGCCGTGTCTCCACACTTCGTAGGGTAACGGGTAGTTTCGTCACCCCGCCGGTTGGGTTACGCCGCGAAGACGAGAAGAAATTGGCGAGTTGCGGGCGGGTGCTGCGACAAGTTGCCATCGCTACGGCCTGCCAAGGGATTGGAAACTTCGCTATAGTGTTGCGGTATTAGAGTCGCGAAGCTGGCGTGAATATTGACCTAATTCTAACCCACTGCTAAAGCGAAGAGCTGATTTAACGTTAACTCACCGCGTGAGCGACGGATGATTTAATAGCAACCCGCTGCGTAAGCGAGGGGCAAGTTAGACTAATCCCCTACGTAAGCGAGGGGCATTAAGACTAAAACGCCGCGTAAGCGAGCAACGCTCTCCCACAATTTTTGGACGATTTTTGAATCGCTATGAGCCACACAACTGGTAGCTTTTTCGGCCGGCACGAATTTCTAATCCGACGCCTACACTCTTTGAGCGGGTTGGTGCCGGTCGGTGCGTACATGACGGTGCACTTACTGGTCAATTCCTCCTTAGTTAATGGTGCTGGAGCGTTTCAGAATAACGTTAACCAGATCCATTCGCTGGGGGCGTTTCTGCCTGCGGTTGAATGGGCATTTATCTTCTTGCCGATCATCTTCCACGCGGCTTTTGGCGTGTGGATCATCAAAAGTGGTAAGAGCAACGTCGATCGCTATCGCTACACAAGCAACTTTCGCTATGCGATGCAGCGTTGGACAGGTGTGATTGCGATCGTGTTCATTTTCTTCCACGTTTTCCACCTGCACGGTTGGTTTCACACCGATTATTGGCTGAAAATCGTTGAACCATGGGGTATGGCTTCCTTCCGGCCTTACAACGCGGCCAGTACCTTGGCAACCGCGCTCAGCGGCTATTTGTGGCCAATTTTCTACCTCTTAGGTGTTTTGGCTTGCGTCTATCACTTTGCGAACGGCGTGTGGACAGCGGGAATTACCTGGGGCATTTGGATCAGTCCCAAGGCGCAGCAATGGGCAACCTACGCGTGTACCGCTGGTGGAATCGGGTTGGCGATGGTTGGTTTGACGGCTCTTTTTTCGGCCACGCAGATCGATGTGGCTGAAGCGAAACGGATCGAAGACAACATGTACAACGCCCGCGTTTCGACTGGCGAAATCAAGCCGAACGAGCACAAGCGATCGCATTCGAGCGAATCTACCGAAGCATCTGACGGCGAATTGAACTCAAAAGATGACGCGGCAAAGTAGTTGCCCGTTCGTGTGTGCTGCGGTTACATCGAAGCACGGACGAACAAACGAGATGGCGTTGAGACGAATTAATTGCACTGTTTTTGAATAGTAAACGGGATTAAACATCGATGGCAGGACAGCGTGTCGTAGTAGTCGGCGGCGGCTTAGCGGGGCTGGCTGTAACCATGAAGTTGGCGGAACTAGGCGTTCCCGTCGATCTCATTAGTTTGACCCCAGTGAAGCGCTCGCACAGCGTGTGCGCTCAGGGTGGCATCAATAGCTGCAACGAACAAGCACGGCAGTTGGGCGATTCGGAGTGGAATCACTTTGACGATACCGTCTATGGTGGCGACTTCCTCCAGCACCAACCACCGGTCAAGGAGATGGCATATTGGGCCCCCAAGGTCATCGATTTGATGGACCGCTTAGGCGTCACATTCAATCGGACTCCCGAAGGCCTCATCGATCGACGGCGATTCGGTGGAACGCTCTACAAGCGAACCGCATTTGCTGGAGCGACCACTGGGCAGCAGTTGTTGTACGCTCTCGACGAACAGGTGCGACGCTGGGAAGCTGAAGGAATGGTCCGTAAATTCGAATTCTGGGATTTCCTCGGACCGGTGCTGGATGAGACCGGTCGCTGTGTCGGCGTGACAGCGCAAGACATGGTCTCGATGCAGATCCGATCGTTCCCTGCCGATGCAACTGTTGTGGCTACCGGTGGATGCGGACTGATCTACGGCCGCTCGACGATGTCGGTGTTCTGTACGGGAAGCGCTGCGAGCCGCTGTTTCCAAGCCGGCGTGAAATACGGCAATGCCGAGTTCATTCAAGTTCACCCGACGGCCATCCCAGGCGCGGATAAGCTGCGTTTGATGAGCGAATCGGCGCGTGGTGAAGGTGGTCGCGTGTGGGTGCCTCGCAAGGCGCAAGACCCACGTCCTCCCAAGGAGATTCCAGAAAGCGATCGCTATTACTTCCTTGAGCAACGCTATCCGAAATACGGCAACTTGGTACCGCGTGACATCGCGACCCGTGAGATCTTCAACATTTGTGTGAATGAAGGCCTCAGTGTCGAAGCGGGACGCATGTGCGTGTATCTCGATTTGACCCACATCGCTCGGGCAGAATTGGATCGCAAGTTGGGCGGTATCCTGGAGATTTACGAGAAATTCCAAGGAGTGGACCCACGCGAAGTACCGATGAAGATTTTCCCAGCGGTGCACTATTCGATGGGCGGCCTGTGGGCTGGTTATTCGAAGAACGCCGATGGTGGCCTAACGCCTGCTCATCCAGACAACCAGATGACCAACATCAAAGGTCTGTATGCGATGGGTGAGTGCGATTACCAATACCATGGTGCCAACCGCTTGGGTGCCAACTCGTTACTAAGTTGCATCTTCAGTGGTTTGTTCACGGCTCCAGGCATTCAAAACTACATGCAGAGCCTCGGCAAGTCAGCGGCGGATCTCTCGCCTAGCTTGTTCCAAGGCGCTATCGCAAAGCAGGAGACTCGTCAACGCGACCTGATTAGCAGCAGTGGTGGTGAGAACCCCTACGTCATTCACGAACAACTTGGTGACATCATGACCCGAGCTGCAACTGTGGTTCGGAACAACGCCCAGTTGGATGAGGCTTACGAGAAAGTTGACGAACTGCACAAACGTGCGTTGGCGAGTTCGCTGAGTGACACTGGCAGTTGGACGAATCAGAACCTGATCTTTACCAAGGCGCTGCAAGACATGTTCCCGGTGGCAAAGTCCATTTTGAAAGGTGCGCGGATGCGAGATGAGTCTCGTGGTGCACACTTCAAACCTGACTTCTCAATGCCCAGCCTCAAGGAAGAAGACCCAGCGTTACGCCGCAAAGAGGCCGAAGCTTGGTGCGATCGGTTCGAAGAGAACAACAAGCGATTCCTCAAGTCCTCGATCGCCACATTGAAAGGCGATCACCCAGAAATTACGTACGAGGATGTCGACACTTCGAGTATCCCGCCACGACCACGCCTGTATGGTCTGGTTGGTGCGGATGTAATCGAGCAGGTGTGGAAGGAACGGGTCGGGAAGAAACCTCAACCTACTTCTACCAAAGAATATGTGGTGAAGGCTTAGAGCTCCTCCGATAATGGGCTCGCCCTTCGGATGCAGCACGTTTGATGGCGAATATTGACTGTCAAGAATCAGAAGATTCCTTCAGGATAAGACTATGACGACTTCGGGACACAACAACGGGCACCACGATACCCCTTCATCGACTCGCAAGCCAGCGAAGATCAACGTTCGTATCTTGCGTCAGGATGGGCCAGGGCAACCTTCGTATTGGGAACGTCACCAAGTCACGTACGAAGAGAATATGAACGTGATCAGCGTGCTGCAACGCATCGCTGCTCAAGCATCCACTGCGGATGGCAAGAAAGTTTCGCCAGTCGCCTGGGATTGTGGTTGCTTGGAAGAAGTTTGCGGTTCGTGCACCATGGTTGTGAACGGCAAGGTGCGTCAAAGCTGTTCGGCGCTCGTCGACCGATTGCTGGAAGACAACAGCGATGAGATTGAATTGCAACCGATGACCAAGTATCCGGTGATTCGCGATTTGATTGTCGACCGCTCTCGCATTTTCCAAGGCCTGAAGCGAGTTAAGGCTTGGGTCCCGGTAGATGGTTACTTCGACATGGGGGCAGGTCCGCGAATCCCACGTCAACAGCAAGAGCAGAATTACCCGCTGAGCGAATGTATGAGTTGCGGTTGCTGTATGGAAGCGTGTCCACAGTACACCAAAGTGGAAGTTCATCGCCGTCCTGGAGAGACCGACGAGCAATTTGAGACTCGCAAAGCCCAGGCCTACGATACCTCATTCCTGGGTGCTGCTCCGATTAGCCAAGCGATGCTGTTTAATTCGCATCCTATTGGTGGAAACTTGGGTGATGAACGGTTGGAAGCGCTCATGAGCCAAGGTGGTATTCAAGAGTGCGGCAACGCGCAAAACTGCGTCGCGGTTTGCCCGAAGAAGATTCCACTCACCACGTCGATCGCCCGGGCTGGTCGCGCGACCACGATCTATGCGCTGAAGAAGATCTTCGATCGCTAGATTCGACTTGCAAACTGGATCGAAGTCAGTGCCTGCCGACGACCCAGTCCGCGGGTCCAGCGTGCTGGAGCGCGGACATCCCCATCCAGCTGGTCCGGTTTTCTGGAGCGCGGACGTCCCCGTCCGCTGAGCCCGCCGCTGACGCAAACACAACCGATCGCAACTGGCAGGATTCAACCCACATTGTCCCACTCGAAAACTAGACTTTTGGGGGTCGAAAAACGATAAATCCCAAAAGTCAAGCTGTAAAAGCACGCATTCTCGCAGTCAGGCTTGCACTGCCACAAAAAACGTTCGATATTGCGAACGTAATTCTCTACACTTAGGCTTCCAAAGTTTGCCCCTTCGCTTAGGCGGTTCGAGCGAATGCGTTTGATATGTGTTTGTGAGCTGCGAGGCTTACGCTTTGCTCCATAAGTTCGAAGGCTGACCATGCAACCATTCACGAGCTTGCCGCGTCCGTACCATTCTCACCGTCATTCGTTTCAGCATTTGAATGCGCTTTGCCGTGAAGGGTTGGTCGTTTCAAGCCGCCGCAACATGGTCAAGGCCAGTGTGGCTGGGATGGCAGGGATGACACTACCGGCACTGCTTCAATCTCGGGCTGAGGCAGCAACTCTGGGACTTGACTCCAAGAGATCGAAGAGCGTTATTCTGCTATGGATGACGGGTGGGCCCAGTCAGATCGATACATGGGATCCCAAGCCCGATCGACCATTGAACAATCGCGGTCCATTTGGTGTGATCAAGACGAAGCTGCCGGGCGTGTTCATCTGCGAACACTTGCCGAAACAGGCTGCGATGTTGGACCGGTTTACACTCATTCGTTCCGTAGACGCCAAGTTTAGCAACCATGAACCCAACATGGTGTTTCAGACAGGCAATCTCGACGCTGAACCGCGCATCAATCGCGAAGCGAAAAAGTACCCATCCATTGCGTCGATCGTTGCCAAGCATCGCAGTACCAATCATGCAGTGATGCCGCCTTACGTAGGCTTCTATCGTTCGCCTAGTCATATTGCGTTTGGCGGTTACGCAGGCCAAGAGTACGATCCATTTCAAGGCAACATTGCGACGAAATTGCCGGTTTACGATTTAGTTGGCAACAACACTGGCCGTACCTCCAGCGCGGAACTGTTCCAATTTCCAAAGGGGCTTGATTTCGAGCGGCTGGGGGACCGGCGAGCACTGCTAAAGGATCTTGATAGGATTCGGCGCGATATCGATTCGAGCGGTGCGATGGAAGCGACCGATTCGTTTCAGCAGCAAGCGGTTGATTTGGTGCTTGGCAAGCAAGCCCGCGAGGCCTTCGATTTATCGCTCGAGCCAAGTCAAACTCGCGAACGTTATGGTGATCATCTATGGTGCCAGCAAGCCTTGCTGGCGCGGCGGTTGGTGGAAGCCGGAGTCGCCTTTGTGACGCTCGATCTCAGCTATCACACGGCGAGTGGCACTTGGGACAATCACGGTGATAACGTTCCACCGTATGGCGGAATCAGTCGTGGGCTGAAGCCCTTGTTGCCACTTTTCGATCACTTGTTAACGACGCTGGTAAGTGATTTGGAAGAGCGCGGGCGACTAGACGACGTCCTGATCATTGCCATGGGCGAATTTGGCCGGACACCCATGATGGGGACGCAAGGGAGCAGTGACGGCCGCGATCACTGGCCTAACGTCATGTCGATGTGCATGGCGGGTGGCGGTTTGCGGCACGGTCAAGTAATTGGGGCGACGGAAAAAGACGGCGGAACGATCAAGGAGCGAGCGGTAACGCCGGGCGATTTTGCAGCCACGCTTTATCGCTACTTTGATGTCCCGTTAACGACTCAATACGTCGATCATCAAGGGCGTCCCAGGAACGTAGTCGATCAAGGAACACCGATTGCTGAGCTTGGGTTGGTGTAGGGTTATCCACATTGCCCAACTTCGCTTGCATTGCCGCATGATTTTGCCTATATCCAACCGAGTCAGCATGCGCCTGGTGCGCAGCGCAAAATTGCTAAGGAAGGCAAATCAACATGGGCAAGTACGCCTCGATTCACGGTTCGTCGACAATTCGGCAGGCAATCCGAATGTTCGTGTTGTCGCTTTTGGTGCCTGCCATAGTTATCGGTTGCCGTGGACCTTGGTTCCAGAAAACGGACGGCTTGGATGCATTGGTTGTCACTGAAAAAGGTGAGCCAAGAACACCTCGCCCATTTGCTTCATCTCGTTTACGCCCTGCAAACGATGGTACGTTGCGAAACACGGCCCCAAATCCGAACGCTCAGTCGCAGACAATCTCCGATGAAGTCGACGAAGAATCGGTTGGCGATGATCTCCCTGAGGGAACACAGGAATTGTTTCGCCGCCAGATCGAAGCGGTGAAGAAGATTCAGCAGGAGGGGGATGATGACCTACTCGCGAAGAAAGAGCCCGCTGCGAACTTCAAGATGAGCGACGATGAGGAATCCTCTTCCTTCGAAAATGAACCTGTAGCTCAAGAGCCGCTCAAAACCAAAACCAAAGCCAAACAACCTTCCGAATCTTTCAGTGACAAAACCGAAGAGCAATCTTTCAAACCCTATGAAAAGCTACGCGAGCGGACTCGAGAACGCAGCGAAAGTAAAGAGGGCAACTCCGTCTTTCAAAAACTGAAAACACCCGAAGCCAAGCAGCCTTTAACACAGCTTGAGGTGCTTAAGTATCCCGTCGTCAATGCTGAGGCGGTTGAAGATGTAGACGCTGGAGCCGAAAACAAAATCAAAATTGAGA
>JANRMD010000286.1:0-15884 GCA_033761895.1 Pirellulaceae bacterium | reverse complement strand
TCGTGCGACAATAAAACTGTTTTGATCTTGCGTGTTTCGGGCTTTCGCAACCCGAAGCGTTAGGGAGGGATTGTGTTACGGCGTCGACCTGACGATGCAGGCAAGTCCCTCGCTAACGCTTAGGGTTATGAAAAACCAAGGATTGAGCTCCGCCGAGCAGCCACTATTTTTATCTCAGAACTCGTTCGAATCTATAGCTTATGTCCAACTTGTCCAATACCAGTACCAATCAGAGTCTCTTTGGAACCGATACACCCGTGGCCTTGGTCACTGGCAGTGGGGTGGCTCGCGTCGGACGTCGTGTCGCAGAGCGTTTCCGCGACGCTGGCTTTCGTATCGTCCTTCACGCGCATAAGTCGGTGGAAACTGCCGAAAAGCTTATCGCCGCTTGGAAACAGGACAGTGCGGGCGCATCTTTGATCACAGGTGACGTGAGCGATGAGGAACAAGTCAGCAAGTGGCGCGATGAGATCGTTGCTCGCTACGGGCGGTTGGATGTGCTGGTCAACTCAGCAGCTATTTGGGAACCTATTGCTTTAGAGAAAGCCACAGCGGCAGACTTCAGGCACTTCTTCGACGTCAATGCACTCGGTACAGCCCTAATGAATCAGCAATTCGGGTTACTGATGACGCACCAAACTCACGGTGGCGCGATTGTGAACATCGGTGACTGGTCCACGATTCGGCCTTATCGCGATTTTGCACCTTATTTCCCGAGCAAGGCGAGCGTCGTAAGCATCACTCAATCCATGGCCGTTGAATTGGCGACTCGTAATCCCAACATTCGAGTGAACGCAGTGTTGCCCGGGCCAGTGTTGCTTGCCGACGAGGTCAACCAAGAACGCCGTCAAAAGATCATCCAAGAGTCCTTGCTCCAGCGCGAAGGGACTCCGGATGACGTAGCAGAGGCCGCATTCTTCCTAGCCACAAGTCCCTTTATCACTGGTGTCTGCCTGCCGGTGGATGGGGGGCGAACGATTTACGCTGGACCTTCCGCCGACCCCATCGCTCACCCGAAGGTTTAGAAGTTTGAAGTTGGACTTTAGTTGGCTAAGACTGCGGCAACGTCGGCGTTTTCGTGAACCGACAGCGGCAGCTTGGAGAGGGCTCGCGCGGCTCGCTGAGCTTCGGCTTTATTGCCCAGCTTCATGCCAAGGTCCATCCTCCACAGTTCACACTCGCGCTGAATCGATTCGTTGGAGGGCTTGATAGTTGCAAGCACTGCATTCGCTTCTTCCAAGCGCTGATTCGCTACGAGCAACCAAACCTCATAGAGTGAATAGACGTCCATAGCCATCGCTCGCTGTTTTGCTTGACTTAGCTTCGTCAGTGCCTGCTCGGGTTCGTTTCGGATCGCTTCAGCAACGCCCGCGGCAAAGTGCCTGACGGTGAATTCAAAAAGATCGTAAGCTTCGCCAACAGTAACCACTTCAATAAACTTGGATAATTCATCGGTGGAAGAATCTAGCAAAGCTGCTCTTAAACTTGTCGAGAGCAACGAAGATCGATCGGGCATGACAACAGCAGGCTTGCGAAAACTCCGATAGGCTCTTCTCGATTCATTGGACCGTGAGTCCGAGAATACGAGTTCAAGCGAGAGCCCTGCGACGTGCTTTGCCTGAAGCTGAATCATGTCCAAAATCAATCCTTGCGAACTTACACCGATAGCGCGTTCGCTGTTTCGGTAGGCGGAGATGGCAAACGCCAAATCCGTGCTCTCACCGTTTGACTCCAGTTCCAACTGAAAGGCTCTCAGCAGCAACTGCGATACGACTTGTTGAGTCGCTCGATCATTCGCGAGGAACTGTCGAGCGGATGTGGCTAAGGCCGAAAGGTCTTTCGTCTCCGTCAAGATTTGGCTGAGGAGTTGTTGGCCTTCGGCGTCTCTTTGTGACCGCAGAAATTCTATCGCTAAAGTGACTTTTCCATTAAAGGCTGTCGTGAGGTTGCCGCCCTCAACTTTATGAACCAAGCTTTGCAGGCGTGCGGACTCCTGCGAATCCATCGCTGGCACGGGTTGAAATACTCGATCGGCTAGCTGCTGTTGAAGCTGACGTCGTGAAACAATTTCGTTGATCGCCAGTTCGACTGCTGTTGGCTCATTCAACGCGACCAAGGTATCTAGCACATCTACATATCGTTGAGCGGAATTACCACCACGATTTTCTATAACGCCAGTTGTCGTGGAGGACACGTCGCGATGGCTGGCGGGTTCCATGATCAACACGCAATCCCAAAGCTGCTGGACATTCTTCGATTCGATTGCTTTGGCAACATACATCAAAAAATCACTGTTGGCCCCCAGTCGCTGTTGATTCACTTTTCCGAATCTCGCGAGTACTGCCAAGGCACGAGCTTCCGCGAAGCACTTTACGTTCAATCTTGTCATCGGATTGGAACGCACCGATGCGCCACGCTGGATGGCTAAGTACCGAACGGTTGCAGCCTGGGAGGCACGCGGGTTGCCCAGATTCGTTCGATATCCCGACTTAGTTGTGTTGACCTCATTCAACGTCGCTTGCCAAGCTCCAGCATGCTCTAGCCATGTCAGCCGATCGTTCGCCGTTAGTGGCACAGTTACAAGCTCTTCAAACTCTGCCGCGCTCGGGCCGGTCTGTTTCATCATCGTGTCCGCTGGTAAATCCAACGCCAACAATTTGTCAGATAGCTCAGCCGCCTTGCTAAGGTTCTTGTCTTGGAGGTTCGCAAAGATTCCCAGAGAGATAAAGTCCCAAGCCTGAACGTCGAGTTCCAGTCCTAAGTTAACCAAGGCAGCAGTGATGCTCCAATTGCCATTGTCATTCAGGTTCTGTGCAAAGGTGCTCAGTAAAGCGGCGTTCGATTTCACGCGCATGACGTTTTGCCATTCGATTGCTGCCGCCTCTTTATCTCCGGAACGCCACAACAGTTCACCCAATTTCAAGCGATCCATTGCCAACTGATCAGGTCGTGCTTCCTTGAGAATGATTTGCCGTTGAATTTCACCTGCTTGCGCAAAATCGCCTACGCGAACAGCCAACGCAACGGCGGCTTGCAAGGCTTCTGCGGTCGCATCAGACCTCTTCGCGAGATTTGCAATTAACTGGCTGGCCGGTTGCTTGCTGTCGCTGTCGAGCATGGCCCAGGCGGACCATAGATCGGTAAGACTCTCTTTGTCGTACGCAACTCCAAATTGCTGGAGTCCTGCGAGTAGGCCTGCCATATCCGATTGGTAGATTGTGACAAGCAGCGAGATAGCCTCACGCTGTTGCGCCTGATCGCGAGAAAGATCGAGAACATGCCATGCGGCGTCTAACGACGCGGGCTGCTTTTTGAGTTCCGTTAGTTGACGTGCTAACAACAACCAAGAAGACCTATCACGCGGAAATGCTTGAGTAGCCTGATTCAATATGTCTACCGCTTGTTCCGGCCGCTTGGCTTGTAGGCAAAATGAAGCTGCCAACTGAAAATGCTGGAGTGTCGCGTTGGGCAGGGCAAGGATCTTGTTCATTGTTTCCAATGCTTGCTCAACTTGATTCAGTTGGAAGTGCACCGTCGCGATGCTTTGCAGGTAATCGGTCGCGTGCGGTGCGTCGAGTCGAGACAACTCTTGGAGCGATTGAATTTCGCCAATACTCAAGCCTGCTTCGTGTTGCAGTTTGGCTGTTAGCAACCAAGCTTGCATCGCTTCCGGCCGCTCAAGTGTTGGACTTAGGGCTGTTGCGCTGAAGGCTGTTTCGGCGGCTTCAGCAGGCTGGTTATTGGCGGATTGTAGGAGCGCCAGTTGCTGAAGAGCTTCGAACGACTTTGGCTCGCTTGATTCCAGCGATTTCTTCGACTGGGCAAGGCGTTCGGCTAGGTTGTTAACACGCCTATAAGTTTTGACCTGCGTATCCCAGACCCTGGTCCAATCTGCCGCATTTTCCGCTGCTTGGGTTGCGCGATTGAGTGTGTCGATCGCTGCATCGAAGCGGTTGCTTTCGAGCTGCATTTCTGCCAATAGAATTAAGTCACCAAACGCGGGCCTTTCCTCACAAGCCTTTTCAAGTGTCTCGATCGCCTCTTTCTGAAACTTGAAACGCGCTAGGACTCTACTCAATTCAAATAGACTCTCGCGATCCTTTGCCGCAGCAACAACAGAACTCGTTAACACCCTAAGGGCCTCGTCGCGTCGATCTAACTCGATGAGGTATTCTGCCAGCAATTCGCAATACTCAGTACTTTCACCTGATGCTTGAACCGCTTGCCGGTACAGCTTTAGTGCTTCTTCGGTGAACGAAATACTGCGAAGCAATTCTGCAACTTGGATCGCTTTGGCACGATCGTTTTCATGCCCAACAAGAATTCGTTTCCAGATTGCGGCTGCGTTGGCATGATTTACTACTTGATCGTCCGCGGAGTTACCTGTCGCACTGGAACGAGCTTCGATGCGGCCCCAGCGAACGATGTAGTCTACGTTTGACGGATCGAGTTGCACGAGCTGCTGCATGACTTCCGAAGCACGCTTGAGTTGTTCCGTCTTCTCACATAAATCAACCATGGCTAACAGGGGTTCAGGCTGTGTGGGGGACGCTTCAATCGCTTTCGAAATCCATTTTTGTGAATCATCGGTCCGCGATCGGCTAGCTAGTGTTTTGGCGAGTCGCAGCATACTGGTGATGTCATCGGGCCGTGTCACCAGGGTCCGCTCGTAGTACGCAATAACACCTTCGATGCCATGCAGTTCTTCGGTGAATTGTTCGATCTGCTCAATCAGCGAATTGTGCAACCAACTCTGCGGCTTGACCTGAGTTGCGAGCTCCTCGAGATCCTCCAGCGCTTGCTGAGGTTTACCCAGTCGTTTCTTTAGCCGAGCGAGTTGCATGCGGACTTCGATACGACGCAACGGATCGCGTGTTAATGCAACAAGGTTCTCGTACACGGGTACGGCAGCTTGCGAAAGTCCTAGTTCGATGTACGTGTTCGCCAGCAGTTCGTAAACTTGCGGGCTTGTCTTGAATTGACCTTCAAATTCAGAAAGCAACTTGCCTGCAGCATCCACATCCAGGCCGCGATCTTTGAGCAGCCGCAATTCCTTAACGATTTCAATGGCAATCGCTTGAGTTGGCTTGCGAGTCGCTGCGTTGTTAATCGCATCGAAGGCGGGAACGTATTGTCGATTGAGCGATAGTGCGCGCGATAGATAGAGACTTGCCAGCGGTTCTTCTGGCAAAAGCAACTCCGCTTTAGTTAGGCTGTGGATGGCTTCATTGCCTAGCCCTCGCTGTAGCTGCAGTAATCCAAGCAACTGATACAAATTGCCTGCTTCGCCGCGCTGGGCGGCTGTCTCAATTCGTTTGCAAAGCGCGTCAAGCGTTCCTTGCCGTGCATGAATTTCATAGAACTTGTCGAATGCCGAACCCAACTGCGGGCGACTGGTAAGGATCTTTTCGTAACGATCCGCGATGACGCGTTCCGCATCTGCAGCACGAGCATCAGCATCCTGGGGTTCTGTCCCTTGGTTTTTTGTCCCTTGGGCGTGTGCGCATTCGGTCGTAAAGAGCAGCAGCATGGCGATCGCAGTCATCGTCCATGCGACCAATCTTAACAAGCCCAACATCACGCCTCCGACGCCTTTTGTCCTTTAGGATCTCAAGTGCAAACCGAATGAAATTGGTTTCGCGAGAAACCAGTCGGATGCTATTGTAGCTGGTTTCGTCAGAAACCGGATGGGCGAAGATCTTTCGCAGCGAACCGGGTTTCTGACAACTACGTGGTTACTGATGAACGTAGCCGGTTACCGGCAGTTGCCGAATTCGGGAGCCCTCGCGAGCCCACAAACCGGTTCGGCTGGTAAATGTACCGACCCTGTGACATTGTGACTGTCCGATCAATTCGGTCAATTTCTGCAGATCCGACTCGGCGACAGCCAAGAGTAATTCAAAGTCTTCGCCGTCCCCCAACGCATGTTCTACGGCCGTCTTGCCGCTTGTGGTCGCAAGTTGTTGGGCTTGTTCAGTAACAGGAATATCCGCCAGGTCGAGCACTGCGCCACAATGCGATGCATCGCACATACGCAGCAAGTCGGTGCTCAGGCCATCGCTAATATCCATGGCTGCATGGATTGCTATTTTGTCGCGAATTAAACGGGCAAGTTCGATGCGTGGCTCGAAGTCGAGGTGTTTTCCCAAGATGCTGCCCCCCAGCGGTCCGGTGACTACGATCGCATCACCGGGTTGAGCCCCGCTGCGGACCCATGCCAATCCATCGACAGTTCTTCCGATGGCGGTAAGTCCAAGGACCAACGGACCATCCCAGCAATTTGTATCACCGCCGGCCAGCGCAATTTGGTATCGCTCAGCAACTTGGCAGACGCCTTCATAGATATCCGCAGCCACTTGTTGCGAGGCGCTACGCGGCAGGCACAGATTGAGAAACACGGCTACCGGCTCGGCTGCCATGGCGGCCAAGTCGCTCAAGTTGACGCTAACGAGTTTGCGCCCAATGCGTTCGGCGGAAACTTCGCTTGAGATAAAGTGGACGCCGTCCATTAAGGTATCGGTCGTGACCACCCAATCATCGGTAGAGCCTTGGAGGATTGCAGCATCATCACCGATCCCCAACTTAACTTGCGGAAGGCGGCGGGCGCGCATCTTGGCCCAAGCAACAAAAGACTGCTCCATCTAATGAATTCCAAACTTAAGGCGAATCGTTCCGCGCTATACAAGACAGCCAATTAGTAGCGCTTCAAATCAATTTGAGTTCACTCGCCCTCAACCTACCCGCCAAATAGAAAAAGTCGAGCCATTTTCATTCGGCTCGACCTTTCAATATGGAGTCGTTTTGGGCTTTCGAACCGTTAGCTTAGACGGCGCTCATCAGTGACTCAAGTGCATTAAGCGCGTTGCGTGCTTCCGAAATACCACCCATATCGTTTACCAATTGCTTGGCTTTGAGCAGATTTTGGATGAACGTATCTTGGTTACCATTGAGACCAACCTTGGTTCCAGCTGCTTTAGAGGTGCCGTTCTTGGAACCTTTCGGGCGACCAGGTCGACCAACTTTACCGTTTCGCTTCTTATCAGTCGACAGAACTGTACTAACAGTTGCAGGAGTTACATCCACACCGAATTGAGTCTTAATCATCGTTGCAATTTCGGTTGGGCCAAGCTCTGGGTTTGCAGCCTTGATTTCACGGATCGCGTTGGACTTGTTGATTTTGCTTTTCGTCTTACGTGCCATTGATTCGCTCGCTGTTTACGGGACCATTGATCGTTGCTTGGAGCAACATGCAGCAGTGCAATCGGGCACACAGCTAAACACTAGCTCGCGCCAACACACCCCCACTGTTACACGTACCATCACAACATGAGTGGCGAGCTGACTGATGCAGTTCGTCACACCTAATAAAACACATGCTTCCTTGTGAACATCGTGCTTCCAAGCAGGTCGTCCTAGAAACTCTTTCGTATCAACTGAATACAAGTATGTTCCCGAACTATCACCTACGGTGTTCGAAATTGGAAATCCTGTCAAGAATCACTTCAAGCGTTTGACTTTTTTGGCGGGAAAAATGCGCGCTATTGATTACATTTCCAAATACAGAATTTACATGCGTGGTACTACCGAGATACCAAGAAGTTTAAGACCTAACTTCAACACGCGTCCTGTTGCAAAGCACAATGCTAAGCGACTATGCCTTAGTTCTTGTGAGTCAGCTTTAATAACCGGACACTGATCGAAGAAAGACGAAAACTGTTTAGCAACAGCAAACAGGTACGTTGCTAAGACACTGGGGTAATACTCCTCCACACTTTGGTGGAGTGCATCCTCAAACTGTAGTAGCAACAATGCTAAATTGCGTTCTGAAACATGAGCGAATTTAAACGGAAATTCATGCACATTATGCTCGTCGATTTGAATCTCCGAATTGCGGAAAATACCTGTTACTCGTGCGTAGCTGTATTGAATGTACGCTGAGGTATTTCCTTCAAGCTGCACCATTTTTTCCGTGTTAAACTCGTAATCACTCGTTCGGTTATGCGAGAGGTCTGCGTATTTGATGGCCCCTAAGCCAACAACTTCAGCAATATTTCGCTTTTCTTCTTCTGTGATTTCCAGCCCAGCCTTTTGGAGCCGATCGGGATTGCACGCCGCTTGGTAGGCTCGATCAATCGCTTCATCCAAAAGATAATCGAGCCCAATCACGGTACCCGATCGTGTCTTGAAAGGTTTTCCATCGGATCCCAGAACTGTGCCGAAACTAATATGGTGCAGTTGAACCTTATCGAAACCTATCGCTCGGGCGGCTGCGAACAGCTTTCCAAAATGCTCACTTTGGCGGTGATCCACCACATATAGAATTGCATCAGGTGAGAAATGCCCCATTCGATATTCAATGGTCGCCAAATCGGTTGTGGCATAAAGGAACGCTCCATCTCGTTTGCGAATTAGCATTGGCGCATCGTAGCCATCAAGAAAGATGCAGATAGCTCCATCGCTCTCAACGGCTTGCTTGGAGGCAATAAGTTTTTCTACGAGCCCCCCCAACATAGGATGATAAAAACTCTCGCCCAGTTGGTAATCAAAATGAATGCCCAAGCGTTGGTAGACGGTTTCAATTTCCGCAATGCAAGCCGGAAGGAATAGCTTCCATAAGGATAGATTTTCTTGGTCTCCCGCGTGCAACTTAGCAGTCTCTAATTGCGCACGGGTCTCGAGGTCTGTATGTTCAGCGGCCAGTTTGGCCAATTGTGAATCACCTTCAACGGCAGCAATCTTCTGTTCTATGGACCTGAGCGTATCTTGATATCCATCCAGTTCCTTGACAGCAGATTTCAATGATTTGGCATTTTTTGAATCCGAGGAGGATAAAGCTCGAAGTTTCTCAACTTGAGAGGTTGCGAGCACGACCTGCTCTTGGGCCTTGGCAAGCTTAGTCTTGGCTTCTTGGTAACCGATTATCTGTTGCACTAACCTATACAAGCGGCTGAGTTCAGCCACTGGGGCGGCTTCGAGAGCCGACTCGTTTACGAAGTGCTTGTATCCATAAATCACCATTCCGAACTGTGTACCCCAGTCACCTAGGTGATTATCTGAAATCACTCGATGTCCGAGGAATCGAAGGATGTGCGTTAACGCATCCCCAATCACCGTCGACCGAATGTGACCCACGTGCATTGGTTTGGCGACGTTGGGAGCTGAATAATCAATCACATAAGTTTTGGGATCGCATCGGTCGATACCGAATCTCTCGTCCCTCACCGCTTTGGATAGTTGGTCAGCGATAAACTGGTCACGCAGCTTGAGATTGATGAAGCCTGGCCCAGCAATCTCGGGTGGCTCGCAAATATCTTCGATCTTCAAACGCTCGCACAACTTGCTCGCCACATCCAGCGGCTTAAGTCCCAGCGGCTTGGCCAACGGCATGGCAATATTCGCTTGGTAGTCGCCGAGTTGTGGTTCTCGTGAAAGTGAAACTCGCTGAGCTGGTTCGGAGGGGTTTTCTACCCAACCGGTCAACGCTTGCTCAAATCGACTGCGAATTAGCGTAAGAATCTGCATTGCAATTCCCATCACGTGTAGAAACGAATGAACGCAAAAGAGTATCCACACCGCGCGCTTGGATTAGTTCCACAATGCCGCTGGGATGTTCGAAAACTTATTCAGCGAAGCGAGCCATCTGCGCGGATGCTTGCTCAACAATATCGGCGATATCGACCGGTTTGCCATCGCCCCAAAGCGATTCAAGATCGTAGAATTGCCGAGTCTCTTCGTCGAAAAGATGGACTACGACGCTACCGAAATCAAGCACAATCCAGCGGCTTTCCTCGTAACCTGACACACTCAAGCGACGTTCGCCGAACTCGGTCTTCATGACTCGATCTATCTCGGTCGCCATCGCGGACAATTGGCGTCGGCTGGAACCGGACGCAATGATGAAATAATCGAACAGGGAGGTGTGTTCTGTGAGGTCAAGAACGACGATATTCTGGCCGCGATTCTCCGCGGCAGCTCGTACAATCGATTTTGCCAAAAGAAGTGAATGCTCCAACTGCTCACGAGGCACAGGGAGTGTTGTATTTTCAATATCGAAAACGTCTCTAGCTTTGATACTTGGTTTTTCGTCTGGCTTGGTCATGAAGTTTTGTCGGTCAATAACTCGAGAATTTCGATACTGTGCCAGGACAGGCGGTCAGGTCTCGACGAATTATAACCGAAAAAAGCAGTTTCGAGCAGCCTGCTAAATCTTTGCATTGACTTTGCCGATAAAACAGTCTGTAACACTATCCAACCTCAAAAATGAAGTCGCAGGGCCATTTGTTTAACTCGGGGACATCGCTCGACCCGCCCGATTGGGATTCACTGCGGGCTCAAAGCCACAAAATGCTGGACGACATGCTCGACTATGTCGCCGAGATTCGCGAGCGGCCCGTCTGGCAATCCGCGCCAGAGTCCACAGAATCCGTGTTCCGTGAACCGTTGCCCGTGGGGCCAACCAGCCTAGCGGCCGCTCACGGCACCTTCATGGCGCACGTGCTGCCATTCGCAATCGGAAATGCGCATCCCGGATTCATGGGGTGGGTTCATGGCGGGGGATCGCCTGTGGGCATGTTGGCCGAAATGCTCGCGGCCGGTTTGAATGCAAATCTTGGTGGTCGCGATCACATTCCCATCGCTGTAGAACAACAGGTGGTGCTATGGATGCGGCAACTTTTTCGTTTTCCAGAGACCGCCAGTGGACTGTTCGTAACTGGTTCCTCTGTCGCGAACTTGATTGGCATCTTGGTTGCGCGTACAGCCAAGCTTGGGGCCGATGTGCGTTCCAAGGGACTAGCGGAGCTTTCAAAAAAACTAACCGTCTACACATCTGTCAGCGCTCATGGTTGCATCGCTCGGGCTTTGGAAATGGCAGGTATCGGTTCAGATCAACTGCGTAAGATCGAGGTCAACGATCGCCAGCAGATGAGTCTTAATGATTTGCAGACTGCGATTGCCGCCGACCGAACTGTGGGCGCGATTCCCTTATGTGTGGTGGGTACAGCCGGTACTGTCGACGTAGGAGCCATCGATGATTTGGCGGGTATCGCCGCCATCGCGGAGCGCGAACAAATGTGGTTTCATATCGACGGTGCGTGTGGCGCCCTCGGTATGCTCTCTCCGCAAATTGCGGCCAAGCTGCAAGGCATTGAGCGAGCTGACTCGATAGCGCTTGACTTTCACAAGTGGGGCCAAGTGCCCTACGATGCGGGTTTTGTTTTGATACGAGATTCGCAAGTCCACCATGACACCTTCGCGGCGCCTGCCGCCTATTTGAGGCGAGAGACTCGCGGGATGGCTGCGGGCTCGCCTTGGCCATGCGACTTTGGACCGGACCTCTCGCGCAGCTTTAAAGCGCTCAAAGTTTGGTTTACGTTGCAAGTCTACGGCAGCGAGCGACTTGGGCGAATGATGGAACGAACTTGCGAACTGGCCAGTTATCTGGCGCGTCGCATTGCAGAAACTCCCGAGCTCGAACTGCTCGCCCCTGTTGCGCTGAACATCGTTGCCTTTCGGTATCGTTGTCAGGACGCAGATCGCATCAATTCTGAAATCGTCATTGCGATCCAAGAGTCCGGTATCGCGGCGCCATCATCTACCATGCTCAATGGTCAATTTGCAATTCGAGCGGCGATCTTTAATCATCGAACGACTGAGCGAGAAATTGATAACCTCATCGAAGTCACTCTTCGCTTTGGTCGCCAGCTTTCTCAAGGTGTAGTGAGTTTCGAGCACTTTCAAACACAAACAGAAAATGCACTATTGTGAACTGTACGATAGATTGTTGCGAATCACGCGAGCTTCTGGGCTTGGCCAAGATCATGCGACTTGCATTTCATGGGGACAATCTAGAACGGCTTACGGCCCTACTGCTTCGACGACTTCAAAGCGACCCAAGTGATGCGGCAGCTTTGCTGGACCTTTCGGTTGTACTGCAACTTAATGCCCAGCCGCAACTAGCGCTCGAGTTGCAGGCGGAAGCGCTGAAGATTCAGCAGCATTATCAGTTCCAGTCGAATCCGCCCTCGCCCTCCATTCGCTTGCTTGCAATCATGGGGCCCGGCGAGGTCATGGCGAATACTCCTATCGAGTTCCTCGTCGAAGCTGGCGATGTCGCGCTTGAGCTGCTTTACTTAGGAGAGGGCGTACCACCGCCTAAGCAGATTCCAGAGCACGATGTGGCATTTGTGGCCGTTTGCGAATCGGATCAGAGCCAACCGCTGCTTCAACAGTTGCATGATGTGATGCAACACTGGCCTCGTCCATTCATCAACTCGCCCGCGAGCATTGCGAGATTAAGCCGCGACTCAGTGAGTAGAGTCTTGGCGCGGGGGGCGGGGTATGTCGCGAGCGATGCACAGCGACTTGCACGCGAAGAGGTCCACAACCTAGCAAATGTCGAAGACAGCTTTCCCTGCATTGCTCGTCCTTTGGATTCCCATGCAGGACACGGTTTAGCAAAGCTTGACACTGCATGGGACCTCGAACGTTATATGAGAGCACAGCAATCCGCTGAGTTCTATGTGGCGCCATTCGTCGACTACCGTAGTCCTGACGGCTGGTTTCGTAAGTATCGCATTGTGGTTATCGATGGCCAGCCCTTCGCTTCTCACATGGCGATTTCCCAAAAGTGGATGGTGCATTATCTAAACGCGGATATGTTGCAGAACGAGAAGAACCGCGCAGAAGAAGCCCATTTCATGGAAACCTTTGACACGAACTTCGCATCCAAGCACTTTGTGGCGCTGCAAGAGATCGATCGAATCGTTGGCTTGGATTACTACTCGCTCGACTGTGGCGAGACGCAGGATGGGCGGTTGCTGATTTTCGAAGTCGACAGCGGAGCAGTCGTGCATTCGATGGATTCGATAGATATTTTTCCCTATAAGGCCCCGCAGATGGAGCGCGTCTTCGCCGCTTTTCGAGAGTTGCTACACCGCAGGTTGGAACGCTCGAGCCACCGTCAAGCGGCTTAAGATGCGTCGATTACTCCGACTGCGTGTCCGCCGTGGTCGATTGGGCTTCAGCGGCGACTTTGCCAAGTTTCAAATGCGGCGCATGGGCCGGTGAATGTGCTTGAGCCCGCGGTAGGAACGAATGGCTGGACACAAGTGTTACGATCCGGCCCGATTGGACGCACTCACCGCGCTGGTTTAGCAGCCGTCGGTACCAGAGCACCTCACCGCTACGTCTCCCGCGGGGCGTGATCGATTCGACTTGCGTAACCACGTGCAAAGTATCGCCCGTGAACACAGGCCGATGAAATTGCCAATCTTCGATGCGAACCAAAGCCAACGTACGGACTCGGGGGCAAGTGCTACTCAAGCCGGCCATGAACGAAAGGCCAAGCAGGCCGTGGGCAATCGGTTTTCCGTAGGGTGTCTGGGCCGCGTGCTCGTGGTCGACGTGCAGTGGGTCGTAATCCCCGGTCATCCCGGCGAAACCGACTATGTCACTTTCAGTCACGGTACGCGCGAAACTTGTCCAAACAGCACCGGGCTTCAAGTCTTCCAGATACAAGCTTTCGGTCATCCAAAATCCTTTCGGCCTTTGCAGCCTCCCACATCGAACCACAACAACTAGGACGTGGCGGACTTGAAAGATATCGCGAATCCGAACGGTTCTCAAGGATGCTCTCGCTAATGCCTAAGAATATTGCCTCAATAACTGCACCGGGTCACAAAAATACCTGACAATCGGAATAGTTTGAAAATCGGCCCGATGCGCCGCACGGTCCCAAGCTACGATGTCGCAGCCTAGTGACTTGAGGTAGCCATAGTCGCGCAAGAGCCGTATATTCTCTAAGTGCTCAACTCACCTTGATCGTTTGATTTAGCCCACTTCGGCCGCCAGCCGAAGTGCTTCAGGCGATCCTGAGCAAACAATACCTCAATTTCATCACCACAAGATCGCCGGAGTCGCTGGGTTATGTCGGACGAGAAGAAACTAAGCGCAGTTGAAGAAATCAAGGCAGAAAGCCGCTTTCTTCGAGGATCCATCGCCGAAGACCTGGCCAACAGCGAATCCGACCAGTTTGCAAAACCCAATACTCAACTGCTGAAGTTTCATGGAACTTACCAGCAGGACGACCGTGATGGACGTGTTAAACAGGGCGGGGAGGGCAAGTCGGCTAAGGCGTTTAGCATGATGACCCGGACTCGAATTCCAGGCGGCGTTTTGACCGCGGCCCAGTTGATTGCGCACCTCGATCTGTGCGACGAACTCGGCAACGCGACGCTCAAATGCACCACTCGCCAAGCCTTGCAATTGCACGGAATTCTCAAGAGCGACCTGCGGCAAACGATCAAGCGGATCAACGACGTGAATCTGAGCACGCTGGCCGCCTGCGGGGACGTGAATCGCAACGTTATGTGCTGCCCAGCGCCGATCAAAGACAGTGTACACGACGATATGCAGAAACTCTGCAACGATCTCAAGGATCACCTCGCCCCCCAATCTAAAGCATACTACGAATTGTGGCTTAAGGACGAGAATTCCGGCGAAGAAACGCTGGTTGCTGGCGGCGAGCCAGAGCACGAGCCGATTTACGGTCCCACGTATCTTCCGCGGAAGTTCAAAGTTGCTGTTGCCCTGCCGGAAGATAACTGCGTTGACATTTACACCAACGATCTGGGATTCCTGGCTGTTGTGCGCGACGGCAAGATAATTGGCTACAACGTGCTTGTAGGCGGCGGTCTTGGGACGACTCCCAGCGCCAAAAAGACCTTCCCAGCCCTAGCCAAGCGGATGGCGTTCGTCACTCCAGAACAAGCCTGTGGTGTGGCTGAAGCAGTTGTGAAAGTTCAGCGAGACAACGGGAATCGCGAAGATCGTAAGGTCGCGCGTATGAAATACCTGATTGCCGATCGCGGTATCGAGTGGTTCCGCGCGGAAGTTGAAAAGTACTTTGGTTCGAAACTACCAGACTGCACTGAGGACGACGTCTACGGCTTCGACGACCACATGGGTTGGGCTGAGCAGGGTGACGGCAAGTTGTTTTACGGTTGGAACGTCGAGAATGGTCGTCTGTATGATAGTGAAGATCGACGTTGGAAGTCCGCTTTGCGTGAAATCTGTGCAACACTGAATCCAGGCATTCGCCTAACAGCACACCAGAGCATTCTCTTCACCGATATCAAACCTGAGGACAAAGCCACTCTCGAAACGTTAATTCACAAGCATGGCTTGCCACTCAGCGAAGAAATTTCCACCGTCCGTCGCTGGTCGATGGCGTGTGTTGCACTACCGACCTGCAGCCTTGCGGTAACCGAAAGCGAACGTGTGCTGCCGAACGTCATGGATCAATTCGAGGTCGAGCTTGCTCGGCTTGGATTGGATAGCGAAAAATTCACTGTGCGCATGACCGGTTGCCCCAACGGATGTGCTCGTCCCTACAACGCGGATATCGGCTTGGTTGGTAAGACGAAGAACAAATACACCGTCTTTGTTGGCGGTCAATTGCTCGGTAAACGCTTGGCATTTATCCATAAAGATGGCGTTTCGTTGGAAGATATCGTGCCAACCTTAGTGCCGCTCTTCGTCGCCTTCAAGCAGCATCGTGCCAGTGCCACAGAGACTTTCGGTGATTTTTGTGACCGAGTTGGCAATGACCAACTGGTTGCTTGGTCAACACAGTATGCGCCAGCCGCCTAGACTGGCAGGTTGCCGATTACTGGGTAGCGGAAGCCTTCAAGGCTTTCGGGGCGCCGCAATACTCTCGAAATGCTTGAAGGGTTAGCGGCGGCTACCAGAGCAAAAACCGGGGCTAACGCCCCTTGCCATTGTACAATTCTCCAGCTTGGTTTGAAGCAAATTGTTTTTCCGAAGTGGCTATGTCGCAAGGGGTTAGCATTTAGCTTTCAATTGGACGCCTATTGATCTTAGTG
>JANRMD010000285.1:0-31227 GCA_033761895.1 Pirellulaceae bacterium | reverse complement strand
GCGCGTCCACTTTTAGGACCTGCGCTCCAGCTGGCAGCTGTACGGCCAACCGAACATCTTTATCAGGATTGTTTCCGATATTGGTGACTTGGACTGTATACGTTGAAGAAGAACCGACTTCGATAGTTCCGTTGTCTTGGCCGATAGTGAATGCGAGTTCAGCCAGTCCTTCCACAACTACCTGCCCCTTAGCTTCGGCGGACAGCTCCAAGTCTGCGGTGGCATTCAGTGTCAACACTTGGGTGCCGCGTTCAACCGGGAGTACCGTCAGTTCAAACACGGCAGGTTGTCCTACTGGCAATTCTTGCAAGCCGAGTGAAACGGTGTGGTCGGCGGGATTGTAGTCTGCGAGATTGTTGTCCGAGGAATTAAAGCGTAAGCCGCTGGGCAGCCTGACGACAAACTTTAGATTCGTTGCTTGTGCTGTACCATTGTTCTGCACTTTGAACTTATAAGTCGCTTGCCGATCCAGATAGCGCAAACGCGGTCCTTCGATTGCGGCGATTAGGTTCGGCGCAAGAATGGTAACGGGGACTTGCTGCTGGGCTTCGGTACCGTCTTCAGTGAGTGCGCGAATCACACAAGTTGCATCGCCAGGCATGGCGGCCGTCGATCGCAGCTCGATCCGCTGGCTTTGATTGGGGGCAAGGTCGTTGGGGAAAATCGCTTCGAGATGTTGATCGCCACTTTCATGACGTAATTGTTCTGGCAAATCCGCTTCCAGTCGTACGCCTCGCGCGACGCCCGTACCTACATTCTTGACGATCACCGCAATCAGTTGAGAATCACCAATAAGGGACTCTTCCTGGGATTCAATTTGAATTTCGAGCTTGGGTTGAGTCGCAACGGTGCGCAGCGATGCTTGAGCCGTGAAGTGTACAGTGGCTACGGAACCCAATTCACCTTGGCGTTCAGGAATCATTTGCAAGTTGATCGTGCGTTCATCTCCAGCTGGCATTTCGCCGAGCTTCCAAGTCAAAATACCTTCGGCGTTCGGACTGACCTCTGGGTTGGCTTCACTGAACCGCATCCCAAGCGGCACGCTGTCAACAACGGTTACATCGTGAGCTGTTGAGTTGCCGGCGTTGCGGACGGTGATTACAAAAGTCGCCTTCTTGCCAACGCGAACTTCTTCGGGCCCACGTTTTTGGATCAACATGATTGGATTCTGCGAGCCATCCAAATAGCGGCTACCCGGTTCATTGCTGACCAACGAAGTAAGCGCCGCTGGTGTGCGACCGCTTGCATTCGCAAACGAACCGCTTGGATTGGATTGGCCATAGTTGCCTTGCGCTGGAGGCTCGCGCATCGCTGAACTTGTTGCAGAGTTGGTTGCTCTGGCTGTGTTAGGCATGCCAGCGTTGGGAGGACCACCATTGGGCAATGGATTGTTGGTAACTGGATTGTTGTACGCAGGAAGACTGCTGGACGCAGATGCATCGTACTGAGGAAGATTGTTTGTAGCACCGCTAAGCGACGCTGGTAATTCATTCATGCGCGCCGGTCCGGTTGGAGGCGAAGCGGGTTGATCTGGAAAGGACGTGGCGGTCATGGCGCCGCGTTGGGTATCCGACATCGAGTTCGCGTTCGCTCCGGGAAGTCCAACTGGATTTGCTCCGTTGTTCGGAAATGCTCTTGGAGAGGCGTTGGGAGGATTCTGTGCTGGTTTCGGGTAACTAGCTGCTCCATCTGCGGTTGGCAGTAGACCTGGAGCTGTGGTGGATGGCAGAGTTGGTAAAGCCGGTGGAGTGGCAGAGGGTTGTTGAACGGCCATTGTCCCGCCACCCGTGGCTGCACCGTTAGTCACTCCGCCGCCCGTTGCTCCGCCCATTGGAAAAGTGGGCAGACCGGAGTTAACGGTAGGAGCGGCTTTGGGAGCGTTGTTGTTTGGAAGAGCACTGTTGGGAAGAGCATTGCTTGGAAGGCTCGTGCTGGGTAACTGGGCCGACGAAGGTAGCGGCGGGATCGTAGCGGTCTGCACGCCGGTCGTGGGCTTGTTGGGTGGCGGTGCTTGAGATGCAACCGCTGGCAGACTGTCGGCTAGCCACGAAGGCGCAGCCGGAAGTGCCGGCGGTGCGTCGCTTAAGTTGGCTGGCCCTTCACCTGAGGCAGTGACGACGGCATACGCCTGAGCGCTCCCGCGCAGCGGATTGTCGTAGCTTTCACCATCTGGCGGCTCTGGGGCTGGGTCATCGGTGTACAACTGATCGTCGTCATTGGCTCGCACAACGTCGAATTGACTCTTGTCAGCCGACTTCTTGTCCGGTGCCTGATGCCAACCGATCTCGCCGATATCCATAGCAATGGGTTCAGCGGGCTGCGGTGGCACTTTCACAATATCATCTGCGGCGCGACTACGCTTCCGCGAATCATGTTGTGCGAGTGCGAAAGCGATCGACACCAGTAGTAGGAAACCACCAATTGCGGAAAGTCTGACGTTAACATTCTTCATAACTGCGACGTCCATGTCAGCAATAAATAAAGTCGATCATGATCTGAACTGCTAGCTTCTCTTGCGAGTTTGCTCCAGCGGCGCACCTTTACCCAGCAGCAAATGGAGTCGTAGCAGATATCCGCCTTTCAGCGGTAGAGCAGATTGAGCCAACGGACAAAAGTCGCATAGCTTGCATTGCGATAACAGTATGAAGAAGTAGCCCAGGCGGAGTCTGCAAGGCAGTGGGTTCCCAGGCAGAGCCTGGGGTGTGCGACAAATGGCAATAAAACAAAATCCGATTATGTAAATTTTGTTCCTCTTCAGGCAACACGGTCACGAACGAAGGAGCTCCCCCTCGCCCCGGTACTCCGGGGCAAGGGGAGCCACAGCGCTTTCACTTGTCGATTGCGCTGAAGCAAAACGAAGCTGTAACAAAACTCTCGCCAGAGTTTTTGAAAGATTGCTATTTGTCGCACAGCCCAGGCAGAGCCTGGGAACCAGTTAGCCTGCGAGTGGTTTGGGGCCTAGTTGCGAATCCGACGTTTCTGCAGTCGGTCGAACTCGTCCACATTCCAACTCGCAAGCAACTGATCAACAGCTTGGCGATTGAGTTCAGATCTGCTGACTGCGGGCCCTTCGCCATGACTAATCGAAGATTCCCCTTCGCCACCAGCCCTCAGACGGTTGATCTTGTTGATCACCAGCAACGCATCTCGCGGGGACAAGACGCCATCGCCACTCACGTCCACGAAATTTGCGGGAGCTCCGATGCCAGCATTGCGCACGTTAAGATCCAGTTGCGTACGCCGGTTCAAGAAGTTGATGATGATCAGGGCATCGAGTGGGCTGATAACGGGCGCACCGTTCCTGTCAAAGTCGTTGTTCACATTCTCGGGATTCGCTTGATTGAAGTAAGGCCGCGCGTTTTCAAGAATCTTAACGGGCAAAACAAATTCAACCCGATCGTTTGCGTTCAGCGCATTGGTCACGACCAATGGAACAAACACACTCGTTTGTTCCGTTGTTGAGAAGTGAATGCCATCTCGTATCCGCAAACCACCCGAGACCCATTCAAATCGATTGTCTTGGATAGTTACGTTGCCAACACTTGATACCACTTCGGAAAGCGGCAATTGGTCAACAAGCGCTCCAGACAATCGTTCTTGAACGAGTACGTCACTGAAGGTCTCGACCAGATTGCTCACCTGCACATTGAACGAATTCACCGTGGTTTGTTCATTCTTGACTCGCAAGAAGTAGCGTTCGGAAGCACCGCTTGCCTGATACCCTAGGACCAAAGTATCGCTGCCTTGATCGCTGCTGATGGGCTTGCCTGCGCTGTCTAGAATCGTCGCCTTGAGTGATCCGCCGCCCGCTTGGTTTACCTGGACGCTGAACCAACGTTTATCGGCCAGTCGCGGGGTATCAATTGCGAACCAGTTTTCAGCACCGGGAGCGATCTCGATACTTGCGAGAGTCAGTTGATTCGCCACCACGCCAAGTGGCAATGCTTTATCGCGAAGGCTAATGTCACCGAAACGAGCGTTGGCTTGGGCCGCAGCGGGAGCTGAAGCAACGACCGAGTATCTGCGTACAACGGCACTTACGGGCGAAGACACTTTCAACAAGTATTCACCGGCGGTCAGTCCAGTTAGCGATACGTTGCCATCGCTACCTGCACTGCGCAGTAAAGTAGTACCGCTACGGTCGTACAGTTCCGAGCGCAGCAGACTATTGCCTGCGGAGACTGCGCCGATCTTATCGGTTGCTTGACCGGTTGCGCCGATCGAGAATCTATACCAATCGACATCTTTGGCATCATGCAGACTCAAGTCATTGAATGCGATGTTCGAACCACCGAGGCGGAAGAGATTTTCTGCAAACGCTGGCAAGTCGTTGTTTTCTGCCCAGTCTTGCACCGATACACTTCGGCCAAACCGCCCTCCCGAACCTCCGCCGCTGGATTGACCACCTGTCCTCGCAACCAGCCCATCCCAACCGCTAGCGCTGATGAACGCCGAAAATTCACTTGCGTAGAAGCTACCGAGGCTGGTCCCTTCCGGAACGAAAATCGAAACTCCCGAGCTGCGGCGTGCGTCGTTGGCCAAAGCAATGACGGCCCCGGCGATCGCTTGCACGACCCCTTGCGCAGCGTTTCGCAGGGCTGTTGGCAGCGTCGCCTCGTCAGCAATACCGGCCATGATGCTTCCGAGATCGCGGAAGTCAGGATTGTTGTAGCTAGTCGACGCTTCAATGATTGTCGCCAGCTGGCTGAGTTGAGTGGCGTTCAGGGTTGCTGACAAATCCGTCAATGTGCGAATCGCAGCCGCCAGTGCTTCTAGGCCGCTCGTGCGTACCGCAGACTGCGTATCCCAACCGCTTGCACTGCCTGCGTATTCCTGCACGTAACTGTTTACGATGTTCGACGCCAGTTGATCGCCATCGACAAGCTCGGGGCTTTCAAACAGATTTGAGAATGCCGTCAAGTAATTGTAGCCGTTGGATCCCACCACCTCTTGCGAGCCCACCAGCAAGCCCGCAACGGTACGGAGGTTGTAGCCCACTTCCACCATGGACATTAAACAAGCGTCAAAGGCCAGCACATCAAAGCGTGGCACGATGGATGCACCGATCGCAGTAACGAACTCGTTGATCCTGAGATTGTCGTTGGCAAGATTGTCCGAGTTGTCAAAGTTGGATCCAAAAATCCCGGCTCCATGATCCCAACTGACTAATGCATACTGTTCCGCTGGAGCCTCCGTGGCCGCCCAATCAATGAAGCTGGTCAACGTGACTGCATTGCCAGTGTTCAATTCCCCCAGCAGTTCAAATGAACTTGCGATCTTGGAATCATTCTGATCGGGTCGAATCAAGCCTCTTCCAACGCCACTCCAGGCGGGTTGGGCATCATTGTGGGTTGAATAAAACGTTCTCGCTGCGCTCTGGTCCCACAGGATCGCAACATTGACACTGCCAGGCAACCGCGCAACCGCTTGTTCAAGTTCATTGATGTCGCTAAATGCAAACTGCTCGAGATCACTGCTGGTCATGTAGACCATGATCGTCCAAGCATCTAACCGATTCTGGGCTGGGGCGTCGATCGCCAACTGGTAATGGCCACGCGCACCATTTACACCATGGACTTTCACAATGTACGTGCCCGCCGCCAAGCCATCCAAGGTTATAAATTCGGTACCAGTCAAGCTCGAGGACGAGCGGATGATTGCACCTGCGGAGCTCAGCAACTCAAGGTTGAGATCACTATTGCCACCATCAAAGAGGATCGAAACCGAATTAGCGAGCGTACCTTCGGCTACAGTGGTGAAACTGAAGAAGTCGACATCAGTCGCCGAGTGGATGGTCAGGTCCTCGACCTTCAAATCACCAGCGACGGCATCGCCTAGGTTTCGCAATTGGGATGCGTTCACCAATGCATCATTCGCCTCTTTGCGATCCGGAGTGAGGTCGCCAAAAATGGGCGCTGCGATATTCAGCCGATAACCTGCGCTTACCGCTCCTGAAAACCCAGCTACCTTGACATAGTAAACGCCAGCCGACAGTCCCTGTAATGAAATGCGTTCCGTGTTTGCGGACGTATTGCTTGACGCAATCTCAACTCCCAGCGAGTTAAACAGTGTGAGGTCGAGATCGCCCTGAGAATGGTTGAACTGCGCTTCCACAAAGTGCGTTGACTGGCCAGTGGCTCGAATTTCAAAGCGATAAAAGTCACTATTGCCTGCTTCATGGATCGTGGCATTAGAAACGCTTGCATCCCCTTCAACTATCCGCAGATCAAACGCGGTTGGAAGAGTGTTGTTGGGTTCATAGGCGTCCGAGGGTATCGATTGAGAAGGAGCATCAATCGTCAATCGATAGTCTGGGTTAACCGTAACTCCAGTATGTCCAGCAATGCGTAGGAAATAGCGGCCTGCACTGAAGCCCGCGAGACTGATCCGCTCTTCATCTGCCGACGACTCAGACTGGCTCAGGCGATTACCAGCCGCATCCCACAGCGTTAGGTCCAGATCACCAAGCGAGTTGGAAAACTGAATCGATGCAAAATCCGCTGATGTACCCATGGAAGTGGTCGAAAACGCAAACCAGTCAAAATCGCCCGCAGCATGAATCGATAGCGCCTCGATGGTTCTGACACCCTCTAAGGTTCGCAAGTCGGTGGCCGCAGCGATCGAATCATTGCGTTCGTAAGCGTCAGATCGGATGCTGGTCTGAGGTGCGAAAATTGAAAACGAATAGTTGGGATTCAATCCACCGCGATAGCCCGACACGCGCGCATAATACACGCCTGCCGGTCGACCAGCTAAGTTGATGATTTCCCAATTGTTGGTTGTCGCGGAACTGGCCAAGACATTCCCGGAAGCATCGAGAAACTCCAGATCGATGTCACCTTGGGCTCCATTGAGCACCAAACCAATAAAGTGAGAACTGGTACTGGTTGCCACTGTCTCAAAGCGGAACCAGTCGTCGTTGCCAGATGCATGGATCGAAAGATGGGTCACTTCCCTAACACCCTGCACTTGTCGCAAGTCGGTGGCCGTCAGGCGTGAGTCATTGGCTTCAAACGCGTCGGCGGCAATATTCTGAACGGGCAACGCCACGTCCAAGCGGTAGCTCGGATTGGTCGCTCCCGAGTTTCCGAACACTTTGAGCCAATAGTCGCCTGCCACCAGTCCAGCCAGTGAAATGCGTTCTTGATCGCGGATCGTAGCCGATTCACGCAGCTTCGTCCCTTGTGCGTTGTACAGTTCCACATCGAGGTCGCCGCTCAAGTGACTAAAGTCAATACTCACATAATGCGCAGTCGTAGAGGCTCCGGCGGTCGTGAACTTAAACCAGTCGTTGTTGCCGGATTGATGCACCGTCAAATCACCAAAGGATGCGAGGCCACTCGGAACAGACAACGATGTAGCGGTTTGCTGAGTATCGTTGGCTTCAAAGCGGTCGGAGGGTATGACCAATTCCGGCGCGTCGACTCGCAACGCATAATTCGGATTCCTCGTATTTGGTGCTCCAAAAACTTGAACGAAGTAAACTCCGGCTGGCCGACCATTCAGACTAATCGTTTCTGCGTCTTGAGCCGTTTCGGAACTGGCAAGGAGATTGCCAGCCGAATTGAACAACCGCAGATCGAGGTCACCCAGCGCGTGAGTGAACTGTGTGCTGATCACATTCCCAGGTTTACCGACGGCTTTCGTTTCGAAACGATAGAAATCGGTGTCGCTCGCCGTATGAATGGTAAGGCCTGCAAAGTCTTGAGTGCCTTCGATCGCGCCCAGATTGGTGGCCGTTTCACGCGTGTTGTTGACCTCAAAGCGATCTGCTGGAATATCAACCACAGGCGTGTTAAGTCGCAGTGAATACGCTGGATTAGTCGCACCGCCGAACCCAGTGACCTTTAAGAAGTAGGTACCTGCTGGGCGGTCTCGCAGCGAGACAACTTCCAGGTCATTGGAGGTTGTCGAACGTTCCAGCAATCGATCGCTAGCGTCATACAGTTCCAGCTCCAGATCGCCTTGGGCATGAGCGAAATTGATGGCGGCTTCGTGGACCGCATTGCCAGTAGCGACAGTCGTGAATTGGAACCAATCCACATCTTCACCCTGTACCAGCGACAATCCATTGCGCTCGGTAAGCCCTTGAACCGTGCCGAGGTTGGTACGACCAACCGCCACGCGTAAGTTCAACGGGGAAGATTCGATCGCGGAGGCTGGCAGAACCTCGGCTATTCCGAATAGTAGGTTCTCGCGAATCCCTGTACCTGGAATCCCTGTGATGGTAGCTGTACCCACCGATTTTGCTCGCATGGGTATCGAAACAACAGATCGCTTGACACCAGGATTTGCCGGAGGTGTTATCTCGTTCGTCATCGCGCCGACCATAAATGCACCGAGACCATCGCCCGTAAACTGTGCAGTCTTTACTCTTAAGTAGGGCGATACGTAGGTGATGTGCTGTTGCAATACTTCCGAGCGGACCACGGCTGGAGCGGCGTAGTTATCCGTAATCGTGGTACCAGGCGTCTGCGAAAAATTACCAACCAGCGCCGGCATATCGCTCATCAGATACTGACCACGGAAATGGATAACGAATTCCGCCGGCCCCGTATCGTCACTTACAACAACTTGAACGTTCGAATTCCCAAGAATCGGCGTGAGGGCCGCGGTGATTCGATCCGCGGCTGCCTTCACCTGAGCCGGGTCCGTAAGGCTGGTTGGTGGCACGATGGCGGCAGACGTCTGGCCATTAATGGACAGCGTAAATGTTCCAGAATTGAAGGCTTGCGGGAATCGCAGTAACTGCAATTCGCCCATCGCAACCTCAACGACCCCCGAGTTGCTCGAGACGATATCCTCATCAATCGCAAACACTCCTTGGGGCGTAGTCCGCAGATCTTGCGTTTGCACCACCAAGTTAAAGATACTATTTGGAGGAATGTTGTTCGGATCGATTGCCTGCCCATTCAGGTTCTCGGCGCGGAACGACAACCCCATGAGCGAGCCTTCGCCCTCGGCGCGGATGCTGTAATCATCAGCACTCTCACTCAAGTCACTCGCTGGCAAACCAGCCAACAAGTCTCGACGGTCCAGTCGTTCTACCACCAACCTGCGTTGCCGCCTCCTACCCAGAATTCCATTCTTCAGAGCACGACCGTGGGAAGATTTCTTGCGCATCAAGCAGGGCTTTCTATTGAGACTTGGCAGGGAACGGGTGGGGCAGTTATACGGCGTTGCGATCTACCGTGAAAGTGAGCGTAGAACGAAAACGCTGGACGGCATCGCGGCGCAATACAATGGTCAGGGTGTGCGCCCCCGGGGTGAGTGGCTGACCAAGCAACTGGGTAATGGTCTCTTCGCGGAGTTCAAAGTTGTTACCAGTCCGCGCGCTGGTGATGTCCTTCAGATCTTGGTCACCCGCGATATCCCAACCCGCAAAAATCCTATCTTTCGTCTTTGCGTTTTGAATCCGTCCGTTGATGGATGCGTCTGCAGTAATCCGATCGTTGTTGGTCCCGCCTCCGGCCGCAGTGTCATTCGCCAACTTTGTAAATACCAGCGGAGTCTGATTGCTGACATTGTTAATTATAAGCAGGACGTCGATGGCACTCAGGAACGCATCACCGTTCACATCAACGAAAGGCGCCACTCCCGCTTGCCCCAGCCCACTGTCACCATTATCCCCAGAGTTGCCACGCTGCACGATGCGGTTAATGACAAGTAGCGCATCCAGTGGAGTCACCCAACGATCCGCATTAACATCCAACGGCTGATCCCAATTGGTCCAGTTTGAAAACACTTGACGTACTTCAAGCGTTTCAATTGTCGGCTTACGAACCGGCTTACACGTTTTCATTGCGATGCTTCTTCGACTCATTTTTACCTGTGAGGCTTCAAGAATCTATTAATTCCCAACGTCAATCTTCTTAAGTTGGGCCGCGTCTATTCTACCATCGCCTACCAGCAGGCCGCCTGCAACCCGACGGGTTAGCAAGGGAAGCTACACCGATCCAATCAACAAGAAAGCTAGTCAACTACTTCGCCAATTGCAATCCCGCCACCCTTGCATCGCGCCAGGGTCTAACACTTGTCAAAGTTGCATTCGATCGCTAACGCGTCAGCTTCAATCAACACTTCACTTCTGGACGGTTGCCACCATGGACTTCACACCAAAAAACCACCCCAACAGAACACCTCGCCACCCTATTGAAATGTATCCGGATCGCAAATCCAGCCTTCTATTGGATCCGCTTTTTTGGGTATTCCATAATTTTCGCCGCGTTTCGTGTGCGCCCAAGCAGCTTGCACAGCGCATAACACGGAATCCAGCAGGTCACCTGTGAAGTCATCGATACATTGCTGCGCGTGCTCGTCGCTCATCAGCACGGCGAAGCCGTAGTGATCTTTGAAGGGAACTCGGCAGGTGTTCTTATCCATCCCGCGAATCGCCGAGACAATATCGCACCTCGCGTTGGTCATGTATTGGTCGGACTTTTTGGGGTCATCCTTCTTGTAACGCTGCTTCAGTCCAATCCACTTCCTCGCAACCAGCGCAGGATAAGCCTCAATCGCAATCTTTTTTGAGCCAGCCAGCATTCTCAAGGTCGGAAGAGAAACGTCAGCCTTGCACAGTCGAAACGCTCCTTGAAAGAACATCTTTCCGACGGGCGTGTAGTCCAACATCATCGGACTCTGCGCACTCGTCAGTTTGTCAATCACACGAAACAAGTGCTTTTGCCCTGCGGGCTTGGACGCTTTGTATTGAACCAGAGTTCTTTCAAAGCCCTCCTTGCCCAAGCTCTCAACGTGTTGGACATATTCGCTCCATGATTCAGGCCACTTAAGTTCCCTCACCAGTGCAGCAGGCTGCCCAAACGGAAAATCGATCCCCGCGACCCAAGCTTCATCTTTCGCAAGCCATTTCTCGAAACCCGCGAAACTACCCGGCTCACTCGTATTGAGCATCTCAAAACGCTCGAGCTTAAGTGAGTCCCGTTGCAGCTTGCACACTGCCAGCATCAAACGCTTTTGCTTCCGCGCCTTCGAAGTCGTAGAGTCCGGAGCACTGGTAAAATCTAGTCCATAAACTTTCATCAAACATATCTCTGTGTCTTGTGCAGTAAGCCTTAGTCAACTGATGCACGCAGCGTGTTCGGACAACGGGCATGCGTGCCGATTCGCGGCCAATTCCTGCGCACTTGAATGTAGCTTACAATCGACTGTGGCACCCTAATAGTAATCCGCAGCTATCTCGGTGGACCGTCATGGGCTTGCGAGGGCGAGCGCAGGACCATGAGTTTCGTTAGTTCATTTTAGTCCGCGAATCGATTGAGGAATTTTGGTTATGTTCTTTAGAAGATCCATGTTAATGCTGCTTGTACTCGCCGCACCTAGCAATCAATCACAAGCAACCGATTGGCGACAGTTTCGTGGGCCCAATGGCAATGGAGTCATCGAAGATATCAAACTCCCAGAAGTTTGGGGCACGGATTCAAGCATTCGCTGGAAGGTAAACGTGCCAGGCGAAGGCTGGTCCGCGCCTATCGTGGTTGGACAAAAGGTGTTTCTAACGACGGCCGTTTCAGCGGGCCAGAAGAACAAAAACTCTGATCACGATTGGCAAGTCATCTGCATTGATGCGGCAACTGGCAAGAACCTTTGGACTAAAGTTGCGATCCAGGGCAAACCACGCTTGGGAACCCACCGTGACAACACGTACGCATCGGAGACTCCGGTAACAGACGGCTCGAAAGTGATTGCGTATTTCGGCATGATGGGTGTCTTCTGCTATGACCTGGACGGCAACGAACTGTGGAAAAAAGACCTCGGCAACTACCCCATGAGGAACGAATGGGGCACCTCCAGTTCTCCGATCATTCACAAGGGACTGGTGTTCCTGCAAATCGACAATGAACAAAAGTCATTCCTGGTGGCTCTCGACCTCGCCACTGGTGAAGAAAAATGGCGCAAAGATCGGGAAGAATCTTCCAACTGGGGATCACCGATTGTTTGGACGAACTCAAAGCGGTCTGAATTAGTGACCGCTGGCAAGACGATTCGATCTTATCAGCCGGAAGATGGCACACTGCTCTGGCAAGCCACTTCGCCAGTCGGTGGATTTAGTTCGACTCCATCGGGCAATGCAGATTTGCTTGTCGTTGGCCATCAAGGTCGAGATGGTGCAGGCATGATGGTCGTCAAAGCGGGTGCCATGGGCGATATCAGCTTGAAAGCCAACGAAACAGCCAATGCAAACATTTTATGGAGCACAAAAGAATTTGGTCCTCAGAGATCCTCGCCACTATTGCTTGACGGCCAGATCTTTTTGCTGGGCGGACGCGGCGGGATATTGACCTGCATCGACGCGATGTCGGGCGCGAAGCTCTACCAGGAACGGATCCCTGATGCGGGCGCATTCTGGGCTTCGCCATGGGCTTACAAGGGACTGGCCTACTGTCCCGACGAAAACGGCAACACTTTCGTCTTGAAGCCCGGACCCAAGCTGGAAGTAGTGCGTGTGAACAAACTCCCCGAAGAGAACGCTCGCTACTGGGCCACTTCGGCAGCCAGCGACGGCACACTCTTCATTCGTTCAACCAACACCATCTACGCTGTTTCAGCCAAATGAACTGGCTTTGGTAGGTCGCACCCGCCGGGTGCGACCTGCGTTCGGTGGCAGGTGCGACCTGCGCTTGGTGGGCCACTCCTGCCGGGTGCGACCTGCGCTCCCAAAATAGAAAAAGTTGCGGAGCAATGGCATGCGCTAGCCTGGGATGCCAGTCCCAGGTTAGAACGCAGCACGCTGCGTTAATCGCGGAGCGACGGCAGAACGCTGGATTCACCATGCGTTACTAAATTGCATTCGGCTACAAACATCCCCACAATCATTGGGGGCGGTAACCAACGTTGATCTGCGACACATGCCGTCACTCCGCGACTCCATGCGGCATGCCCGCACTCCCACCTGCGACTTGCATCCCAGGCTATCGCCTGTCGTTGCTACCGCAACTGAAAACAACATGCCCAGATAACGCCAATAGCGCGCTACTCAATAGGCCGCTTTGAGAATATCGGTCAGATCCTGCTCCGTGGGACGGCGAGGGTTGACGTCCATGAGACGCTTAATCTGGAAGGACTTTTGGGCGATGGCGGGGATGTGATCGGCTTGCAAACCAAGGTCGCGGAGTCGCGGGCGAATGCCGATCCGTTGCTGAAGTGAGACTACGGCTTCGATGGCAAAATTCGCGGCTTCCTCAACAGAGTTGGTTGCAACAGATGGGCTTAGCCAACTTGCGATGTCGGCGAACTGCGGAATGCACTGGGGCAAATTAAATCGCATCACGTGGGGAAGCAGCAAACCGTTGCCTTCACCGTGGCTGCAATGGGTTAGGACACCGACTGGGTATTCCAGTGCGTGGACAATAGCCACGCCGCTGTTGGAAAACGCCATACCTGCCAGCATGGCGGCGAGGGCCATGTCATCTCGGGCTGGTTGGTCGGCTGGATGTTCATAGGCCCGAACGAGCGAGCGGCCGATCAAGCGAATGGCTTCGGCGGCTAGAAGTCGAGTGAGCGGGTAACTGCCTTCGTACGCGCGAGCTTGCGGGTCGACACCAACCATCTGCTGATAGTCGCGGTTTGTGTAAGCTTCGATGGCATGCACGAGCGCATCAATGCCTGAGTGGGCGGTTACTTTTGGCGGACAGGAATCTGTGAGGGCTGGGTCGACTATAGCAACTGCGGGACGTAGCCAACGGCTGAGGGTGCTGACCTTTGTACCGGCGGCGTTGTCGGTTAGCACCGCCGAGTGGGAAACTTCGCTACCTGTGCCGGCAGTGGTTGGCAAAGCGATCATGGGCAGAATTGGGCCAGGAATTGCGTCAAAACCGAAGTAATCTGCGGGTTCGCCAGCGTGTTGAAGTACCGTTGCAGTCATTTTGGCAACGTCCAAGTTGCTGCCTCCACCGATGCCGATTACGCAGTCGACTTTGCTGGCGAGGCCGAATTCAATTGCATTTTTTGCGGTATCGATTGTGGGTTCGGGGACACAAGCGTCGAAGATGTGGGGGCTGTAACCCGAACTGCGGAGGTTTGCGAGCAGGTCTACAACTGCGGGCAACGAGGCCACGGTTTTGTCGGTAATGATCAGCGGGCGAACAGCGCCGAGCCGTTTGAGTTCCGCAGCAGTGAGCAACGAGCTGCCACGACCGTATTTGATATTGTGAGCGGTAGCAAATTGCCAAACGGAATTAGAGTCTGTTTGCATGAAATACTGCCTTTTTCGATGTTGAATTTCGACAACTAGCAGGTTGCCACCGCTACGCCTTTACTGCAAAAAACCTGTGGTTTTGCAGCGAAAGCGACTGTGTGTATGCGACGGTTCAGAAAAAAACAAGATCGAGGTGCACTTTGGCGTTGACGGCTTTTAGCTACTCCCTTAAACTCGCTCGCTTCCAATTGACTGTGGGCTATGCATCTCGATAAGCTGCGTTAATAGATAGACGCCAATAGCTAAATCCGAGGAATAGCCCCCAAATTGGGCTCCGCCTGTAGTTAATAATACTCTGTGTAAAAGAGGTTTACTGTGTCGGCTGGTTCGCATGAAGTCATTAGAATCCGAATGGAAGCCTACGATCACTCGGTGCTTGATCAAAGCGCTCAGGAAATCGTAGAGACTGCAAAGCGAACGCACTCGGAAGTGCATGGGCCGATTCCGTTGCCTACTCGCATTGAGCGTTATTGCGTGTTGTCTGGGCCGCACATTGACAAGAAGGCTCGTCAACAATTCGAAATCCGAACTCACAAGCGGCTGATCGACATCAAGCAAGCGACGGCTCGTACGATCGAGGCGTTGAACAAGCTGAGCTTACCTGCTGGTGTGGATATCAAAATTAAGGCAACTGCTCGATAGGGCTGGTTGACTTGTCAGTGACCCGTTATTTTAGTGGCTGGTTCGCTGTTTGTATTTATTTTTAAGAGTCTCGCAATATGACACGGAAGCTGGCGGGGTAACCTGATTACAGGTCCTTGTTGGCAAGCGTTCGACGGGAAATATGAAGATGGTTAAGGGCATTCTCGGCCGAAAGGTCGGTACTACGCAAATTTTCCAGGCTGATGGCACTGCCATCCCTGTGACTGTTTTGGAAGTTGGTCCATGCCACGTCCTTCAGGTTCGCACCGTTGATCGCGATGGATATGATGCCGTGCAATTGGGCTTTCTTGATAAGCCGCGTCGATTGGCTGATCGCAGTGAACGAGGCCGGATGGCTTCGATCGGTAGCAAGCGTTCTAAGAACCGTGCTGCTGGTGGTGTAGTGGCGTTGCCCAAACCCAACTGCGAACCCAAGCAATTTGTGCGTGAGCTTCGGGGCACAATGGAGTCGGCTGAAGTCGGTGCAGCAATTACCGCTGCGGTCTTGGATGGCGTGAAGGCCGTTGACGTGACCGGAACCAGCAAGGGTTGTGGTTACTCCGGTGTTATGAAGCGTCACAACTTCAAGGGTCAACGTGCAACGCACGGTGTTAAGAAGGTTCATCGCCACGGTGGTGGTACCAGTATGAACACCTACCCTGGCCGTACTTTCCGCGGCAAGAAGATGGCTGGACGTTATGGTGGTGATCGCGTGACGAGTCGCAATCTGACTCTGGCACGCGTGGATGCAGAAAACAATCTGATCCTGGTTGCAGGTGCAGTGCCTGGTCCAACCGGTGGATATGTGATTGTGCGTGAAACAAATAAAGTCGGTTAGTCAGTTTGCGGGCTTGGTTGAATATTTGGGTCGTTGAAAACTGGCGGTCGAACAAAAGTAAAGCGTAGGTTGGATAGCTCGATGATTACATTGCCTGTTTACAATTCGAGTGGTGCAGAAGTCGGCAAAGTCGATGTCGATCCTGCTGCCATTGCGCCGAAGATCAACAAGCAGTTGCTTCACGACGCGGTCGTCATGTACTTGGCCAATCAGCGTCAAGGCACAAAGAAAACCAAGGGTCGCGGCGAAGTCTCGGGTTCTACCAAGAAGTTGTATCGTCAAAAGGGAACTGGTAACGCTCGCGTTGGCTCGCGACGTGCCCCGCAGCGCCGTGGTGGTGGCCATGCGATGCAGATCAAGCCTCGTTCGTTCTACTACCGACTACCGAAGAAAGCGATTCGAATTGCCACTAAGATGGCGATCGCTTCGAAGTTGATCGACGGCGAAGTGGTAGTGATCGATCAGCTGAATATGGCTGCACCGAAGACAAAGGAATTTGCAAGCGTACTGAAGGCGCTTGGCTTGGCTGGTCAAACAACTTTGGTTGCGACCAGCGATTACTCGATCAATGTGCACATGAGCGGACGAAACATTCCGGGTGTGGATGTGACTCGGGTTGCGGATTTGAATGCGTTAAGCCTCATTCGGCCACGCAAAGTATTGATGACCAAGGATGCGTTGGAGTTGATTAAGTCGCAATCGTCGGGTTCGACAGCGGCGGCGTAGTTGATTCGCGATCGGTTGTTTTAGATCTGTTTGGATCTGGGGTTGATGATGAGTAAAGCACAAGTGCCAGCAGTGAGTTTGAAGCTTGAGTCCCATCAGGTCATTTTGCGACCGCTGGTGACTGAAAAAGGCGTTCACCGTGCTAGCCGACATAATCAATATGCGTTTGAAATTCATCCGCAAGCGACAAAGATCGATGTTCGTCGCGCGGTTGAAGAATTGTTCAATGTAGTGGTAGACAAGGTTCGCACTCAGACTCGCAAAGGCAAGACTCGACGTTTTCGTCATCGTGCTGGTGTAACGAGCGGTTGGAAGAAGGCGATTGTGAAGCTGAATGCTGAGCATCGCATCGACTTCTTCTAAAGTCGAGAGTGTTTAACGAGTTCGCGATCAAGTTTCCAAGCGTTTAGTCAGTAGGTAAGTCAAATGGGTATACGCAAATATCGACCGACATCCGCAGGCCGTAGAAACGCCTCGGTTAGCGATTTTGCCGAGCTGACCAAAGGCGCGGTACCTGAGAAGTCGTTGTTGCGCCCGAAGAAGAAAAAGGGTGGCCGCAACAATCAGGGTAAGATCACTTGCCGGCACCGCGGTGGCGGACACAAGCAAGCTTATCGTGTGATCGACTTCAAACGAGATAAAGACGGTATTCCAGCGACAGTTGATTCGATTCAGTACGATCCAAACCGATCCTGTCGAATTGCGTTGTTGGTTTATGCCGACGGTGAAAAGCGTTATGTGGTTGCACCAGACGGTTTGAAGGCTGGTCAGAAGGTGGAAAACGGACCGGATGCAGCCCCAATCGTTGGTAACTGCATGCCACTTAAAAACATGCCGGCTGGTACGGAAGTCTTTTGCGTTGAGATGCAGCCAGGTTGTGGCGGCGTTCTCTGCCGAAGTGCTGGAACACTTGCCGTTTTGATGGCTCGCGAAGCTAATTGGGCTCAGTTGTCCCTGCCAAGCGGTGAAATTCGCCGTGTGCCAGGTAACTGCCGAGCCACGATAGGTCGAGCAAGCAATCCTGATCACGATGCGGTTGTCTTGGGTAAAGCTGGTCGCGTTCGCTGGATGGGGCGTCGTCCTCACGTCCGCGGTACTGCGATGAACCCAATTGACCATCCGCACGGTGGTGGTGAAGGTCGTACAAAAGGTGGTCGTCACCCGGTTACTCCGCAAGGTAAACCGACTAAGGGTGGAAGCACTCGACGTCCACGCAAGCCATCGAACTCATCGATTATTCGACGCCGCAAGTCGCGTCGCTATGGTCAACTGAAGTTGCGATAGGCTGGTATTGAGTTTTGTTGGTTCAGTTAGCTGGCACAGAAGTTAGCCGGGGGATTCATCAGGTATGGGACGTTCGACAAAAAAAGGTCCGTTTGTAGACCCAAAGTTGTACGCCAAGCTCGTCAAAGCTCAGCAAGCCGGTAAAGGTGGCGAGCCGATTACGACTTGGGCGCGACGTTGCACGATCGTTCCTGAGTTCGTCGGTGCGACATTCATGGTGCACAACGGACGTCTGCACATGAAAGTGTACGTAACTGAAGACATGGTGGGGCATAAGCTTGGCGAATTTGCTCCGACGAGAACATTCCGCGGTCACAGCGGTAAGGGCAACAAGAAGTAGTATTTGAGCTGGTTCTGCGGGTGAGTAACCCGCGTTCCACAAGTTTCCATTTGATTAAGGTCGCGAACAATGGCGTTCCGAGCCACACACAAATACGCAAGAATATCGGCCCGCAAGGTTCGCCCTTTGGCTGACTTGGTTCGCGGTAAGTTTGCTGATGAAGCGTTGAATTTACTGAAGTACCAGCCGCATCGCGGTGCGAGGATGCTGGAAAAGGTTTTGCGTAGTGCCGTCGGCAATGCACAGGACCCAGATCAAAACAAGGGCACCAACCTGAGTGCTGAGCGATTGGTTGTTACCGACGCTCGGATCGATGGTGGTCCAACGTTCAAGCGGATTCGTCCGCGAGCGCGTGGTATGGCGTTCGGCATTTTGCGTCGGACAGCGCATATTACGGTTGAGTTGCAATCAATTGATGACATGTAGTGGTTATTTGAGGTTTTCGCCAAAGCGGCTTTCGGAAGCGAGAATGTGATATGGGACAAAAGGTAAATCCTATCGGCTTTCGGACCGGCGTGGTCATGGGCTGGAAAAGTCGTTGGTACGCCTCCAAGCAGGAATTTGCTGAGCTACTGGTCGAGGACCAAAAGATTCGGGACTTCATCAAGAAGAACCCGAAGAAGCAGAACTATAGAAATGCTGGTATCGACCGCATCGAGATCGAACGAACTCGAGATGAAGTTCGTGTGATGTTGTATGTGGCTCGGCCAGGTTTGATTATTGGGAAGAAGGGGCAAGAGGTTGAGACTCTGCAAGAAGAATTGCAGTCGTTGATCGGCCGACGTGTCAACCTCAAGATTGAGGAAGTGGCTCGCCCAGAGATACAAGCTCAATTGGTTGCTGAGGAAATCGCTCAGCAATTGATGAAGCGTGCAAATTTCCGTCGTACGATGAAACGTGCGATTGAAACGACGATGGATGCTGGTGCGAAGGGCATCAAGGTTCAGTTGGCTGGTCGACTGGGTGGAGCTGAAATGGCTCGCCGCGAGAAGGCTAACGCTGGAGCTCTGCCGCTAAGCACGATCCAAGCGAAGATTAATTACGGCTTTGCGGAGGCGTCAACTCCACAGGGCAACATCGGGGTTCAGGTCTGGGTTAATCAAGGTTCTTACGCGGGAGACGCTAACGATGGCGCTGATGCCCAAGCGGGTAATGCATCGAAAAAGCCAAAGAGGGCGTATAAAAGGTAACGCCACCCGCGGCAACAAGGTTGTTTTTGGCGACTTTGGTCTGCAAGCAACTATGGGTGGGTGGTTGAAGGCTCGAACGATTGAAGCTGGTCGTATTGCTGCACAGCAGTACGTGCGCGGTGAAGGTCGACTATACATTCGTGTCTTCCCAGATAAACCGATTTCGTCCAAGCCTTTGGAAACTCGAATGGGTAAGGGTAAGGGGGAGCCAGAACACTGGGTCGCCGTTATTCGCCCTGGAACTGTTTTGTACGAACTGGGTGGTGTCACCGAGCAGCAAGCGAAAGTTTGTTTTGCGCGTTTGGCGGCCAAGATGCCTGTGCCTGTGCGACTTGTTCGCCGACGCCCGGCTTAGTTGAAGCCGGCTTTGAGATATGTTGCGAGGTTTGTGATGTCGAAGATTAGCGAATTACGAGAGATGAGCGACGAGCAGCTTGAGCTGACCGCTAAAGATGCGTCGAGTCAACTGTTCCGTTTGCGGATTCAATCGCAGACGGAGAAACTTGATTCGCCCAGTGAAGTGCGACGCAATCGTCGCTTAATTGCTCGTATTCGTACGCTGCAAGGCGAACGAGCACGTGCGGTAAAGAAATAGTTTGAAGGTGGGTTTGCATCAGTTCTGCAGGCCCGGTTGTAGTTAAGTAGTTGTGACAGATTTATAGGCCCAACATGCCAGCCAGAATTTTGATCGGAGTGGTGACCAGCGACAAGGCAGCGAAGACTCGCCGCGTTGAGATCAACCGCACCGTGCGTCACGCCAAGTATGGCAAGTACATCAAGCGTCGCTCGGTTTGCCACGTGCACGACGAAAACAACGAATCGGCCTCGGGTGATCTGGTTGAGATCCGCGAAAGCCGACCACTGAGCAAGCTGAAGCGCTGGACTTTGGTACGCATTGTTGAAAAGAGCAAGGAAGTTGATATGGCTGCGTTGCGTGAAGCTCGAAGGAGCAGCACCAACGAATTGACCTCAACCTTGGACCAGTTAACTGGCGAAGCTCCAAAGGCATAGCGAAAGAGTGCGAGTCGAACTCGTACGATTAAAGTAAACTGAAGCATACGATTGGGTTTGCGATTCGAACCGACGGTATTGGTGAAGCATGATACAACAAGAAACACGATTGGCCGTGGCTGACAACACTGGTGCACGCGAAGTGATGTGCATCAAGGTGCTCGGTGGAAGCCGCCGTCGATACGCAGGTATCGGTGATGTCATTATTTGCTCGGTGAAGAGTGTCAACTCGGCGAGTGAAATCAAGAAGAAGGCTGTAGTCCGAGCTGTGGTTGTGCGATGTAGCCACCCGACTCGACGTCCCGACGGCAGCTACATTAAATTTGATAACAACGCAGTGGTTTTGATCGACAAAGATTCAAATCCTCGCGGAACACGTATCTTCGGTGCGGTGGCACGTGAGCTGCGTGAGCGGAACTTTATGAAGATTGTTAGCCTGGCGAACGAGGTGGTTTGATGTTAATCCGCGTGGGTGATGAAGTAATTGTGATTCGCGGAGTCGACAAGGGCACTCGTGGCAAGGTGTTGAAGTTGGATCGCGAAGAAAATCGCGTTGTCGTAGAAGGCGTCAATAAGGCTTACAAGCACGTCAAGCGGAGTGGTAAGAACCCACAGGGCGGACGGCTGAGCAAAGAGATGCCCGTCAGCGTCAGCAACGTGATGTTGATTTGCCCCGAAACGGGAAAGCGTACTCGAGTGGGTGTGCGTTTCCTGAAAGACGGCAGCAAAGAACGCTTTGCGAAAAAGAGTGGTGCAGCGATGGGACAGCTGGCTGGGCCTAACGAGAAGTACGCCCAGAGCTAGTCGTTGACCAAGCACCGCACGTCGACCGAATACGGATTGTAGAAGTGGACTCGACCGAGGTCGGGTAGATAAAGAAATTTTGTTGAGTTTGTACTAGGATTTTCGGCCATGGCCCCTCGCTTACAACAGCGCTACCAAGACGAAATTCGCCCGGAGTTGTCCAAGCAGTTGGGTATCACGAATCCGATGGCGATTCCCAAGCTGACGAAGATCGTCGTCAACATGGGTGTAGGTTCAGCGGTTGCGGACAAGAAGAATTTGGAAATTGCGTTTGACGCGATGGCTGACATCGCAGGACAGCGTCCTGTGATGACTTTGTCTCGCAAGTCGATTGCGGGATTCAAGTTGCGAGAAGGCATGCCGATCGGCTGCAAAGTGACGTTACGTCGAGCTCGGATGTACGAATTTCTTGATCGTTTGATCAGTATCGTGCTTCCCCGAGTGCGTGACTTCCGCGGCATCAGTCGAACGGCCTTTGATGGCCAAGGAAACTATAGCTTGGGACTGTCGGAACAGTTGGTATTTCCGGAGTTGAATCCGGACAAATACACCAAACCGCAAGGGATGAACATTACGATCTGCACCACAGCGAGTGAGAATGATCACGCGTTGCTGTTGTTGACCCTAATGGGCATGCCGTTCAAAGCCGGTAAGAAGGAAGACGCTGCTTAGTAAAAGCAGCAACGCGAACTGGGTTTCGTAGGAACTCGGCGAGCGAAATGTGGCACAAAACGTTCGATTTAACTAGACATTTGGATTAGCGGGGAAACCTATCCCGTGGCAAGCAAAAGCAAAATCGCAAAGGCGAATCGCACACCGAAATTTGCGGTGCGGCGAGAGAATCGCTGCAAGCTCTGTGGCCGGCCGCGTGCGGTCTATCGTAAGTTTGGTATCTGCCGTATTTGCTTCCGCAAGTTGGCAGACCAAGGCTTGATTCCCGGTGTTCGCAAGGCAAGCTGGTAGTTGTAAGGGGACACTGACGCCATGATGACCGACCCTATTGCTGATATGCTCACTCGCATTCGAAACGCTGTACGCGTGGAACGACAATTTGTCGACGTTCCGCTCTCACACGTTAAGGTTGGAGTAGCAGACGTCCTCAAGCGTGAGGGCTACATTTGGGACTTCAAAGAAATTGAGGGCGACGAGCCCTTTAAGAAGCTGCGTATCGAGCTGAAATATGGTCCCAACGGGGAACGTGTAATTCAGAGTATTCGACGCGTCAGCAAGCCTGGACGACGGGTATTCAGTAAAAGTCGCGATTTGCGTCCGGTGCTCAACGGCCTGGGCATCTCGATCATCAGCACCAGTTCAGGTGTGGTCAGTGATCGTGAAGCTCGGCAGAAGAATATCGGCGGCGAGGTTTTGTGCGAGGTTTGTTAGCCTTGCGTTTTGATCCATACATGTTAGCGGTTGGCTAAGCCATGTCACGAATTGGTAAAAAAGCTGTTCCTGTTGTCGCTGGAGTAAAAGTCCGCGTTGACGATTCAGTTGTTTCGATTGAGGGTCCCAAAGGCAAGCTTGAATTCAAGCATCGCCCCGAGGTATCCGTTGAAGTTGCTGGAGATGGTTCATCCGTCTCTGTAACTCGTCGAGACGATGAACGTACGTCACGTGAGCTGCACGGCCTCACTCGCGCAGTGATCAATAATATGATCTTGGGTGTTAAAGACGGTTACGAGAAGAAGCTCGAGGTCGTCGGTGTGGGTTTCATTTGCTCGATCAAGGGCAAGGTTTTGCAGCTGCGTGTTGGCTTTGCCAATGAACTGCAAAAAGAGATCCCAGCCGGACTTGACGTGACTTGCCCGGACCAAACCCACATTGTGGTAAAAGGTTGCGACAAACAGAAGGTCGGACAATTTGCTGCAGAAGTGCGTTCGTTGCGAAAACCGGAGCCTTACAAGGGCAAGGGGATTCGTTATCAAGGTGAAGTCGTTAAGATTAAACCTGGTAAGTCCGCGACCTAGTGCTTCAAGGCTAGGTTGGCGTGTTTGTAATTCACTGTAAATAAAAATATTTCGGTAATGGAAATAGTGGCTGGTGCCCTATGAAAATCAAGAAAATAATCAATACCCAACGCCAACGCCGTAAGTTTCGCGTTCGCAAAACGGTCCGAGGGACAGCAGAGCGTCCGCGTCTGAGCGTGTCGCGCACACTGAAGCACTTCGGATGTCAAGCGATTGATGACGAGACCGGTCGTACCTTGTTTGCAGCTTCAAGCCTCGATAAGGGCTTTGAAGGTAACGGCAGCAACTGCGATGCGGCGGCAAAAGTCGGACAAGTCATCGCCCAGAAGGCCAAGGCCGCTGGTGTTTTGAAGGCTTGTCTCGATCGTGGTAGTTGCAAGTATCACGGCCGTGTAGCAGCATTTGCTGATGCGGTACGTGCAGGTGGAGTGGAATTCTAAGCGGTTTTGTTTTCGGTTGGTTGAGTCCAACGGGTAATCGGAGTCTTTCGTCGTGGCAAACGTAAATGAACAGTCTCAAGGCGATGGTGGCATTGAGCGCGTTTTGAAGATCAAGCGCTGTGCTGCAGTCGTAAAGGGTGGACGCCGCTTCAGTTTTGCTGCGTTGGTAGTTGTTGGCGATGGCAAAGGCAGCGCTGGGTACGGCTACGGTAAAGCCAACGAAGTGCCGCCGAGCGTTACCAAAGCTCAAAAGCAGGCCAACCACAACAACATTAGTGTGCCGATTATCAATGGTACCATTCCACACGCGGTCATCGGACGTTTCGGTGCTGCGAAAGTGATTTTGCTACCTGCTAGCCCTGGTACTGGTATTATTGCAGGCCCTGCGGTTCGTTCCGTTTGTGAGGCTGTTGGGTTGAAGGACATTCTTTCCAAGAGTTTCCGGTCAAACAATCCGTCAGTGCTCGTTAAAGCTACATTTGATGCATTGAAGCAGTTGCGGACTCGCGAAGACGTAGAGCGGCTGCGTGGGGTGAAGCTGTCATGAGACTAGATCAAGTAAACGTTGGAATTGTTAAGAATCGCAAGCCTCGACGATTGGGTCGTGGTCCTGGTACCGGTCAGGGCAAAACCGCCGGTCGTGGACACAACGGTGCCAAGTCTCGTAGCGGTTACTCACGTCACCCTGCGTTCCAGGGTGGTGACTTGCAAATGATTCGCCGCATTCCGAAACGCGGGTTCAATAATCGTTACGCGTTGACGGTTGTGGCTGTCAACGTTGGTCGTTTGAGCGAAGAGTTTGCAGCTGGTGAAGAGATTTCACCAAAGACGCTGCAGGAGAAAGGGATCGTCAAGAAGGTTTTTGACGTGATCAAGATCCTCGGTGACGGTGTGGTCGATAAGGCCTTGACCGTATCCGCTCATCGTTTCAGCGATTCCGCCAAAGAAAAGATCACTGCTGCCGGTGGTACAGTGACTGAATTGAAGGCGAAGCGGACTCCGAAGGAGCGCGTCGCATATCTGGCCAAGCAAGGTGCAAAGAGCTAATCGACGCCGGTCGGCAAGGTTGGGTTCCGTCGGAGCCAAGTTGCCAACGGGAGCGGGCGACGAAAGTTGGGAGCCTAACCTATGATTGAAAAACTCAGAGTTATCTTTGCGATACCTGAATTGCGTCAGAAAATTATCCTGACGCTTGGGCTGCTCGCGGTCTACCGCGTCGGCTATCAGATTCGTCTGCCGATGGTTCGCAGCCAAGTTGGAGCTGCCGCCGGCAACGAGATGGATACGTTCTTAGAAAAATTTAGCGTTTTTGCTGCGACCGATTTGCGGCAAGTAACGATCTTCGGCTTGGGTATCATGCCGTACATATCTGCCTCGATTGTGTTCCAGCTTCTCGGAAGCGTTTGGAAGCCTATCGAGCAGTTGCGTAAAGAAGGCCAAACGGGCATGAAGAAGATCAACGAGTACACTCGTTATCTGACTGTTGTGCTGTGCGTTATCCAAAGCTGGGTGTTTCTGCGATATGTGATTATGGCAGATCCCAATGCCGTTGCTCCGCAGTTTTATGCCTCGGGAACCTCGACTCTGCATTTCGGTTGGCAGATAACGGCGGTTGCCATCATGACTTGCGGTACGGTCTTCTTGATGTGGCTGGGTGAACAGATTGACGAGTATGGTATCGGTAACGGTATCAGCTTGTTGATCATGGCCAGTATTCTTGCACAGATGCCCAAGGCTTTGTATGAGTTGCGTCAAAACATGACCACTGAATTGAGCGGCTCCTCGGGTGCAATCGGCCCAGATAAGTTGATTGTCTTGGCGGCACTCTTCGTGGCGGTCGTCTTCGGGGTGGTTTTCATCACCTTAGGACAGCGTCGTATTCAAACTCAGAGTGCCAAGCACGTTCGTGGTCGCCGAGTCTACGGTGGAACGAAGCAGTACCTGCCGCTGCGATTGAACCAAGCTGGCGTCATGCCGATCATTTTTGCAAGTAGCTTGTTGATGCTTCCAGGTTTGTTGTTCGGCGTGATCGCAACCTGGTTCCAGAACAAATCGGTTGTTGCGTTCTTCACTTCGCTTGGTAGTGCTTTCACGAACGGTCAGTCGCTGACGTACGTGGTACTGTATGTGTTGTTGATTTTCTTCTTCTGCTATTTCTGGACGTCGATCACGTTCAATCCCAAGGAAATGTCGGAAAATCTGAAAGACCACGGAACGTTCATTCCTGGCTATCGTCCAGGGAAGCGGACCGCGGATTACCTTGAAAAAGTCATGGTTCGAATTACCTACGTCGGTGCTGCGTTCTTATCGATGGTTGCAATTGTGCCGATCGTTGTGAACACGCAGCTGGACGTGTCGTACTCAGTCGCATCTTTCTACGGTGGAACCGGATTGCTGATTGCGGTGAGTGTTGCGTTCGATCTGATTCAGAAGATAGATAACCACCTGTTGATGAGAAACTACAAAGGGTTGCTCGAAGGGTAGCGTGCAGTTGGTAGCGAAGCTGTTGTCAACTGTCAGAGAAATCCATGCGAGTAATTTTCATTGGGCCTCCTGGTGCGGGTAAGGGAACGCAGTGCAAGAAGTTAGTTGACTGGTTGCGAGTGCCGCAGCTGTCGACTGGAGTTCTACTGCGTGAATGGGTTGAGCAAGGGACGGCGGACGGGAAATGGGTTGGAGAACATCTGAACGCCGGAAAGCTTGCGCCGGATCATCTAGTGATGAGCATGGTTGCAAAGCGACTGGCCGAGCCCGACTGTGCTGGGGGATGTTTGTTTGACGGTTTTCCGCGGACGTTGGTGCAAGCTCAGTTGCTGGATGAACATCTGGCAAGGGCTCGGCATCAAATTGATGTCGTTTTGAGTTTACAGGTAGCGGAAGAGAAATTGGTTGAGCGTCTGCTGAAGCGGGCCTCGATCGAAAATCGTGCGGATGATTGCAGTCAAACTATTCTTGAACGCCTGCGGGTGTTTAGGACTCAGACTTCCCCGCTGTTGGATTACTATCACGAACGGGGTTTGTTGGTAGTGATCGATGGAGAGCGTTCGGAAGAGGATGTTTTTGCAGAGATTAAGCGAGCGGTGGCGTTGCATGCCACTGTTGGCAAGCCGCATTAGAGTTGCGGTAAGTATTAAGGTTTAACTGGTTGGTTTTGTCGCGAATATTTGCAACCATGCGTTGACAAATAGACGTGTTACGGCTTGTCAGACCTGGGCGAATTGCGGTATACTCCTCGATTCGGTACGGCATTAGCAGTGGCCTGTGAGGCTTCTGTTTGACATAAGTTTTTGATTCGTAAGTACTTAGAGATCGCAAAGGAAACCTTCATGCCGCGTCTTCTCGGTGTGGACATTCCCAATGACAAGAAGGTCGCAATATCGCTGACCTACCTGTACGGGGTTGGTGAGTATGTAGCACGCGAAGCGTGTGAAAAGACCAATATTGATCCGAATAAGAGCGCCCGCGAGTTGGACGAGGATGAGCTTAGCCGTCTTTCGACTCTGCTTGAGCGCGATTATACGGTTGAAGGTCCACTGCGTCGCCAGTTGAGCCAAAACATTAATCGTCTGCGTGAGATCAAGTGTTACCGTGGCAGCCGCCATCGCAACAGCTTGCCGGTGCGTGGGCAGCGTACTCGAACCAATGCGAGAACGCGGAAGGGACCGCGTAAGACGGTTGCCGGTAAGAAGGGCGTTAAGGACTTGCGATAGTTTTGTTTGCTCGGCCGCCTAGCCGACTATGGCTGTGGCAGACCAGCGAACGCCAGTGTCCAATTTGATTATTCTCGTTCGAATGGTGAAGAGGTTTTTACGTGGCCAAGATTAAGCGTCGTAAGACACGTCGCAATGTCACTGTAGCGGTGGCTCATATCCGCGCGACATTCAACAATACAACTGTCACGATTACCGACACCAAGGGTGATACTCTGTGTTGGGCAAGCTCGGGCACTTGCGGCTTCAAGGGAAGTCGTAAGAGCACTCCGTTTGCTGGTCAAGTGGCAGCACAACAGGCGGCCGAGAAGGCTGCCAAGTTTGGCGTTAAGGAAATCGAAGTGCGGGTTAAGGGGCCAGGATCGGGACGCGAAAGCGCCATCACGGCACTGCAAACCGCAGGAATGACGGTTAAGTTGATCGAAGATGTGACCCCGATTCCGCACAACGGATGCCGCCCCCGAAAGCGTCGTCGCGTGTAGTTTTGGTCTGGGCCGTTCGTTCACACTTTCTTCAATCGGGATATCCGCAATGCATATTAAATGGCGTGGATTGGAATTACCAAGCAACGTTCAGCTTGATCACCACACCCTTTCGCCAACCTACGGCAAGTTCATCGCCGAGCCGTTTGAGCGCGGGTTCGGAACCACTGTAGGCAACAGCCTACGTCGCGTGCTGCTTTCCAGTTTGGAAGGCAGTGCGATCACTCAAATCAAGATTCGCGGTGCGCAACACGAATTCACCACGTTGCCAGGCATCCTGGAAGACGTCACTGAAATCGTTTTGAACGTAAAGTCACTGGTCGTGAAGAACCACAGCGACTCGACTCGGGTTATCACCGTCGAGCGCTCTACCGCTGGTGTAATCACTGGAGCGGATGTTGAAACCGACGCAGATGTTGAGATCATTAACAAGCATCACGTCTTGGCAACCCTCACTGACAACGTGCCTTTCGTGATGGAAATGGTGGTTGAAAACGGTCGTGGTTACGTTTCGGCTTCCGAACACAGCAGTCGTGACCATGAAATTGGAATCATTCCAGTGGATGCAGTTTTCAGCCCTGTAGTTCGAGTACGCTACGAAGTCGAAGAGACTCGTGTCGGTCAAAAGACCAACTACGACAAATTGAACCTGGAAATCTGGACCGACGGGTCGGTCGGGCCTGAGATGGCGCTCGTTGAAGCAGCTAAGATTTTCCGCAAGCACCTCAACCCGTTTGTGCAATACACCGAACTTGGACGTCAGGTTCACGCGACTGCGAGAGGTGGGCCCGGATCGGCTGAAGCCCAGCTTGAGACCAAGCTCAACTCAGCGGTTTCCGACCTGCGTTTGAGCGTTCGGGCTGGCAATTGCCTCGAAAGCGAAGGCATTCACCAAATTCGTGAGTTGGTTCAGCGGACTGAAGACCAACTGCTCGAGATTCGTAACTTCGGTGAAACAACCCTCAATGAGGTGCGTGACAAACTTGCGACCCTCGGCTTGCACCTAGGAATGCGATTGCCTGCTTCCCAGTCGTCGCGATAGTAAGCGTAGTAACAAGCGATAAGTAATTGATAAGAACTCGCAGCTACCTGGATTAAGTCGTAAGTAGTTCGCTGAGATAGATTTTAACCCTGAATATTTTGTTGAGTGTGTAGCCATGCGTCACAGAAGACACGGTCGCGTTTTAGGCCGAAGCCCAAGTCATCGTCAAGCTCTTTACCGAAACCTGGCGTCTGCTTTGTTCCTAACAGAGCGTCCCGAGTCAGAGTTTGATCCGAACGCGCCCAAGGTCAAAGGCCGCATCATCACCACTTTGGCGAAGGCGAAGGAAATTCGCCCGCTGGTGGAAAAGTGCGTCACGCTCGGCAAGAAGGGGTTGGTCGCCCAAGCGAATGCGGCTCAATTCGGCACAACTGCCGAGCGCAATTCAGCTGAATGGAAAGCTTGGCGTGAAGGCGATCAGTATCCGAAATGGGTGCAGGCGATGAGCCCAGCTGTGCACGCACGGCGCCGTGCCCTGCAAGCACTTGGTGACAAGCAAGCTGTTTCGATTCTTTTCAACGAAATTGCCGTTCGATTTGCTGACCGTCCAGGCGGATACACTCGCGTACTTCGTCTAGCTACACCTCGCTTGGGTGATGCAGGCGATCGTGCGATTCTGGAGTTTGTTGGCAAAAACGACCGCGTTGTGAAACGCAGCGAGAAACCTGACTTTGGCGGCGAGGCACCAGCACCAGCAGAATCGGCAACTGCTGAATAGTGCGGTCCTTGTGTGGTAGTGGTCCATGCCCCAATCGAAATAAGACAACGCGAAGCAATTAGTACGAAAGAACTTGAATCATGGCCAAGGGCAAGAAGAAAAAAGAAGTCGTCCACCTCGTCTGCGAAGAATCGGGCGACTACAACTACACCCTTCGACGCAGGACAGGTGGCGAGAAACTTAAGCTCAAGAAGTTCTGCCCACGCTTGCGCAAGCATACAATCCACGTCGAGAAGAAGAAGTAGTTCTTCCCACTGCTCGGCGGTCGATTCTGCATCTCTGCATTCAGCTCCGCCGATCAACTCAATCATTTAATCAGCCTGCAACTCGCAGGCTGATTTCGTTTCTTTTGCCGTCAAATCCCGTTAGGTGCCAGCCACCCATTACCCGTCTTTGCGGATGGTGCCAGGCACCTATTGACACCGACCGACCTGCCGATACAGTTAGAACTACATAACTAAATAGGAGGACGAACTATGGTCAGACCCAATCGCGAAGAACAGTTCAATGCAAGCGAGATTTGTATAGTTCACACAATCCAAAGATGCGTACGCAAAGCCTTCCTGGCAGGCATCAATGAGCAAACGGGGGTCGATTTCTCGTTCCGACGCGAGTGGATTCGGCGGCGGATGGAGGCTCTGGCTTCCGTCTTTGGGGTCGATGTCCTGACCTACGCAATTCTTTCCAATCACATGCACCTGATTTTGCGCAACCGACCCGATGTCGTGGCCGCTTGGTCGGATGAAGAAGCTGCGCTCAGGTGGCTGCGTGTTTTCCCGGGTCGGCGGATGGACGAACAGCTGGCCGAGCCGACTGAGAATGAGGTGCGGACGTTGGCTGGCAACAGAAAACGCATGGTTGAGGTGCGAAGCCGCTTGTCGGATATCTCCTGGTTCATGCGAGCCCTCAGCGAACCGATCGCGCGACTGGCGAATAAACAAGACGAATGTACGGGACACTTTTGGGAAGGACGTTTCAAGGCGCAGAGAATTGTCGATGAAGCGGGCTTGTTGGCTTGCGCAATGTATGTGGACTTGAATCCGATCCGAGCTGCTATGGCTGAGTCGCCGGACAAAGCGGTGCACACTTCGGCTTACGACCGCATACTGGGTGAACTCGGTGTGCAGATGCCCTCAGCAGCCTTTGACTTGGTGGCCATGTCGACTGAGGAGGCTGGTAAGCATCAACGCGAGACAACGGTGCCGGAAAAGAAGAAGCAGCGGCAATCCAAGCGTCGCAATCCGACTGGCAAGCAGATTCTGCGCGATAGTTGGTTGGCGCCGCTGACGCTCTCGGGAAAGTCGCTGGCCGACGATCCGCAAGTTCACAAGGGTGGTGTACGAGCAAGTGACAAAGGCTTTTTGAATTTGCCCTGGCGTGAGTACCTTGCGTTGCTGAAGTGGACTGGCGCGCAGCGAATGAAGGAAGCGGTAGGGGAAGTACCCGCTAAGCTGCAGGCTGCGTTGAGCTCTTTGGGTATTGAAGCGTCGATGTGGCGAGATCTGGTGTGGAATTTCAAGCGTTACTTCGGCCGAGCATCGTGTGCAGGCAGTCCCGATTCGATGGCCTCTGATGCAACGCGTAATGGCAAGCGTTTCCATCGCGGCCAGCGTCAAGCTGCTGCGTGCTTTGTTAACGCGGCCAGCTAAGACTAGAGTCGGCTAGTTACTACCAGGAGTAGCTCTGCTTCCCTTCGCCTGCAGAGCTAATCGAGTAGCTTATCGAGCGGGGCCGAGTGCTCCGACAATGGCGTTGCGGCATCGGACACGAATCGTTCGATAGTTGCGTATAGCTTCGTCGTTATTTCTGACGGGCCAG
>JANRMD010000284.1:0-4877 GCA_033761895.1 Pirellulaceae bacterium | reverse complement strand
GTCAATTCGAATTCTCACGGAAGGAAGCTCTCATGCTAGTTTTGTCGCGTAAAGAAGATCAGTCGATAGTATTCCCCAATCTCGGCATCAGTATCGAGATCGTTCGGGTGCAAGGGACTAAAGTTAGTGTTGGTGTCGAAGCCCCCAAGGCGATCCGCATCGTTCGGGGCGAATTGCATACCGCCGAAAACTCAAAGAGTGAAGCGGCCCCCTCAGACGCTCAGCTTGGGCAGTTCATCGAAGTCCTGCCACCACAAACCCGCAACGAACTGCGCGATCGCTTGAATGTTGCCGGCCTGGCTGTGCATGCGGCGCAAAAGCAGTGCGAGCTCGGGGGCCTCGAAAATGCCGAGTTCTTTCTTGGTAAAGCGGTAGAAGCCCTGTCTGCGCTAAATGAAATGTTCGATCTCGCCCAAGTTGCCACCCCGTCAGAATGTGTCAAGGAGCAAAGATCGACTTACGGCTTGGCTTGTGGAGAGCCCGAAGTGCGGGTCAGCGATCGTCGCGTTGCAGGTTGGTTCCCTGAACGCAACTTGCCTCCACAGCTAGTGGCTTATCTCCAACACACGCTGTGCAGCTATAACTGATTCGCCAGCAGTCGAGGACGCCCAATCTCACTGACTTGCAAAGCAACGCATTCGAAAGCAGTGGCCTAATGATGAACCGATCGCGGCGGGGATTAAGTGGAATCCACCGCCGCCAAAATTAATGTTGCTTCCCAACGGCCAGAACTGCACTGCGAGTGAGCGCCATCACCGTCCGACAACACTCCTTTTTGTTTTCTCTTTGAAGCGTGCGTCAGCATAAGGCGTGGACTGCCACTACCTCGATGGCCGCTCATAGTCCGCAACAACGCCATCGGTGTGCGACGCGAGGCAATCCGCGAGCTTCGTCATCAGTTGCTGGCAGTTCTTCTTACGTGATTGATTGTAGATGATGTACCGTGTCTTGGCGCCCTTGACTAACGAAAGGTGATCTTTGGGAACTGAGCCGTCGATCTTGAGTTTGTCCTTGGGCTTAGCCTTGACCGTTTTGTCGTAGTCGAAGCGAGATGTGTACAGTTCGCACCATGGCAGCTTCCCGCCGTTCAGCATTGCAGCAATCGGCAACCTGTCACCCATCTCGACAAGGTTGTCGAATTCGGCAATTGACTCTCCGGCGTCATCGATGGTTGCTACGATCAACACCGCACCGCCGTTGACGGTCGTAAGCGATTTCTTCTGTATTTCAGCGGCGTTACTGGGAATGTAGCCGCCCAGCGCCATAAATCGAAGTTGAATTCCAGCAGCCAGTGCGAGATCCGCCAATTTGCGTCCGGTAAGGGAAGACTTCGACGTGTAAACGGCGAGAGCATTTTTCATGCGACGCATCCTCCGCGACCGTTGTGGCAGAACGGCGGCATTCACCACGCCCGCGCGATGAAGGTCTTCATTTCAAAAGCACCCGATCGCGGGCTTGGGTGCATGTACGCCCAACATGGGCGTGAGTTTATGCGGTGCGGTTCGAGGAGAACTTAGTCCCCTGTGTTTAGTTCCGATATTTCTAACGGGAGTCATCATACCAGATGGATGGCTCATAAGAAAACAACACGAGGTGAAGGCAACTGCGGGGAGGCGACGAACCGTGGGGAGGAAGCCTGCGATGTCACGGACTTGGAACTCTATAGGTGAAATAGTCCTGTTGCTGGGCCGAAATGAGACTTCCCACCAAGACCTGCCAGGCTACGAACAGAAACTTCATCTGAGGCCGACGGCTCCAAGTCGAGTTTCTGAGTTATCAGTTTCACGGCTTCGGCTCAGTGGCTGACTGATCTAGGACTCTTTAGTCTATCGAAACGTTGGAGCGAGCTTGCTCCCATGAGACGAACCGCCTAGTGCGGATCCGCATGCTAGGTGGTGTGGGAGGGGCCCGCAGCAATGCGGGCCCTATCCCGATCCCATTGTTCGTCCGTATTTGTGGGATATTATTGAGTCTAACGGTTGCGGACAAGGCCCTCATCATACCACACATCCTCGTAGCCATCGGCGTCGATTTGAAAACGCCAACCCGACGGCAGGCAAAGATAGGGAATCGCTATTTCGCAGTACTTCGTAAGGTGAGTGATGCACAAAGGTGAATAGAAGTCTGGATCGTCAGACTGTTCTGCGCCGCCAAAGAGATACCAACCTGTCGATCCGCTGAGCGCAGGTATCCGTAATCCATTTATAGGCAAAAGACTCATCGTAGCGATCGCAAGTCCCATTCGTTCGTGTCGCATGAAGGTCTGCGGGGTAGCACCGAATTTCTTGCATATAGCGAGCTGACTTTGCAGTGGTGAAAGCGTCTGCATCGGTGTGCACTCTGAGGACGGTTGGCATCAACGAGCACGAGCAGTTGACTTAACGCAAGTCAAAACGGCCAATCGAGTGCTTCGTGTGCATGCCATGGTTCTGTCGCTTTCCCGCACTGCGGATGATTTTGCATCATGCGAGTTGCACAACCGCGCCCATTTTGCGTTGGCGAATCCTACGAATAAAGTCTTTGAGCGGATCAAGAAACTCAACCAAGTAAGCAAATTCCGCCTCTGGGTCGCGCGTCCAATAAATGGGATATATTTCTAGTTCTTCCATTTTGGTTGTATTGAAACGTTTGCGGAGAACCATCGCATCTATTGTCTCCAAGAATTCGTAAATTGCGCAAATTTGAGAGCTAGACAGGCCGCGCGCTGGTCCGTATCCGACGTCAATTTCTCCGATCTCTTTACCCCAATTGAGCAAGAAGCTCTGAGGCGGTTCGCCTTCCCAATCAGATCCCGTGAATAGGTAATGAAGGCCGTGCCACGATTTGTCGAGGTGACATGGTTCGATATCTGTACGGAAGTCAGGCGTGATTTTCTCAACAGTCGTGGTATCTGCATCAGCCTTCCCTCTAAAGAGACGGGCAAAAATCCCATGGCGTTGCTTTGACTCTGGGCTTGGATTGCCTAGGAACCGGTGGATTAGCTCCGGTGTTCCGAAAAGTGCACTCAGTGATTCGTCAGACGCAGCGTATAAGATGTAGCACATGCTCATGACTCACCATCAGAGTAGCGACAGAACGACCGCCGTAACCGGGCGGCGACGAAAGATTGTCCATTTTAAAACCGCCCGATTTCGCCGCTCCGGTTCACGGCATTGTTCGTCAGCGTCTGCGGTAACAAAGGCGAGACCATTGCGATCACTGGTATCGCCGATGGCTGTCAGGACGCAAGTATACACTCACTCGTCACATGAAACCATTGAGGCATTGTTGTCGTCCGGTTTCAAGATGTAAGTCTTGTCTTTGGTGCGGTAGTTGTATCTTGCGCCACACACGGCGCAAATGGCCCAAACATAGCGCACCAGGCGTAATCTCGCACCCGGACAACGTTTGTGAAGTTCGCGAACATGTTGACGCCAGTAATCATCAGCCTTTGCAATCGAAGCTTGTCCAAGGATGTCGCCGCATTGAGTGCAGCAGAAGTTGTCGGCATCGCGTTTCCGTCGACGATCAGCGAAGGCATCTGCAATCAAAGCGTACGGGACGATCGCGGGCAGGGCGATCATGCATCCAATGACGATCACAATCGTTTTGAATCTCGCTGCCCGTTTGCGTTTCATTTTATCTGACGAACGCTAGTCGTCACCAAGTTCGCATGCGAATCATTTTAATTGTCGGAATCGTGATCACATTTTGGACGTCGAATGCACCAGTCTTGAGAAATCGCGATGCGATCACAATTTCGAACCTGGATCCTCGCGTGCTGGTTGTATGCGGTACAAGTGTCGTCAGCATACGATCTTTTTCATCGGTTGCTGGAATGCTCAAAACCAAGCATGGTCGAATCTTGGCGGCCATACCCAGATCTACAAGCCAAACTTCACCGCGTTTCGGAGTAGGTGTCGCCATTTTCTTCATCATCCAATGATGAGAACAGATCGTCCGCAATTCCGCAGAGATCATTATCCGTCAAAGGTACAGAGGGTAGTTCACCCGCACGCCGAAGCAGTGACACGACGACAGAATGCTGCTCAGCAGGATCAAGCCGATCGAAAGATTCAAGTATTTTGCTTGCGATTTCTGTCATAGTTCACCTTCGCCAGTATTATAACCCAAATTCGGCGGCGTCGCGAGCAACGCAGAACGTTCCCGATCACCCGGTCGCCGCGAGTAATCTTCCATTGTCAAAACGCCCGGCTCGGCGACTCGGGTGCATCGGATGGTTCCCCGTCTTCATCGCTTGCAGACTGGAAGGCAGCCGCAACATCCCGGTCTAGCAGAACTACGACAAGCCATACACCCAGAGGAATGCCTATCCAGATAGCAGGCGAAACGAATGGGACGCACGCAAGTCCCGCAGCAATCCTGCCGTTCCGAAGTCCTCGAAGACAACGGACATTTCGCATGGATTGAATCATAAAGATCATAGCGAAGAAATGAAACACAGCGAAAGCAATACCAAGGAATGTCGCGTTAATTGTCATCCCGACAGTGAGCATCACCAAAACCGCCACACCCGCAAGCGCGTAGCCGAGCGATTGGACAGAAAGCATCAGGATCAGTCCGGTTGTTGCTGGTCGAATTCTGCGGATCGCGTTTGCTTCCGCCGAAGTGACAGCATCGACGGCTTCAGGCGGGGCATAGGGATTTGATCTGATCGCGTACTCCTAAATCGGGGAACGTTACGCATCAGCGGGCCGGCGCGAGATGCGTTGATTTCAAAACCGACCCGACCGCCAGCTCCGTTGCATGCGATTGTTACCCGCCATTCTACGAAATCCAGGTCATGTCGTGTGCCCGTATCGTCCAAGCCCCGTTGGTCCGGGTCAGCAGATGGAAGTACCCCATTCCCATCAAACCATATTTTGGATGCTCGTAGT
>JANRMD010000283.1:0-5349 GCA_033761895.1 Pirellulaceae bacterium | reverse complement strand
CTGGGGACGATTACGCTTACGAATGTTGGCGGCGGTGCTCATCAAGCCCTGATCACACGCGAGAATGTGACGATCACCAACGCCGGTACGATCCGGTTTGCAGGGATCCAGGGGGTCTATGGGCAAATCTATTCCGAGAATTCCCAACCGAACGTACAGCTCATCAATCGCGGCTTGATTGAGAAAGCCGGCGATGCCAACACCACAGGCTACATCAATGCCGAACTCGATCAGGAAGCGACTGGCTCGCTCAGCATTCTGGCAGGGGATTTTTACCTGACCAATGCTCCGACTCAGGTCAGCAACCTTCAAGGCAATCTTACGGGCAGTGTTGATGCACGACTGATCATCGAAGGCGGCCAAGTGGAATTTGCGTCGAACAGTTCCGTGAGTGTGCCCCGGGTGCGTTTCTTTCGCACCACCGCAGACATTCTTGGAACCTGGAGTACCGCTGCGGGTACCTCGAGCGATGGAAGTAATGTTGATTTCCTATCCACCAGTCCGAATCTCGGTGATGTGAGTATTTCCAATTCCACCTTGAGCTTCAGCGGAGGTGCTGGATCTACGGCTGTGATCGATGATCTACAACTGCCAAGTGGAGTCATCAAAGGTAGTGCTCTGATTGTCGTCAATGGTCAGTTTGTGATCAATGGTGGCACGGTGGGAGCTACTGGTGAAGTGACTTCGCTAGAGTCTCGAGGTTCGATGCTCATTTCGGCGGGAAGTGTACGTGACGCAATCCTTACAAACAAAGGCACCGCCTTGTGGAGTTCTGGAACACTGCAGTTCTTCGGCAGCGTCGGAGGATTCGTGAATGCTGCGGGCGCGACATTCACCAATACCTTTGATGGCATCTTCGGTAGCGTGGATAACAATTGCCTAGAGTTCGTCAATGAAGGACTGTTTGTTAAGACCGGAGGCAGCGGTATTACTTATCTGCAGATGCTGCTCTACAACCGGGGCACAGTGGATATTCAGCAAGGGCAGCTCTTCTTGGGCTGCGGCTATGCGACCAACCGTATCGAGCCACCTTGTACGAATTGTGTTGTCACTGGCCCTCCTGAGTTCCGCGATCCGCCCGGTGACGATATTGATCATCCGCTGGTTATTCCCGGTAATTATCGACAAACCGTCAACGGAGCTTTGTCCGTCAATATCTCGTCTTTCACGCCACCAGGCACTTATGGTGTCCCCGGAGTGGACTATGGGCAATTGATCGTCACAGGGAATGTCACCTTGGCAGGCACTTTCGGAATCCAACTGGTTGGCGGTTTTGTTCCCAGTGCGAATCAAAAGTACATGGTGATCGATAACCGAGGCTCACAGCCCATTGAGGGCAATTTTATAGGCTTGCTCCAAGGCCAATCTATTCCCTATGGAAACTACAGCTTCCGCGTGAGCTACGATGGTGGTGACGGCAACGACGTTGTCTTAACGGTCTTCCAAAACAATAGTTCGCCGACGGCATCAGCGGGAGGAACGTATACGATTTCTGAAGGGGACTCACTCACACTTGATGCTAGTGGCTCAGTTGACCCCGATGGTGATTCGCTGAGCTATTCGTGGGACTTGAATGGCGATAGTGATTTCACCGATGCAACCGGGGTTGCGCCAACAGTTCTTTGGTCTGCACTTGAAGTACTAGGAATTCGTGATGGGGTGTCCCAGCATGCGGTTCAAGTGCGAGTTAGCGACGGGGTGAATCCACCCGTTGAATCTGCGATCACGATATTGACAGTTAATAACGCTGCGCCGACTGTACAAGTATCTGCGTCTGTGGATGGTTTTGATGGAGTCACAGGTCAAACACGCAGCTATAACTTAACTGCTATCGATCCATCAAGCGTCGATCAGGCAGCTGACTTTACGTACCTCATCAATTGGGGAGACGGTTCGCCTATCGAGACGATTGTAGGTCAGCACGCTCTCGTCGCCGCACATGTCTATGCAACCCTAGGCAACTATGTGATTGCTGTACAAGCTACGGACAAGGACGGTGGTAGTCGCACCGCTACACGTGGTGTCACTATTCGTACATCCGAATTGCAAGGCACCACCATGGCCGTTGGTGGTACTGCCGCTAATGATGCTTACACGATCAGCCGTAATGCTGACGGAACCACCCGTGTTCAACGCGGCACGCTGGTTCTTCCCAGTTTTGTGATGCCTGCAGGTGGCATTAACGTGTTTGGCTTTACCGGTACTGACACGTTGCTAATCAATGGGACAGGAGACATCGAATCGTTTGAAATTAGCCAAGATGTGGTCCTCTGGAATACTTCGCGGATTCAAGGGAATTCGATCGAGAGCAGAACTGTCAATGGACAGGGAGGCAACGATAGTTTTCTGTACTTGTCCGGGAGCGCGACGATCGATGGCGGGGCGGGAAGCGATGCACTGATCGGACCGGATTTTCCCAGCACGTGGAATATCTCCGCTAGTAACCAAGGTTCGGTCGCCAACGCGAGTTTCATTCGTGTCGAAAATCTCACCGGCGGGTCGAACGAAGACCAGTTCCGCTTTTCCGCGACTGGTGCTTTGTCGGGCAGGATCGATGGCGGGGCAGGCATCGATCAACTCGACTATTCACTTCGAACCTCTCCTCTAACAATTAATCTGGCCACCAACACCGCCAGCGGAACGACTGGTATTGCGAACCTTGAGCAATTTGTTGGCACAGCGCTTGCCAGTTCGACTTTCACAGGCCCGAACATCGCCAACCTGTGGGAAGTCAGTGGCGAAAATCAATTTGTGCTCAACCAGTCGTACGAAGCTCTTGCCTTCAACAACGTTACTGGGGGAACCGCGAGCGATCGCTTTGAGATTTCGCCGACCGGAAGAATTACAGGCTCCGTCAATGGCGGTGGTGGATCGGATACGATCAGCTACGAGCAGTGGTCTGAAGCCATCTCCTTCGACTTAGGTTTGTTGACCTCGACGGCAGTCGGTAAGTTCGCGAGCGTAGAGACCTTTATCGGTGGTCAAAGTCAACTTGATCAGTTCCGAGGAAACAACGTGAATACGACCTGGACGATTGATGGCAGCCATACAGGCTTGGTAGGCGCGATTCGATTCGAGGCGATCGAACTGCTGTCTGGCGGCAATCAAGTGGATAGCTTCCGATTGACGAGCAGTGAGTCGGTAGTATCGGCGATCGACGGTGGTGCGGGAATCGACACGCTTAGTAGCCTATCGGAACAAAATGTCTGGGAACTGACCGGATTGCAATCGGGTACGTTAAATTCTCAGCTGCAGTTTTCGGCCGTGGAATCCCTGGTGGGCGGAACGCAGGATGACATTTTCAAATTCATGGGTGGGTCAGGATTCCAATCAATTAATGGTGGGGCAGCACTAACGGCTGATACGCTCGACTACTCTTTCTTAGGCACGCCTGTTGTCATTGACTTGAGTTCCAGCACAGCAACCTTTGTCACAGGTTTTGTGGGGATCGAACGCTTCGTAGGAACAAACGGAAACAATGACCAACTGCAAGGGCGCAATGCAAATCAGACTTGGGCAGTCGGGGCTGACGGGAATGGAAGTGTGGGGGCGAATCAGTTCGTTGGCTTCGAAAGAATCTTGGGCGGAACCGCCAACGACACCTTGGTTATGTCAGCGGCTATTCCTGCAGGTTTAGTCTTTGAAGGCGGACTGGGTACCGATTCGCTGGTTGGTCCCAATGCCGCCACTACTTGGTTGATCGATTCGACCGGTGGTGGCAGCTTGGGAACGCTGTTGTTTTCGAATATCGAGAATCTCACCGGTGGAACTAACCACGATTGGTTTAAAGTTTCTGAGGCGGGCCGAATACTTGGCAATCTCAATGGTGGCGCGGGTGATAATTCACTGGACTACTCTCAATGGAACGCAAACGTTGATGTGAATTTGGCCACTCGCGTAGGAACGGCGGTGACTGGGACCATCACGAACATCGCAATTCTGCTCGGCGGAAGTGGTTCTGATTTGCTGGTCGCGTCCGGCGCGTCGAGCGTGCTGGTTGGCAATGGTGGTGTAGATCGATTGGTAGGTGGTAGCGGACGCAACGTTCTCATCGGTGGCATGGGCGGTGATCGAATCGAAGGGCTGGGTGGTGATGATCTGATAGTTAGTGGTCGGACTGCGTTCGACAACGATGCCAACCAACTCAGGTTGATTCTCGCCGAGTGGAAATCAACTCGAACCTACGATCAACGCATTGCGAACTTAACAGGCAATGGAGCACTGGATCGCGCCAACGCTAATGTCTTTTTGGGGAATACGCCCGAGGATACCGTTTTTGGTGACGAAGGGGCGGTTGATGAACTGCTCGGTGGTACAGGTCGCGATTGGTTCTTCGCAGACCTCGAGGATCAGTTGTTAGATCGAGTTAGTGTGGGTATCAACGCAGAGCGTGTAGACCAGGCTTAGCGACAGTCGCAGCAAAAGTACGTTTGCAATAGGACGAGCACCCTAAAGGGTGTCGAGCGGATCGATGTCGATCACGTATTGAACATCTTTCGGCGGCTTGACGTCGACAACGGTGCGCACCAACAAACGGTTGAGCGGTTCTGCTTGAGTGGTCATCATCAAGGCGTGAAAACGGTATTTGCCGCGAAGCTTGGCCAGTGGAGGTGGCGCGGGGCCAAGGATGCGGCAATCGATCCCCTGTTGCTTCCGCGTCGCCTGTAATTTTTTCACAAACGATTCGGCGAACTCTTCGACTTCAGCTAGATCCGGACCGCGCATAATCACGCGTGCGATAAAGCCAAACGGCGGATAACCAAACTGTTCGCGTTTGGTTAGCTCCTCTGTCGCGAAGCCGATAAAGTCATGTTTTGACGCCGCTAGAATCGATGGATGATCGGGTGAAAAAGTCTGCACCATCACATGGCCGATTTTCTCGCCGCGTCCGGTACGTCCAGCAACTTGCGTGACTAACTGAAACGTGCGTTCAGCCGCTCTAAAGTCCGGAAAATGGAGAGCGCTGTCGGCGTTGATGACTCCGACTAACAACACATTGGGAAAGTCCAATCCCTTGGCGATCATCTGCGTACCAAGCAAGATATCGACCCGACCTTCCCGAAACTCGGTGAACACGCGCTCGTGACTACCAGGCTTGCGCATCGTATCGCTATCCATGCGTGCAATCGTGGCTTTGGGGAATCGTTGCTGCACTTCGACTTCCAAACGTTGTGTTCCTAGGCCGCTGAAACGAATACCGTCGAAGCTGCATTTGGGACAGGTCTGTGGTGTTCCAATTTGATAATCGCAGTAATGGCAAATTGCCTTGCCACCGTCGCGATGATGGGTCAGTGGCAAATCACAATCGGGACAGGTGATCACATTCCCGCAGGATGGGCATTGAATGGT
>JANRMD010000282.1:0-3195 GCA_033761895.1 Pirellulaceae bacterium | reverse complement strand
CCAAGGCAATGGCGGTTGCGGTTAGTGGGGTTGTTGAAGCCGGAATTGTCAGCAGCAAGGCTGGCAAAGTTCGCTTGCTCAGGCGTGAAGAAATGAACTCCTCTTGGGATCCGACCACAGATCCCCGATTGACGATTTGGGAAGTTACTCAGCACTTAATCCTGGCTCTGGAAACAGTCGCCGAAACCGGCGCAGCAGAGTTATTGAAACGAGTCGGTTCAACGCATGGAGAAGTGGCTCGCGAGCTGGCTTATAGACTATACCAAACCTGTGAACGTAAGAGCCTCGCCAAAGAGGCTTCTTCCTACAACGCCCTCGTCGTTAGTTGGCCTGAGATCGTAAAGCTAACGCGACAAGCTCCGCGAACGAAGGCCCAGCCTAGTTTGGATCTTTCAGAATGAGTTCAAACATTCCAATTTCGCAAACTGAACAACAGATCTTTGAAGTTCACGTTGACAAGAAGCAATTTGCTAACGCTCTCCAGATCATTGCCAAGTACAAAGACCCAGAAGCACGTACTTTACGCTTATCGTGTGAAAACGATCATTTGGTTTTCGAAATTGGCTTAGGCAAGCATCTAGTTAATTGTGTTGGCAGTTTCAGCGGTGTGGTCAAAATTGCTCAAAAGCTCTTCCAGAATGTGGTCCCAGCCAGACTCGACAACCTCGCTGAAGACACGGTTGCCGTGAGTTGTTTCGACGGATCGCTTCGTTTCAAAGGTCACGAATTCAAATGCCGTTTTGAAAAAACTGTCAAACAAATCAAGTCCCCCAATTCTCAGATTACGAGTAGAATGGTTGAAATGCCTCTTCGATGGTCTGCACCACTCGTTGGTCCTGATGCACTCGCAACTCTACAAGCGGCCGAGGCTAGGTTTCCCGTTTCGCTCATTGCAACTCTAGCGGAGAACTTACAGTGTTGCTCGCCGACAGAGAAAGCTACAGAAGCCGCATCGCGGACTCAAACAGGCGATTTCGATCACTTACCTGTTAAGTCGAAGAAGGGAATCATTGGCTTGTTCTCACGAAAAGCCAATTACGGGGCCGAAACCGTCGCCGAAGCTATGGAGCATCTGAATGAGTCGATTCTGATGGCGGCGGACGCAAGTATGCTGCATTTCCTTGAAAAGGCTGATAAGCGTCCTTTCGTGTTCCTGGTTGAAAAGGAATCTATCTCGGGTGTAGCAACACTTAGCGATATTTCGAAGGTTGCAGCGCGACCTCCTATGTTTCTAAGGTTTACCGTGTTCGAGATTCTGTTAACCAATTGGATCGCTCGAAATACGACCAGCGATGAGGATTGGTTGAAACTTGTGCCGAATGCTCGTTCCCAAGTAGAACGCTTCTTTACCAGTCGCCAAGCTAAAGGCGAAGATGTCGACCGACTTACCGTGGCAAGTCTGGGGCCGAAATTGGATGTGGCGAGAAAGCTAGGAGCCTTTAAAAGCGAGCCAAAGGTTGAAAGTAGTTTGCGAGACTTATGTGACTTCAGAGATAAGATTTCTCACGCTAGAGAAATTGGTGCTGATCCGATTTCCGCGGCAAGCATTCCGAACTTCCTACGGCTACTTCGGCATTACATTGGCCTGCTCGAAAAAACAGCAGAATAGGACCTTCATGAAAGGTCGGTCGTTGAACATACGCATTTTCCTACAAGTTGATTAATACTCAAACTTGAGTTCCGAGTGGAGATACAAAGATGGCGAACGCCAACACACTTGAAGAACGCCTAACCAAGATCGAAAACGAATTGGCAGAGTTGAGAAATCGGCTCTGTAGTCGCGACTCAAAATCGAATTGGATCACGAAAATGGTTGGTCGCTTCGAAAACGATCCTGTATTTGATGAGATCGCTCGCCTCGGCCAAGAACTGCGCGACGCGGAAGAGCCGGATGGTACGAGCACGCTGGAAACGAAAAGCGATTAATCACAATTCCAATCAGTCCCGCGCTGATTCGTTTCATGTATCCCAATACCGCTAACCCAAACATTTTTTACGAACAATACGCCGCACTAGATCGCAGAGCATGAGTTCAATCCATGGCAAAAAGTAATCGCAACCGAGTCGGAGACGCACTGGACCTGTTCGTCGAAGGCATGATGCCCTTCGTGGTCCAAGAAATGAAGATCCGACACAAAGATGTGTGGGAGGATAAGGTTCGCGATATCATGCGCGAGAATCCGGCAACGGCATCCAAAGCAGCAAGCGCAAACATCCCTTGGGACGCCGCACTTGTTATCTCCGTGATATTGAGTGAATGGCAATACCTGTTCCGCAAGAAGCTCGGACCAGGCGAACGCGCGATGTTGCATGAGCTTTCCGACTTTCGCAACAAGTGGGCGCATCAAGAGCCGTTTGGAACCGACGACACGCTGAGAGCACTCGATACCATCCATCGGTTATTGAATTCCGTTTCCGCTGGCGATCAATCAGCCACTGTGGATAACATCAAACAGGAGGTGATGCGAGTCCGGTACGGTGAACTCACGAAACGTGAAGAGAAGAAAGCGAACAAGGAAGCCCTTTCGGGACAGCCGTCCAGTGGTTTGAGACCTTGGCGCGACGTGGTCAGTCCTCATCCCGATGTCGCCAGCGGCCGATTCGCACAAGCGGAGTTTGCGGCTGATTTGGCTCAAGTGCTTCGTGGTAATGCAACCACTGAATACGGTGATCCGAAAGAATTCTTCCGTCGCACTTTCATCACAGAAGGTTTGCGAGGCTTGCTGATGGGGGCGATCGCCAGGCTATCTGGAAATGGCGGTGATCCAGTGATCGAGCTTCAGACAAATTTCGGCGGTGGAAAAACGCACTCGATGCTGGCGCTGTATCACATGTGCTCTGGAGCTAAGGTTGCGGATTTGCCTGGGCTCGACGTGCTCGCGAAAGAGGCCGGTATTGACGCTCTACCGAAAGCTGAGCGTGCAGTCCTAGTTGGAACAGCTCTTTCTGCTGGGCAGGAACGTGTCAAGAAAGACGGGACGGTTATCCGCACGCTGTGGGGCGAGATGGCTTACCAATTACATGGCAAAGCTGGTTACCTCATGCTCGAAGAGTCCGATAGAAACGGAACTAGTCCAGGTTCCGATCTTCTGGCCGAACTGTTTGAAGCGGCCGGTCCATCGCTGATTTTGATCGATGAATGGGTAGCCTACATTCGACAGACGTACGATACGCCAGGATTGCCAGGTGGTAGCT
>JANRMD010000281.1:0-4538 GCA_033761895.1 Pirellulaceae bacterium | reverse complement strand
CCGACTGTATGCTCTTCTACTAACCATGGGGATGACCTCCAACGTCCTGGTTCCGAAAGGAAAACACCAGTTTCGAGGCATCCTCTTTTTTTTGCGCCCCCACACATAAGACAATAGCAAACTAGCCGCGGGTCTCGAAGTTTGGCGCGTGCTTGGATTTGGCTCGTGCCAATGCAAGTTGAACTGGTGGTCATTCTGCATTGGCAGGTTTATTGACGATGAACGATTGCTCCTTCGTTCACCCGCGGCTAGCGCCGTCGGCTCACTAAGAAAACAGACCGCTAGTACCGTCGGCTCACACTACCCGCGGCTAGCGCCGTCGGCTCACTAAATCAACGGGCCGCTAGCGCCGTTGGCTCACACCAGGCGGCTGACACCAACCGCGGCTAGTAGCGCCGTCGGCGGATCGCAGCACGTACGGGACAAATGGTCCCATGCTACGTACCCACTTCCGATCCGTGGCTGCTATGCTAGTGGAGAAAGGCGAGCAGAAATGTGGAACAAAATTTTCATCAACCTACAAAATCTCTTTGGGGCGTTCTGTTGTTCGTGCTTGGTGGTGGCTGGAACTGGCACAGCGAAAGCGCAAGACAAGTCGCTTGAGGCCTTCATCAGTCGTTACTGCATCGAATGCCACCAATCAGAAAAACCTTCAAGCGGCTTTGCTTTGCCGGCCGTCGATCTGAAAGAAATCAGTTCGAACAGCGAGAGTTGGGAACGTGTCGTGCGCAAACTCGCTGCGCGGCAAATGCCACCTGAGGATTCCGAACGGCCGAGCGAAACCGATTACGAGCACTCGCTGAAGCAGTTGACCGAGGCACTCGATCGGCACGCTGTTGAACATCCTCAACCAGGTCGCACGGCCTCGCTGCGTCGCATGAATCGCACTGAGTACCGCAACGCGATCCGCGACTTGTTGGCTCTCGAGGTGGATGTCGAGCAACTCTTGCCGCCCGACGAATCCAGTGGCGGATTTGATAATGTCACGGTTACCGATTTATCGCCCACCTTGTTGAATCGCTACATCACCGCGGCGCAGAAGATTAGCCGTTTGGCAATTGGTACGCCGTTGCCCGCGCCGCTCGGGGATACAATTCGCTTGCCCGCCGACCAAACTCAAGAGGAGCACGTCGCGGGTTTGCCCATCGGTACACGTGGTGGTGCGTTGATCCCATACACGTTTCCGCAGAGCGGTGAATACGAGATTCAGATTCGATTGGCTCGTGATCGCAATGAAGAAGTCGAAGGACTACGTGAGCGGCACGAATTGCAAGTCCTGCTCGATCGAGAACTGAAAGCGGAATTTGAAGTCAAGCCTCCCCAAGACGGCAACCACAGTATCGTCGACTCCCACTTGGTTGCTCGCATCCAAGTAACCGCGGGCCCGCACAAACTTGGCGCGACGTTTGTCAAGAAGCCCGAGGCGTTGCTGGAAACCAAACGCGAGCCCTACGCGGCGCACTTTAACATGCATCGCCATCCGCGATTGTCACCCGCCATTTATCAAGTATCTATCGCGGGACCTTTTGCAAAAGAACAAACAGCTACACCTGAGAATGACACGCCCAGTCGAAAACGCATTCTGACTGCACAACCCACAGGACCCGCAGATGAAGCGCGATGTGCACAGCAGATCTTGTCGCAGTTGTTGCGACGAGCCTACCGGCGACCGGTTCAAGCCGATGACCTCATCCAACCGATGAAGTTCTACGCTGCAGCTCGACAGTCGGGTAGCTTTGAGGCGGGGATTGAAGCCGCGCTGAGTGCGATTCTCGTGAATCCCAATTTTCTGCTCCGGATCGAACGCGACCCACCTCAAATTGCTTCGAAGTCGGTCTATCCCATCAGCGATATCGAACTGGCTTCGCGGCTGTCATTTTTCCTATGGAGCAGCTTGCCGGATGACGAGTTGGTTGAACTGGCAGAACGAGGGACTTTGCACGAGCCCAGAGTTCTCGAGGCGCAAACGCGAAGAATGTTGGCCGACCCAAGATCAAGCAACTTGATCGATAACTTTGCTTCGCAATGGCTGTATCTCCGCAATCTGGATTCGATCACACCAGACCTGCGGCAGTTCCCAGACTTTGATAACAACTTGCGACAAGCTTTTCGACGCGAGACCGAATTGTTTGTGGAAAGCGTCTTGCGTGAAGATCGCAGCGTTACAGACTTGCTGGAGGCCGACTACACATTTCTGAACGAGCGTCTGGCCAAGCACTACGACATACCGCATATCTATGGCTCACGATTTCGCCGCGTTCAACTGGATCCATCCAGCCATCGCGGTGGGCTGCTTCGGCAAGGCAGCATCCTGACGGTGACCTCCTACGCCACGCGGACCTCACCAGTCATTCGAGGTCATTGGATTTTGAAGAATATCATTGGGGCACCTCCTGCTCCGCCTCCACCCGACGTACCTGCCCTCAAGGACAACACCGTTTCCGCATCGTTACCGATCAAAGAGCGACTGGCCGAGCATCGCGCCCAAGCGGCCTGTGCAAGTTGCCATAATTTGATGGACCCAATTGGGTTTGCGCTTGAAAATTATGATGCGGTGGGGCGTTGGCGCGATACGGAGCTCGGCCAGCCCATCGATGCCAGCGGACAGATGCTCGGTGGTATTGAGTTTGATGGTGTCATGGAACTTGAACAAACCTTGGCCAAACGCCCTGACTTGTTTGCCAGTACACTAAGCGAGAGACTGTTGATGTTTGCGATTGGGCGCAGTTTGACGCATGAGGATGCGCCGGCGGTACGGAAGATTGTGGCTGATGCAAAACTTGGGGCCGATGCGGGGTCGCACCCGGGAGCGACCCACCAGGGCCACGGTGAAGAGTATCGATTTTCTTCCTTGATTGTTGGGATCACCCAGAGCACTCCGTTCTTGATGAGGACTTCAGAATGATCGTGATGAAACGAGCGTTACCTCGGCGGACATTTTTGCGTGGATTGGGGACCGCCCTGTCATTGCCGCTGCTCGACGCCATGATCCCAGCCATGACTGCGGTCGCGGCCACACCCGCCAGTCCCGACAAGCTGCGGAGGCTTGGGTTTGTCTATATACCTATGGGCTGCGATGTGACGCGTTGGACGCCGGCAGGAGATACACTCGACAAGTTATCGCCGACGTTGGAACCGCTGGAACCGATCAAGTCGCGAGTGACCGCGATCAGCAATCTGGAATTGCAGAACGCCTATCCGGGAACTCATGCTACCTCGAATGCCGCTTTCTTGAGCGCCGCGCGAGCCAAGTTAACGGAGAGCACGGATTACTATTTAGGAACGACCGCTGACCAGATCGCCGCCCAGCAGATCGGTTTGGACACGCAGTTGCCTTCGCTTGAGCTTTCGATGGATTTGCTGTCGACCGTTGGTCAGTGCGACAACGGATACGCGTGTGTCTATCAAAACAACTTGTCATGGTCTTCGCCTACGACACCGCTACCATCGGAAGCACATCCGCGAATCGTCTTTGAAAATTTGTTCGGCGACGGCGGCAGTATGGCAGAGCGTCGTAAAGCCCTGGAGAAGCGGGCGAGCTTACTGGATTCCGTAACGTCTGAAATCACGCGACTGGGCAAGCAGTTAGGCGCAGGTGATCGCAATCGAGTCGATGAGTATCTGCAGACGATTCGTGAAGTTGAACGCCGCATTCAGCAAGCAGAGGCAAGCGTGGCTGAAAACCCACTGCCCGATTTGGACCGCCCCATCGGAGTTCCAGCCGCCTACGCGGAACACGCGAAACTGATGTTCGATCTGCAATTGTTGGCATTGCAGGGCGACATTACACGGGTGATCACGTTCCAACTAGCCCGCGAGACCAGCAATCGAACTTATCCAGAGATCGGCGTGCCGGACCCCCACCATCCGCTTACGCATCATGGCAACGATCCCGAAAAGGTTGCCAAGGTCGCCAAGATCAATCGTTTCCACGTGTCGTTGTTTGCAGATTTTTTGATGAGGTTGCAAGCCACCTCGGAAGCGGGCGGAACGTTGCTCGATCATTCGTTGTATCTGTACGGTAGTGGAATGGGCAATCCGAACTTGCACGATCACAAGAACTTGCCGATCCTGGTGGCTGGGGGAGCAGCAGGCAAGATGCAAGGCGGTCGACATATTCAGCTTGAGCAATCCACGCCACTGGCCAATTTGCACTTAACACTCTTGGATAAAGTCGGTGTGCGAATCGACAAATTTGCCGATAGTGAAGGGAAGATTGCTGGGTTGTTCGAGACCATTTAAGTTCAGCGGGCGCAAGTAGGTTTAGCGGGCGAGGACGCCAGCGCTACTTAAGCCGCAGGTGACCGAAGGAGCTCTACAAGCGGGATGAAAGGATGTGTTCGTGTCGTTAACTCATCCATCCACTCGCTTTCCGCGACGGTCCTATCCAAACGGCTGACGTTGATTGCTGCGCAGCGGCCGACTTGCAAAGTACCGAAGTCGGAGGCGACACCCAAGGCTGCGGCCGCTCGCTCAGTCACCGCAGCATGCTGCGGTGACTGAGCGAGCGGCCGCAGCCTTGGGTGTCGCCTCCGACT
>JANRMD010000280.1:0-3663 GCA_033761895.1 Pirellulaceae bacterium | reverse complement strand
ATTCGGATCTTGGGGTGCACTGTGGTTGGCATGTCCCGGTGTAGCCACCGTTGCCAGACGGTGGACACCCTGCGTTTGCATAACCACCGCTTGGCAGCGGAGGCTACGACCAAACCCAAAATCTAACGTGGAAAGAGAACTAGCAAAAAACTCCGTTACTGCTGTTTGGACTGGGCAAGTGTGGCTACCTCCTCTGCGGATAACACGCCGCGATAAATGCGGACATCGGATAAACTCCCCTCAAGGTAGTCTTGAGCACCAAATCCGATACGCAATGGTGATGTATTGGTTAAGTTAAAGTCCGTGGGGCCGAACTGCGCAGATTCACCTACCGATTTCCCATCGACATACAAGCGAAGCCGGTCGACATCGCGGATCGCAGCCACGTGGTGCCAGCCCGCTCCAAGTTCGTGATCATGCGTCACATTACGTCCGGTTGCGATCGACAAGACACGGCCACTCGGCAACGTCCCGACAAACAACCTGCCTTGATAGATCGCCATCGACCAAGCCCGTCGATACTTCACGTCGGGTGTCAAATCAACTCGACCAATCTTCGTCCACGCTTGATTGTCGTCGTAGCGATAGACTTCAGCCAACGGAAGTGTGCCTCCATACATCTTGCCGTTGTAAACAAGCAGTGGCATCGCTTCTAGTTCCTCACCGAGTTTCCCAGTATCCTCCCAGTTGCTCCCGCCGCGATACTTAAACACATGCGCTTGTGGCCACTCACTCACGTACAATTCGCCACGATGCACACCGAAGCCATAGGTTTGCGTCGCACCTGGAATCTTGCCTACGGTCTCCCAGGACTTGCCATCAAATCGAAACACCGATCCTTCATCGTAACAGGTCGCATAGATGGCATCGTTGAACAGAGTCATGGCCTCGACGCGTTTTCCGTCAGGTGTTGCACAAGCGGACCAGGATCTGCCACCACCATATTTGAAGAAGCCAGCGGGACGGTACAGCGAACTGGCATACAGTTCTCCACGGTACACAATCAGGCTGGCGATGGCTTCCGTTTCCGAGGATACGTTTCCGCAGTCTTCCCACTGGTCGTTTGGGCTCAAGCGAAAAACCGAACCGCCAAAGTTCATGTTTTCGGACTCGGACAAGGACGAACCAGCCAATCGATATTTGCTGGACGCAACATAGAGTTGACCGTTGAAGGACGCCATGGCCGAGATCGCGTTGGCTTTGTCGGGGCTGCCGAGGTCAGTCCAGCGATCCTCACTTTCGAAACGGTACACATGCCCGGCTTGATCCTTGCCCGCACTGCAGGTTGATGCATACAACTTCCCACCGTGCACACACAACGAAAACACGTAAACGGCTTCTCCCAGTCGACCATGATCCTTAAAGGCTGGTTCAGTCTGGCGTGCGTCAATGCCGAAATGGAGCTGCCGCGAGTTGGGCTGGGAATTCGTTACGCCACCGTGCGAATAGACTCCCAGGTGAAAACCTGTTCTCGAACCATAGTCGAATTGACTGAGTAGATCGCCAACAGAATCGCCCAAAGATTCGGAAGTATTGACCCACAGTGCAATGGAAAAGGGTTCCGCCCCCAACTGCAATGACTCTGCTTTCATTGTCTCAATCACTGAGTCGCGGCCGTTGAAACGAGCCGCTTGACGAGTTTGCCCTCCCGCAGCAACCGCTTCGAAGACCACTCCTCGGGTTGTATTCTGAAGACTCAACGCTGTCTTGTTCTCAGCGTCTGTTGACAGTGGCCAATGCGCAACCAGCGTCGCCTTCTTGGGTTCATCCGCCCTTGCCACTCCAAGAAATTGTTCCGTACAACAACCAGTAAAGAAGAGGCTGAGTGCAATTAGCTGACAGGCCGAAGTTCCTGTTTTGGAAAGTTCCAACATGCGTATCATCTCCGCTTCATGGTTGTTTTGGAATTTCACATAAGCATCAAGTGCGCAAAAAACGCGAGACGCCAATTGTAAGGAAATTCGCGAATGAGAAGGGAAGCAAAGAGTTACATTTCGGGGTTTTCGCGGCGGACAAACTGACTCGACATGAGCACATCGACCGGTGCGAAATCATCGGTCAAGAGTGGTGATGTCTGTTCACAACGACTGAGCAACCCTTTAATGTCGGCAGTAGGGAAGACGTACGTGGAGGCTCGCACATTCTGGCGTTCCACTTCAGTGAAGAACTCTTTCGTGTCTGCCGCCTCGGTTGAATTGCGACCAGCGATCACAAACACGTTGCGAGTATCCGCAGCAGGCTTACCGGGCAGCATCAAATTCACATTGCCAAACACGGTCTCGGTGGTTCGCACGGCTGACGCCAGGAAGCGGCCGGAATCAAAATTGTCGATCACGGTTAGCAGATACAAACAATTCGGATGCAACAGACGCTTGACCAAGCCTTCATACTCAGCAGTCATCAAATGATAGGGAACCGACATATCATTGACCGCGTCTTGAATCACCAGATCGTAAGTAGCGGCTGGTGCAGTTTTCACAAACTGTCGGCCGTCTTTGTGAATGGAGATGATACGAGTTGAACGCGACAGACCAAGTTTGTCATGAGCGATTTCGGTCACGGCCGGATCGATCTCAACGACTTCGATTTGCACGTCAGCTAGATCCGCTTGGGCTTCAACCCAGCGTGGGTACGAATAACCACCACCGCCGATCACCAAGATTCGCGGCGTACGGCCCGCTTCTCGAGCACGAACTGCCGCGGCCCGCGTCAAATCGGCTTGAATCTGTTCGTGAGCATAGAACAGAAAGCTTGGATCCTTCAGATCAATGCTCGAATGGATCAAGGAATCAAGGGCTAACTTCTTGAGTTCGCGATTATCGACTTTGGCATCGGTCACTTTCAAAGCAAAGTACTTGCTTTCGCGATCAAAGGGGGATTGGTGATGCAAGAACAGGCACACACCGAAAACTAGCAAGCCAGCCGCCAGCCGCAGCGATTCACGTCGCTTCGCGACCGCTTCGAATCGTCCGAGTAACAGAATCATCAACAGGGGTAGGACGCCACACAGAATACTTGTGCGAATCGCTCCCAGATTCTCAATCATAAACCACGCCGATACCATGATCCCGCAAATGCAGCCCAGCGTCGAATAACCGTAAAGGTGTCCAGTGATCGAACCGGTTCGCCTAACATCGCGAACGGACAATCCAATCACTTGCGGAGTGATTGTTCCCAAAGCCAATGCAGGGACCAAAAACAAACTGAATGACCACACCACCACCTTGGGAATCATGGGCCAGCCATCATAAAAGCCAACTTTAAGTGCGATGGTCCAGATAATGACGATCGACAGAGTACTGATCGCTGCAGTTGCCAACGAGTTCTTCAAGGCCGCCACTGTGCCATACCGAGCCGCGATGACTCCGCCAATCGCATTGCCGATCGCCATGCCAGTCAAAACTACTCCAACCACGCCGGCCGACAAGAACATCGAGACTCCAACCAGCGGAGCTAGGATCCGGAAAGCGGCTCCTTCAAGTGCGCCTGATACGAAACTGCAGGTGATGACAATGATTGTCGCGCGGACGAACCACTGATTGGCGAATTGGTTAAGGCTGCTTTCGAACACTGGGTCCTTGGCACTATTCGCTGGCAGGTTATCTGGCTGGGCGATAGTGCGGTCCCGTTCAGTGTCATTTCCATCCAACTCTACTGCAACTC
>JANRMD010000279.1:0-5269 GCA_033761895.1 Pirellulaceae bacterium | reverse complement strand
ATCTCTGCTCCAACTTCCGCGGCAACATCCAGGCACACTTTTGAAATCAGTGGCCGGGCAATACTTGTACCCATCAAGTACGGGCCTTCGTACTTGGCTTGCCACATCAAAACGGGGAACGCAAAATCGCGACAGAGTTCTTCGCGAGCATCAATCATTCTTACACTCTTGGCCCCTGCTTTGATCGCTTTGTCATGCATCTGCTTGCGATCTTCACCGGGTTGGCCAAGGTCGACATACACCGCATGGACTTCGTGCCCACGTTCGATCAACCAGCCCAACATGGTCGAAGTATCTAGACCGCCCGAATACGCCAAAACTGAGACTGGCATGCTCAAAAACCTTTGCAAATGCACTGAACAGGATACGACTAACAGAGAATACGATAACGGAGAATCACTCCAAAATTGTCGTTAAACCTGGCCGCTTGGCAACGGGACTGAAAAACGAGGAAACCGCCTGTACAATGACGTACTTTAGCAGTCTCCGCCAAGCCAAATGACTGAAAGGGATCGGGTGGACAATAGCTCGCAGATTGAAATTGATGGATGGATCGTGGCTGCCAAACGCGGTGACCTCAGCTGGAGTCAATTGGCCGAACGCTTGCTGGCGCTCGAACATCCCAGCCGAAACAGTCACCAGCCCGACACGGATCGCGCGCGGCGTTGCGGCTTTGGTGAAGTGATTTTTGGGTCGAACAAAACACCCGAATCGATCACCCGCATTGCCTCGCAGCTTTTGGCTAGTGGTCAACGCGAAGTGCTGGTGACACGTGTTCTACCAGAGCAAGCCTACGTTCAGTATTCGCATTTCGCTAGTTGCCGCTACGATTCCGTCGGTCGCACACTGCGACTCTCGAACTCACCCATTTCAGTCGTACAAGCACTCCCCTCCCCTGCCCCGCTGCCGATCGCAGTTGTCACGGCCGGCAGCACCGACTTACCTGTCGCGCGTGAGGCGCTCGAGACTTTGCGTTGGATGGGCGTCGATGCTGATCTACTGTGTGATGTTGGTGTCGCAGGCCCCTATCGGTTGCTGGGTCACCTCGAACGTCTTCGCAAGTGCGCTGCGCTAGTGGCTGTGGCAGGTATGGAGGGAGCGCTGGCAAGTGTCGTCGGCGGACTGGTCCCCTGCCCTGTCATCGCCGTCCCAACAAGTATCGGTTACGGTGCTAACCTTGAAGGCATCACCACACTTTTAAGCATGATGAGCAGTTGTGCTGCTGGAGTCACTGTCGTTAACATCGACGCTGGTTTTAAAGGTGGCTATATCGCTGGTTTAATCGCACATCGAGCAGGCTTGAAGCTTGAGGGTTGAGGCTTCAGGCTTCAAACTTCAAACTTCAAACTTCAAACTTCAAACTTCAAACTTCAAACTTCAAACTTCAAAAATGCCAACTCCAAGCTCAACGCAATCTCGTGACCCGCAAAAACTTCGTAGCCATCGTTGGTTTGGACCCGATGATTTACGCAGCTTTGGTCATCGCTCGCGGATGAAGCAAATGGGCTTGGATGATGCCGACTTTCGCGACAAACCCATCGTCGCAATTCTAAACACTTGGAGTGACATGAATACGTGCCACTCGCACTTCAAAACACGAGCCGAAGAGGTCAAACGCGGTATCCTTCAAGCGGGTGGTTTTCCAGTTGAAGTGCCCGTCATGAGCCTCGGTGAGATGCTGATGAAGCCCACAACCATGCTCTATCGCAACATGCTCGCGATGGAAGCCGAAGAGGCGCTGCGCTGCCATCCCATCGATGCGGCTGTGCTCATGGGAGGCTGTGACAAGACAGTGCCTGGTTTGTTGATGGGCGCCATCTCGGCTGATATTCCAGTGATCTTCATGCCAGCCGGCCCGATGCTCAAGGCTCGTTGGAAGAATGAGACACTCGGTAGCGGCTCGGACGTTTGGAAGTACTGGGCGGAACGCCAAGCGGGCAACTTGTGCGATGGCGATTGGAAAGACATTGAGAACTGCATCGGTCGATCCGCGGGCACTTGCATGACGATGGGGACCGCATCGACGATGGCATGTGTGGCTGAGGCGCTTGGAATGACATTGACCGGTGCAAGTACCATCCCCGCCGTTGTTGCTGAGCACGCTCGTTTGGCGACAGCCACTGGTCGTCGCGCTGTTGAGCTTGCCTGGGAGCAGCTCAAACCAAGCGACATCATCAACGCAGCGAGTCTCGAAAATGCGATCCTTACGCAGCAGTGTATCGGCGGCTCGACCAACGCTATCGTGCATCTCATCGCGATGGCTGGTCGTGCTGGCGTGCCGATGACCCTCAGTCGCTTTGATGAACTCTCTGAGAAAGTACCAGTGCTTGGCGATCTGCGTCCAAGTGGTCGGTTCTTGATGGAAGATTTTCATCACGCTGGTGGTCTCAAGGCGTTGCTGATCCGCATCCGTGAGTTGCTCAATCTCAACTGTGTCACGGTTACCGGTCGCACGCTTGGTGAAGAGATCGCCGACGGCGAATCGCTCAACGACGACATCATTCGCACTCGCGAAAATCCACTTTGGCCGACCGGTGGCACCTGTGTCCTACGCGGCAATCTGGCTCCCGATGGCTGTGTGTTAAAGACTGTTGCCGCAGAAAAACGTTTGCTGCAACATCGCGGACGCGCCATAGTGTTCGACAACTACCCGCATCTCAAGAGTCAGATCGATGACCCTGATTTGCCGGTCACAGCCGACAGTATCATCGTTCTTCGCAGTGCGGGACCACTGGGCGCTCCAGGCTTTCCCGAGTGGGGCATGCTGCCGATACCCAAGAAGCTGCTGAAGGAAGGTGTCCGCGACATGGTGCGAATCTCCGATGCGCGTATGAGCGGTACGAGTTATGGAACATGCATACTTCACGTCTCGCCCGAATCGCATCTCGGTGGCCCGCTGGCACTCGTTCAAACTGGCGATGAAATTGAACTTGACGTTGCTAACCGCGCCGTCCATTGGCATGTCACCGACGAAGAGTTTGCCAAACGAAAATCAGCCTGGACGGCGCCCGAACCCAAATGGACGCGCGGCTACCACGCGCTCTTCGCCAAGCACGTCACCCAAGCTCACCTCGGCTGCGACTTCGACTTCCTAGCCGGACGCAGTCCCGGACAAGAACCGGATATCTTCTAAATTTCTAGCCACTTCCGTGTTGTTCAAGGTGTTATTTACGCTTAAAGCTTGACTTTTGCAAATCGTTCTTTTCCCGTCCTCACTGGTGGTATGAAAAATAACCTGTCTGTCCAATTGCAATACCCAATCCCCCCACATGCTGAACATTTTATCAAAGAATTATTTTTGATGAATTTAGGTACAACTCCAAATAATTTTGTTGACATGCAATATTTCCAGCGATAGGTTGACGAACAGTTGAGCATCAAGCTGTTCCTTCTTACTCGTCCTACCAGCTCTCTCTCTAAACGTGATTGCAAGCGTGCAGTCACAAAACCTGACCAAAACTCTCAAGCTCGTCCAGTTGTTTCGAATCTCTCGTTCAAGTCCCAACCCTCTCCTCAAGGACTCTGGTGATGCGTTCGTTTGCAAACTTATTCCGGAACTCACTCACTCACTCACTCACTCAATCACTCAATCACTCAATCACTCAATCAGTCAATCAGTCAATCAGTCAGTCAGTCAGTCAGTCAGTCAGTCAGTCAGTCAGAGCTGGACGTACTTTGGGCGCGACCTTGCGTGAATATGCTCTAACGCGTCGCAAGTCGCTATCCAGGCCTGTTGCTCGCAAGCGTTTTGGGGCGATCCTACTTGAACGATTGAAGCCCCGGCATCTGATGGCGGCCGTTCCGGTGGCTCGCGATGATGCGGCCTTCTACACCAATGTTAGTACCGATCTAGTGGTTACAACTTCGTCCAGCCCAGCCGCTTTGCTGGCAAACGATTTTGATATCGACGGAGGGACACTGACGCCAAGCATTGTTACCAACCCAACCTCAGGCTCGCTGATCAGCTTTAACACCAACGGAACATTTACCTACCGCCCCAATCCGAGCTTCGTAGGTGTGGATTCGTTCACCTACAAAGTGAATGACGGCACGGCGGATAGCAATATTGCAACCGTACGTATCGCTGTTGGAACAAAACTGCTGGCTCGACAGAATTTGGATAGTCGCAACGTGGATCAGCCTGATGGTGGTTTATTGTCGGCAGGCAATCTGCAATTGGGAGAACAACTCACGCCCGACCAGACGCTCGTCTATCGTAGTGATTCGTTGGCACGCCCCATCATCGCGGTGGAAACTCAACTAGCACCGGGTGCACTGGTGCCGGACGCGATCACGGCCAAGCTAACGTTTAATGGCACTGGAGGCACGACCTACTCTTACTCAACCTCAGGCTTGGTAACCGGCCAACAACTGCGATTCGCTCTGCAAGCCGATGGCTCGTCGCTGGCCACAGGCATGTATGACTACACCGTTGAGATCACGACGACTAAGTCGAGCGTAGCCACAGTGCAAACCTTTACTGGAAAGCAAGCGATTGTTAACCGGTCGTCGAGTGAATTTGGGGCGAACTGGTGGTTGAATGGCCTGGATCGATTGGTGGATAGTTCCAGCGGTGCGATGGTAGTGACAGGCAAAGGCGACACACTCTGGTTCGCTAAGTCTGGAACAACCTATCTCCGCGCGGACGGCGATGGCAGCTACAGCACGCTCGTCAAAAATGGCAACAACACCTTTACGCTCACATCCAAGTACGGAGACAAATCGAATTTCTCCACGTTGGGATTGCTCACCAGTGTTGTGGATACCAATGCGAATACGACCAGTTTTGCGTATGCGGATCAAAACAGCGATGGCATCGCGAATGAATTAGTATCGGTTACTGATCCGTTTGGACGTGTGACAAACCTGAACTACACGTCCGGCAAAGTCACGAGTGTCGCCCACTATTCGGGACGGACAACCACGCTTAACTATAGCGGTGCCAATCTCGCAAGTTATGTGTTAACCGACCCGGATGGAACTGGGCCACTCACTGCTCCGACTTTTGCGTTCGCTTACGCGAGCGCAGGGAAAATCAGCTCACGAACCGATGCAGTCTCGAACACAACTGCGTTTAACTTTGACACAGCCGATGGACGACTGCGTTCAATCACCAATCCAGGGACAACTCCGACCACATGGCAATTGACGCCCGCTGAAACCGTTGGCTTACCTACAGCTACAACTGGCAACGTCATCAAGGCGCCATCAGACGCTCAAGCCAAAGTGATCGACGAACGCAGCAATACTTGGAAGTATCGCACCGATC
>JANRMD010000278.1:0-18102 GCA_033761895.1 Pirellulaceae bacterium | reverse complement strand
AAAAGCTCGCCATTACGGGTCTGTCGATGTTGGTAATTTGCTGCAAAAGCAATTGATCTTGACACGAGGGAATGCGGCAAGCCACTCGACCCGGCTTTGGGTTTCAATTCTTCCACTTTTCTTAACAAAGCCATTTTTCTGCGGCACTTCGCCTCGCTTATTTTTGTGAAAAAACTTTTGGTGTTGAACTCGCCCGTGCAGTGCCGCCAAATGTCCTCAGCAGGTCTCTGCCAGAAAACCCAAGGCATCGAGACAGTTTGGAATTCCGGACGTCATACAAGAACAAGTATTCAGTGTTTCGTACTCAACCAGAGATTTCGTACTGGTATTCAGCCGAAGGCAGGCCTGTACTCCTACTCGAATCTTCACCTGTGAGTACGAGTATGTCCCAGTGCGAATAGGTCATTGGAGTGCGAGTATGAACATGTGAAACCATCCAACATCAAAACGCGTTTGCGATGGGGCGTTCTGAATTCCCTCGCTGACGCTTCGGGTTGCGAAAGCCCGCAACTCGCAACATCAAAACTGACGCTTCGGGTTACTTCGGCAACAGCCTGCTAGAGCGTCAGAAACGCTCGCTGTGATACAATTAGATCAAAATTGAATCATGAGTCTCTGACTTTCTTGTACGCTTCGATAAGGCATCTTAATCATGACCAAACTCGATTTGGAAAAATACGCGACTTATCGAAACCTACCTTCTCTCGCTGGGCTGGCGTCGATGCAACGGGCTGCCCAAGCCCATTGGAGCTTGGACGAAAGCGTCGATCGATTGAAGCGAATTCACTACGTGTTGAAGCGTTTGTACGAAACGCTGACCGCGAGAATCACCAGCGAGCCAATCTACGAACTGAAGACGGCTTTTAGCTACCATGCTTATCTCTGCGCGGAACAGGTGACACTGATTCGCAAACGTGTCAGTGAAATGCGCGAGCCACCCTTAGGTTTAGATAAGACGCCTCACGCGGGACTCGAGCGATTGATGGACGAGGTGATTGCCGCCCCAACAACGGAATTGCTGTTGATGGGTGTCTACGAGCTTGCTCTACCTGCGGTCTTGCGGGCATGCAAACGGCTAAAGGAGGATGCGCATCCTTTGGCTGATTCCCCGACAGTTCGAATCGCCAAGTTGATGGAGTTTGAGTTAGCTGAAGCCACTCAGTTTGGAGAAGCCGCGATTCGGCAGTTGGTTGGTAGTGAGTTGCGAGAAGATGCGGCGCAGTGGCTCGGACTGCTGCATCAATGCTTGAGGGCTGCTGAAGACTTGGATGGTACTCAAGCTACGAATCAACCCTCTAGCAGTAACAAAGAAACGCTGGCCGTGGTTGAGTTTGCCGTGCCTGAGCCGATGCACTCGCGTGAGCCGTATTGTTTTGTCAAGGAACCGCGTCGGGACGAGCGATTTCGAGATTCCTACAATGCGGGCGTGAATCCTGAAGCGTTTCTTTACGACGAGAGTTTTTCGCCGCGCGACAAGACGCTGATGATGTATTACAAACGCATTCGCGAAATCGATGTCCCAGAGATGATGGCGAGTATTCTGGTTGAATTGGGGCCTGAAGAACCTTGGGAATTTCATCAAGAAATGGTCCGCCAACTTTGGGACGAAGCGCGGCATGCAATGATGGGCGAAGTTGGCTTTGCGGCGCAAGGTTTAGACTGGAGCAAGATTCCGATCAACTTTACTTGGTCTCGCAATTTGAATTTACAACTCAACGCCCGCGAGCGGCATGGAGTGTTGTTTTTTATCGAGCAGGGCCTGATGCCGCGAACTGGCAAGCGTTACGAATACGAAGTGGGCTTACAAAGTGGTGATGCGCTGTCGGGCTTGTTCCAAGATTTCGACTGGGCGGACGAAGTGCTCCATGCGCAGATCGGTCGACGTTGGTATGTGCCTCGTTTCAAATCGCTGAACGAGGCCCTTAGCTATGGCGATGAATGTTGGAGCCGCGTGTTGAGCCACTGGCGCGCTTATCGTGAGCAGGGTTTGACTGAGCATCGCAACTGGTGGCCGGAACTCTATCAACAAGCGTGTGCGAACTGGCAGGTCACGCCGGATCCAGCAGCTCTGGCCTACAACAAGACTTACGAAGACAGCCGCGCAGACTTGCAAAAGCTGTAGTGTGACTCGCTTATCTGGGCGTCTATTTGGGCGTCTATCTAGCGGGCTGCCGAAAAACAACCCGCAGCGTTTGTTTTGATGTTGTGAGTTTCCGGGCTTTTCGCAACCCGAAGCGTTAGTTTTGATGTTGGGCGTTACGGGCTTTCATAACCCGAAGCATTAGCGAGTGACCGAGTTACGTCGTCGACTTGACGATGCAGAAAAGTCCCTCGCCAACGCTTCAGTTTATGAAAAACGAAGCGCAATGCATTATACGACGAAGCTCTCCCCTTCCATGAGGGGCCGTTTCACGGCGGTTCCATGCAACCTGTCGCGATCGGGAGGATTGTGCCGGTTGGAGGGGCAAAAGGTTTTGGGCAGAATCGGCATCCGCGCGGTTCTACGGGTACAAAAGCCTCTGCCGGTTGCGTAACATGGATAAATAGTGCGGGTCGGTCGATTGACTGAACTCGATCGAATTTTATCGAGTGACCAACGAATTGCGGTTAGGTGGCAAGGCGCGACCTAGGTCGCAACACTCCCAAATTGGACTCTAGTCTGTAAAGCCAGCTTGGATGGTACCTGAAAGTCTTTTTCGAAGTGCAACCGAGCGCGCCTGGGCGTGCTTCTGGGGAACGCTGATCATGTCAGTGTTGCTCCTGGTCCCGCACGCCGTCAAAGCCCAGCAGCAGGACCCTGAAACACCACCCAAGCTTGGCGGAGCTAAAGATCTGCCAAGCATTCTCAATGACGGGACCATCGACACAACGGCTAGGTTGTATTTGGATGACAACGGAAAACCCATTCTGGTTCCGGCAGAAAGTTATGAGACGTTTTTGAAGGGCAAGAGCGAGCAGTCCGCGCTGCGGAATTCGCAAAACCAACTGCCAAGCTTCGTGATTGACCAAACGGAAGTTGCCATCGATGTGAAGGCATCGCAAGCACAACTGATGGGCACTTTCAAAGTTAGCCTCAGCTCATCGTCACCGCGGGCTGTGGCGATTCCGCTAAAGTTTGATTCGTGCCAGTTGGTCGAAGCACCTCAGTTCACCGGCGGTGGCGAAAACTTGGTCGAAGTTCGCAGCGGCTTTGCCGGGTACCAGTGGTATCTGCAAGGCGATCCTGGCTCAAAGCACTCCGTGGTACTGAAAGGTGGCACAGTTGTCACGCGGCAAGGTGAGCGCAATGAATTGAAGCTAAACTTGCCCAGCTCACCGAGCTCCATCGTTGTGACGTTGCCGGCAAATGCGATCGATGAAAAGGTAAGCGGAGAGGGAAATGAGTTTTTCGATCGCGAGTCGGCCAATGGCGTCATCGTTCTACGAATACGTGCCAGTGGCGGTGACCTGTCCATCTCGTGGCGCGACGCGGATATGCGAAGTCGGATATCCGCCGTTGAGGCCAACAGCGCGACAACCATCAAGATTGAAGAGCCGCGTCAGGTCTGGAAGATAAGAACAGACCTCACGCTGCGATGGTTTGGTAGCGATGCAGTCGACACGATCATTCTCAACCTGCCCACGGGAGCACGTTGGGCGCAGTTGCCTGTGTCATTAAACGAAAACTATTCGGTCGCTTATGTGGCTGCGGAAGATAGTGCGTCTCAAGCTGACCAAACCCAGAAAGACCAAACGCAGAAAGACCAGAATACGCCGCCGAATTCTGTGGCTAAACCGCAGCAAGTAAAAGTTCGCAATCTTGATGCATCTCTTATGCAGCCCATCAATCTGCCATTGGAATGGGAGTGGTCACCGCCGGCTGGTTCAGACAGTACTTTCGAAAATCCAATTCCGATTCCTGCGATGACCATTGAAGGTGTCGATGGCCATATGGGAACAGTTGAGTTCTTGTTGCCGACTAGCTATCTGCCGACTTGGCATGAGGAAGCTGGCACGAAGTTGGTGCAACAGCCTCGTTCGGCGGAGCTGTTCGATCGCAGTCAATACCTGTTTCGCTTCAGCCATCAGCCCCTTCAGTTGACGGCTCGTTTCCGGCGTCCATCGAATGTAGCCTCCATACGTCCGACTTATTTGACGCACATCGACAACAACAAGATGAAGCTGACGGCGTGGCTCAATTGCACCTTCGATGCGTCCCAGCGCATGGCAATTTCCTTGCTGCCTGCTGATTGGATTTTGGATTCCGTTGAGTCAGTTGATATGGCGACACCTCATGCGACCGGCGAACCGCTCGACTTGCGACCCCAAGCGGATGGATCGTACACCATCTCCAGTTTCAATACAGAGCAAGGCGAACTGACCACCCAGCGCACTCGGCAAACCTGGCGTGTCATCGCATATCGTCCCTTGGATCGCAACGAGACCAACGGATTGACGTTTAAGTTGCCACAGTTGAAACCAGGCAGCGGTGATACTCCCGACACGCCCTACGACCATGGAACTGGTATTCTGATTGTGACCAGTAGCGAAAACTTGCTATTGAAAAATCAGGTACTTCAGACCAAGGGGCTCTTGGTTGATTCTCTGGTACCGCAATGGCAGCCATTGCTTGGGCCAGACGAAGCCAAACAGCCACTTGTTTATCGATTCCAAAGTCGCGGCGATGCCCCGGTCTGGACTGGTTCGGCGGAAGCGTTACCACAACAAATCGTGCTTTCGCAAAACGTAGATTTGCACGTGGACAGTTCTTCGGTGCGTATTGGCCAGGATTTTGAGTTGCAAGTTGCCAACGAGCCCTTGAGTCCGTTGCGGTTCGCGATTCGCCAAGATGCGGTAGTGCATTTAGAGCCGCAAGTCATGATCAACGGCCAGCCCGTTCAAGTGCAGCGGATCAATGCGATCGACACACCGGCCGTAGGTGATTCAGCAGATGCAGCGCAGAAATCAGCAGCCCCCGCTGGGTGGCAACTGTTTGAAAGTGTCAGCGTGGCACCGCTGCGGGGAGCCATCAAACTGAATGTGGCAACCGGTGTGCCGTGGACAGCGCAAAGCAATTCGCAGTTGACGCCAATACGCATACCACTGGTACAGTTGCTCGTACCGCGTGAGACACGTTTGCGAGAACAGGTATGGTCGGTGCAAGCAGAACGAGAAATTGAAATTCATGAACCGTTGCCTGAAGCGCTCACTACCGCTTCGGAGAGCAAGCCTAGCAGTGCAAGCGCTTCGGAAGACGAACAACGCGAGCTTGAAAAGTTCCGCGTTAATGTGCCCCAAATCATCGCACCTCTATCTGAGCCTCGAGAACTGAATGCGGGTCAGACCGAAATCGTCCTCAGCGCTCGGAAACTTGAGAGCCTTGCCTCTCTGCCCATACGAATAGGGCGCAGCTGGCTGCAAACGACTGTCAATGGTAGCGAACGTCGCGATCGATACTGTGCGCAGATAGAATCAACGTTATCCCGTTTATCGATTCGAATTCCGTCTAGCAGCAATTTGAATCTGGTAATTGTTAATGGGCAGCGCGTGAAGTTTACGGGCGAAGGAACGCAGTTTCAGGTGGAGTTACCCAGCCATGACAGTCGCCAATATCAACTGGAAATCTGGATGACCTCGTCGGAGTCGCTTGCTTGGTTTACGCCGCTGGAAATCGATATTCCGGAAATTGAAGGTGCTCAGGTTCATGACCGCTTCTACTGGCAACTGGCTGTACCTGCCATTCAGCATATTGGTTTTGCCTCTGGCCAACTCACTCCTGAATGGGTCTGGAAATGGAATGGATTGTGGTGGACTCGAGAGAGCGTCATGAAGCAACATGACTTGGAGCGGTGGGTTGGTGCAACGCATCAGACGGATCTTCCATTGTCGGTCAACACATACTTGCTGAGTTCATTTGGTGGTCGGCAAGCAACTCAAATATGGGTGTTGAGTCGCTTTCTCATGTGGCTACCTATCGGTTTGGTGGCGATCTTGATTTCCATCTTGTTGATTAGCTTCCGCGCGTTGCGGCATCCAGCTTTTCTGTTGTTCGCCGCCGGAGGTTTAGCAACTGCTGCGATGCTTGCACCCGATCTTGCGGTTCTGCTCGGCCAAACAGCGCTAATGTCTCTAGGTTTGGTAAGTCTGATTTTGATAACGCAAGCTGCGATTGAAAGCAGAGTGCGACGTCGCAGTGTCTTCACCGTACGACCGTCCCATTATCGAGAGCAAAGCGACCATTTCTCGTTGGCTCGCAACGTAAAGATGTCATCCCCCAGCAGTACACGAGCCCATTCGTCCGTTGTTGCCGATGGGGGTGAATGATCATGTGCCCTCAATGGTTGCTTCGACTTTGTATCTGCTGCTTGTGCCTTGCAACGCTCAGGAGTGCTCCCGGTTTTGCACAGGAACCAAGTGATTGGCAAGTGCTGCGGATCTTTGTGCCGGAAGAGGAAGTGGGGTCGTTGGTCCCAAATGATTACAGCCCAGTCGAGATTGAGGATCTTGCCGAAGCCTTAGCCCGCGAGGCAACCCGACGAACTCAACTGCAATCCAGTCCACATATCGCTGAGGCACTGTATGTCCTGCGTTGTAGCCCGGAGAATTTAGTCTCCGACCAGGCGCGTTGGTCGATAAAGTCCCCGCAGAAAAACGCCTCACTTAAGCTGGAAGATTTGTCCGTTGCGCTTCGTAACTCAGGCTCCACTCCCGCTGAAGACAAACCGTTGACACCCAGTTTGCGATACGGGACCGATGGCAGTGTGTCACTTGCAAAAATCGCAGGCGACACGAATTACTGGTTCGGAATGTCGTCCGTCCCAACAGCCACCAATGGCAATCAATCGACCTATGACCTGCGATTACCCGCCGCAACCATGGCTCGGATGCTTATCTCAGCGCCGGAGTCGATGCAGATTTCTTCTCCCGATGTCATTGTTACTTCGATCTCAAACCCACGCGACTTTCTGCCCGAAACGTGGCCCAGTTTGGCAACTGCCGAAGGTCAACGTTGGTTCGTGATTCATCTATCGGGCAAGTCAAAGTTTAGGCTGATTACTGAAACGAATGAGCGAAAGGACGCGCTGGCATACCAACATTTCGTACGTCGTTCGTCGCTGGTTTACTCCGCTTCGGAAAAAGGCCTAACGATATCGGCAGATTTTGAGATTGAGCGACTTTCTGTGACGAACCCCTTGCGAGTCTTGCTGGATAAATCGCTTCGGATTCGATCGGTGACGGTCAATGGTGCTTCATCCAGTTATAGCACGGTCAAAAACAGTGACGACACTTCCGCTTTCGAGATTCCAGTTAGCAATCTGTCGTCTAGCACCGCAAGACTGCGAATCGAGGCGCTTTCCGATTGCGTCTTTCCTTACGACGATGTGCTGCCTGCGATCGAAATCGCCCGCGCGTTCTCATGGGAGGGTAAGACATCCTTGTTGGCTGAAGATGACTTGGCAGGGGATCAATTGGTACTCTCTGGTCGGGTTGAGTCGGCAAAACCCAGGCTCGATACGACCACCATCGGAAAGCGTTGGGTGTCAGATTGGATTGGTGTGCCACCGCGTTTGAGGGCAAGTATTGGTCGCATCGCCCCGACTTGCCGAGCGGACAGCTTTACGCGTTTGACGATTCAGGAAGACTGGATTTCTGCAACCACTAACTTGCGCATCATGTGCAGTTCACTTGCATCGAACGAGCTCAGGCTGAAGATTGGCGGCGGTTGGTTTGTCGATGATCTAACCATCGAAAAGTCCGATTTGCCAATAACTCAACATTTGCCGGACGGCGAAGCCAGCGATGTCATTTTGACTTGGGAGCGATTGAATGGGGAGATGTCGATCAGTCTTCAGTTAGTCGCCCATTTGCCCAAAGTCACGAACACGGAGCAATTCAGCTTGGAAGCTCCGCGCGTCGTAAGTGTCATTGATGGAGTGCAAAAGGACCATTACGCGATCGAGCACACGGGTCGATATCAAATTGAAGCTAGTCCAATTCTGCAGCGTCTGGAACTGAGCGAAGCCGAACTGCTGCCCTGGCAATCGCAACTGCTGTCACGGTTGAGTGTCACGCAGTTGTTTCAGGGAATTGGAGCGAACATTCCTCCGATTGTCATCAATCGATCGGTCGGGACCTACACCGCCGAAGTCGTTACCGTGGCTCGGCCCATTAGCGAGCACCTGCAAGCAACCTACTCAGTTGAGATTCTGCCGGCGTCGGGTGCAATCGATTCTGCAAGCTTCATTTTGAACATTCCCCATGGCGTTGATATCCCAAGCTGGCGGGTAACCAAAGAGCTCAACGGTGAACAAGTTCCGGTTGCCAAAGCCATCGTGAATGCGACACGCGAAGGGCCCGAGTTCAAATCTCGCAGCCTAGTTCGATTCGACATCCAATTGCCAGATGCAACTTCGACCAAATTCGTTTTGCAAAGCGAATTACAACTGCCAATGCAAGAGGCTTCCGATATCAATTTGCCGCTGGTAACGTTGCCAGTCGCAACGGAGGCCTGGATGATTCTGCCTCGCAGTTTCGAGTTGCCCTCACAGTCGATCGGCATTATCGCATTGCCGGTCAGCGTCTGCTGCGATTCAAGTAACTTTGCGAAGATGTATGACAAAGATGTCGATTCCATGGTCGGTTACCGATATGACCCAAGTATCGTTTCATCAGTCGATTTGCACCCTAGCTCACTCAAGCCAGGACGTGGTGGATGGATCTGGACAGACGTTACGAAACATCGAATCTATAACGATGGTAGCGTGGCACACCAGTCCGATTTGCAGGTTTTCGCTCCAGAGAATATCACGCTGGTAGTTAATCTTCCCGTCGGCTGGGTTTTGGACCGTGTGTCTTTGGACGGTGAGGTCTCTTCCTCTGGTCAGCAATTGGATTCCCAACGCTTGGCGATTTCAGTCCCTTCGGGCAAGAATATCCATTTGTCGCTAAGTGCTACTAGTCGGCGTCGTCCGCTGGGTTGGTTGGTGAACGCAGAACTCCCTAAGCCAACATTCTCGTTGGCGAGCCTCAACTCTAGCGAGTCGCTGGCTTTACAGCCCGGACGGATAGCGCTGAGCGAGATCTTTCGCGATGATCCGCTTTCTATTGCTCAGCGTCTGAGCCCCAATGCTTGGTGGCAGTGGCTAACTCCAACGCCCAGAGACAGTGATGTAGTGAGTATCGACGTCGACGATGAAGTATCGGAAGGATGGCGCGAGGTTTCGCTGCGCGGACAAAGTTCAGAGTCCAGGCTCTATCGCAACCCAATTCCCGAAAGCTCGAATGAGGCGACGAATACAGTTTTGATGGATACCAAGCCTGCCACTGCGACAACCATTTCAGCACTGCTATTGTTCGATCGCTCGTCGCTGTGTGCCGTTTGTGTGGCAATCTTGTTAAGCGGCAGCGCATTGAGCTTTGGGTTGTTGGGGGACCGAGTTGCGTTGTGGTGGCTTTGTCTAACAATCTCCTTGGTCGCAGTTCTAGTGATTCCCGCCCCGTTCCTTGGTGTTGCTCACCTGCTGTTGCTGAGTTTGGTTGGAGGGGCTCTGGCGCGTCTTATTCGGATCGTAACCTGCATTCGGTCTCAACCGGGCTCGAGCCGCCGTGGTTCGACGGTGATTCGGGCTGGTTCTAACGCAGCACTGGTGTTGATGATGATGTGCAGCGCAACTTTATGCTCCGCACAGGACACTTCGAACGGTAAAGCTGCTGCCAAGTTCCCGCTTACCTATGGCGTGCTGATCCCAGTGAACGAAGACGGAGAATTGTCTGCCAAACATGTTTATGCACCTCGCAAGTTGATGAATCTGTTGAACAACTCGGACACCCAAGACAGCGAAGGGCAGTTACCGCAGATCCTCGGGGCAAAGTACATGCTCAAAATTAGCGGTGGGACCAGTTTGACGGCAAGTTATGTTCAGGAGTTCACCGCCGAATTCGATTTGCAGTTCAACTCGACCGAGTTCGCCCTGCGTTTGCCGTTCAAATCAAGTCAGCTCCAGTTGCTCCGTGGTTCCGTATCTGGTCAGGGCGTTTTCATCGGCCCTAGGTTGCAACAGACCTCCGACGCGATCACGTACCGTGCCCCTGAAACGGGACGGGTTCGACTGAGACTGCAGTTGATCCCGACTACGAACGGGAATGCTGATCGAACGGGCATTGAAGTTGACATACCACGAATCGCTTCGTCGGTTTTGGATGTCGTTGCTGATGATGCTTTGGATGTCAACATAAAGTCGATTGGTTTAGTCAGACGCTTGACCGCATCCAGTTGGATCGCGGAGTTGGGGCCTGCAGAGACCTTGCGTGTTGACTGGCCGACTCGCTCGCAACGTAACCCAATGCCCAATCAAGCCGTTGTGCAGTCGGATTCATGGCTGCAGATCGTGGAAGGCCAAATAGCCGCAGACTGCCAATTGCGCATCAATGGTGCGAGAGCCTTACCTAAGCAATTGCATGTGCTGCTCGATGCTGCGTGGGAGCCGGTTGGGACCGAGTGGAACGATTTCGAACTGATTTCGAACGAACCCACTCCGGGGGGCAGCAGAAGAAGCTATCTGGTGAATCGCGAATCTTCGACGGATCGCGCGGTGATTCGAGTGATGGTTGTCCCGCGTAATGGCGAAACGGTCTCGACGCTGGCGGTACCGTTTTTGTCCCTGACAGAAAGTGCACCGACCGGCCGTACGCTTGCTATCTCCGTGGCTGGAAAATCTCGTTGGAAATTGAATGGCAGTGAATTTTGGAATCGATTGAATGTAAGCAGTAGTGATTTGGAGTGGGATGCCGGCAAGCCGGCTGTAACGGAGTTATGGCGCGTTCCAATGGGAGCTATAAGTGGTTCTCTGCAACGTCTGGCGAGCGATGTAGCCACCGTGGACGAAGCCTGCGATCTGCAATTGCTCAGCACTAAAGCGACCCTGGACTATCGCGCGACTTGGTCGCAGCCAACCGATGCTCAGGTACTGAAACTGGAGGTTCCTCGAGACGCCGAACCTCAAACGGTTCGCGTCAACGGCTCTGAAGTTGAGTATCAATTGAGCGACCGCGCTGAGCGACGCTTTATGCTGGTCAATGTGGCTCGAATTCCAACCGAGATTCGACTGCTCGAAGTGCAAATGCAACTGAATCGCAACTTGAACGATACAGCGAGTCTGCCACGAATCTTACTGAGAGAGGCTGTCGTTGCTAAGTCGCTCTATCAGGTGAATTGCGGCGCGGAGCTGATCTGTACGCTTTCTCACGCCGACAGTATCAACCCAGATGAACGTCTGCAACTCAGCCAACCTGTGACGGACCCGACCGCGATGCTGTCAACACTCACTGCGCCCGTCGGCATAATTGACTTGGCGAACCGATATCGCGATTCAACCGGCTTACCATTGAACTACCAAGTTCAGAGGCGCATGCCGATGAGTATCGGTGCCAACGCAATGGCTTTAGCTCGCACCGAACAAGGCTGGCGAGCCTCCGTTGAAGTGCTTTTGCCCGCAGACCAAGCGACCAATTTCGTATTCTTTGATATCCCTGCCACGATTCGGGATTCGATCGAGTCATCCGGTTCACCGTACCGAGTAACTTCGTCTGGGGCGGCGGGTCGATCAACGTTGTGTTTAATTCCTCAAGCGACCGACAATGGCCAATATCGCGTGAAGTTCGCTTACCGCTTGCCTGCCCTAGGATCGTCGCAAAGCTTATCTATTCCCGACGTCTTTATTCTTGGAAAAGAAGTTAGCAGGCCTGTATTGGCATTGCCGAATCAGATCGACGACCATCCGGTCCGCTGGCTGGGCGCTGGAAGAAAGTTGCCAGACGATTGGCTGTCGAAATCTGGCCTGACTTTAGCGAGTGAGGATTTTGTCTACTTTGAGATGAGCGAGGCGCAGCAGCAGGCGACGTGGCGTCTGACTGAGGCTGAAAGTAATCCGGCCGAAGTGCTGTTCGCCTCTGCGGTCGTGGATGAAGACAGCGACGGCAATATGATTGGCGCCGTGAACTACTGGGTCGATCCTAACAATCACCTGGACATCATCCTCAACTTACCCAAGGGTGCACAGCTGATCGGCATCCAAGCCGGAACAAGCGGGGCGATTTGGCACGCGCATAAGTCGGATGCGGTCCGTGTTGTGATGCAACCCAACTACTTGCCTGTCCAGTTACGAGTTCTTTTGCGTTGGCCGCAACGGGAGCGCATAAACGCAATTAGCGATTCCTTTAGCATTCAGTTACCGAGTATCGATGCTGAAGGGACCAAGCAAATGCCAATCGCAGTGCTGTCAAAGAGCACCTTACAGCTTGCGCAGTCTCAATCAGGCCAGTCACCCGCGTCCGAGGTGAACTTGCGAGAGCAGATGGCCGCAACGCAAGTCGATGCGCTGCGCGCCGACCGCTGGTGTAAGCTGCTGCTCAAGTCACTGCCGGTCGTATCTGACCTGAGCGCCGCCGAGTTTGTGGGCTGGATGCGAAACTGGAGCCCCGAAGTTGTGGGACTGCAAAGCACCCAAACGTTGACTGCTACCAGCAACTCCCCTGCGAATGATCGAGATACCGTGGGCGGTTTTTGGAGTTGGTATCTTGAGCAGACCACGATGTCCAAGTCGGAACTTCGCAATGCCGACCCACTCGACGGTGCACTTTCCAACACAGAACCAGTCGAGGATGACGCTGCGTCGATACTGTTCGCTATCGACCGGGGTAGCCCCATATCCTCAACCTTGTCCGAATTCCCACATGCGGGTGCAGTCTGGTATCTGCTCGATTTGTCTAATGAAGACAGTCATTCAGTGATGACGTTAACCTTCGAGAACCAACCTCAGGAGCATGCAACTACCAAGTTGGCCCTGGCGGCTGTCGTATTGAGTCTAACGAGCGGCTTGTTGTATTTGCTGTTTCGACGCCTCAGCCAACGTACGAGCGAGATCTTGGCCGTGCACGCTTGGCTGTATTGGATCTTCTTGGCCTTTCTCGCTTGGTTGCTGTTACCCGTTGCCTGGCCAAGTCTGGTCATTGCACTCAGCGCGTTTGGGATGTTGGCAGGCCAGTTGATGAGCTCCCGTCGTCGGCAACTTGCGATGCGACGCTGACGCTAACCCTGTTACCACCCGTTTCATTCGATGAGCTTATGCAGTTCATTGGATTCAAAGATCGGGATACCCGGTGCAAAGTCTTCAATGAGTTTCCGATTGCATGTACCATTAGAATCTGTATTTGGCAGTTGATTTAGCACAATGGCTTCAACGCGGAGGCCCCGTTTCTGAGCGGCTTCGAGGGTCAACAAGGTGTGATTAACAGCCCCCAGTCGATCGGCGACGACCAGCAGCAAAGGAAAACCAAACTGTACGGCGAGATCGAGAACAGTCTGCTGAGAGGAAATCGGTGAAAGTCCGCCGCCGGCCCCCTCCACGACCAACAATTCGCAACGACCGAGCCACCAGTTTGCGCCCGTAACCAAAAGTGCCTCGTCGACTTCGCGGCCTTCCATGGCGGCAGCGATTGGCGGAGCAACCGGCGCGGAAAATTGCTGCGGACAAACATGCTCCAGATCGCAGTTTTGTGCAGCAGCGGCCCGCAATAACTCTCCGTCACTGGCTTGTGAATCCTCGCTACCGCTGGCGACCGGCTTGTAAACTCCCACACGCATTCCAAGTCCAACGAGTAACTCGATCAGACGGCACGCGATGAAGGTCTTCCCTACTTCTGTGTCGGTGCCAATCACGAACAGTCCCGCTGCCCCCAAGCGTTGGCGGCTGAACCGGTTGCCTGATTGGCTGAGATTGTTAGCATGAGGGAATTGGCTATCGTTCATGTGCGGCTGATTCAATGGGTTTGTGTAGATCGAACGTGGGAAAGGTTCTATGGCAAGGTCACAGATAGTACAGTTAGCTCTAGTGCAGATGACCTGCACGACGGATAAACAAGCGAACCTTGAAAAAGCAATCGCGCGAGCCGCTGAGGCCGCTAAAGCGGGAGCCAATATCGTCTGCTTGCAAGAAGTTTTCAATACGCAGTATCCTTGCCAAGCGGAAGTTCACGAACGCTTCGATCTGGCTGAAGAAATTCCCGGTCCTACCAGCATCAGATTGCAAGAACTTGCTAAGCAACTTGGCATTGTGGTTACCTGTTCGATCTTTGAACGCCGCGCCCACGGTTTGTACCACAACACAGCCGTAACTTACGATGTCGACGGTCGACTAGCAGGCATGTATCGTAAAATGCACATTCCTGACGATCCGTTGTATTACGAGAAATTCTATTTCACACCGGGCGATCTTGGATTTACCGTGGCTAAGACCAAGTACGCTTGCCTGGGAATCGGTATTTGCTGGGATCAATGGTACCCAGAAGCGGCCCGCCTATTTGCCCTCAAAGGTGCCGAGATTTTGTTGTATCCGACAGCGATCGGTTGGATTCCAGAAGAGCGCGCTCAGTATGGCACCACACAACACAGTTCATGGGAACTCTCGATGCGAGCACACGGAGTTGCCAATGGCGTTTATGTTGGCGCCGCGAATCGTGTTGGACTTGAAGGCGGATTACAGTTCTGGGGTGGATCATTTGTGTGCGATCCAAGCGGCGATATCCTTCATCGAGCCAGCCATGAAGCAGAAGAAATTGTCATCGTGCCCTGCGATTTGGCAAGAATCGATTGGACGCGGACGCACTGGCCATTTTTGCGAGATCGACGTATTGATGCCTATGGCGACATTACCAAACGTTTCATCGATTAGTCCACGCTCTACTGAGCAGCCCTAAAGAAGAGCCTCAATCATCGCCATCAAGAGAAACAACCAAAGTCCTTACTCATGGCCAGCGGAGTGGGAATCGCAAGCTGCCACTTGGATCGCTTGGCCTCATAACCTGCAAACTTGGCCACGCCGTTTTGAACCGATTCCTAACGTGTTCGTCCAATTCATTACCGAACTGGCTCGAGTTCAAGCCGTTCACGTTTTGAGCGGACCAAGCGGCTTAAGATCTCCGGCGAGTGAGAACCTTTCGAATACGCCGAACGTCTTCATTCACAATGTTCCAACCAACGATACATGGATTCGGGACTACGGGCCAACCTTCGTGCGACGCTTGGATGATGGCGTTGTGGTCGGCATCAATTGGCAATTCAATGCCTGGGGAGGGAAGTACCCAGCCTTCGCAGACGACGCGCGAGTGGCGGAAACGGTTTGCAAATTGATTGGCTCACCACGAAGTGTTTCTGCCATGTTTTGCGAAGGCGGCGCATTGGAAACCGACGGAGCGGGTACACTGCTCACCAACAGTTGCGTATTGCTCAATCCAACCCGCAATCCCGGCTGGACTCGCGAAATGGTCGAAGGTGAGCTGCAACGACAACTGGGCGTAACGAATATTATCTGGGTCGATGGCGGGGGGCTCATCGGTGATGATACCGACGGCCATATCGACCAACTTGCCCGGTTTGTTGCGCCGGGTGTGGTCGTTGCCGCCCAAAGCAGCCAAGCGGGAGATCCCAACAGCGACGGTCTTGCTGAGAACATTCGTATCCTGCGCAATGCTTCGCTGTCTGACGGAAAACGGATCGAAGTGCATCCATTGCCTACACCGCCACCTCGACTCATCGATCAAGAACGCGTTCCTGAGAGCTACTGCAATTTTCTGTTTGCCAATGGCATCGTGATTGTGCCAACTTTTCAATCCGATGTTACGGACCGGGCCGCCATACGCTTGTTTGAGCAACTTTTGCCTGATCGTAAAATCGTTCCGCTCGACGCCTCGGATCTTATCTGGGGACGTGGCGCATTTCATTGTGCTTCGCAGCAACAACCGATGGGCAAGCCTTCGTGAAAACGATCCTGACCATCGAAACTACTTGCGACGAGACTGCCGCAGCCGTCATCGGGCGCGATCACCAGGTGCTATCCTCGATGATCGCCAGTCAGCAGGAAGTGCATGAGCGCTTTCAAGGTGTTGTACCAGAGCTCGCCGCACGGGCACATCTGGAACGCATTGCTCCGATTATCGCCACCGTGATCGCGGACAGCGGCATCGAACCAGAACGCGATCTCGCGGCAGTAGCCGTAGCGATTGAACCTGGACTGCCTGGATCTCTACTTGTCGGGTTGTCCGCAGCAAAAGCCTTGTGCGTTGCTTGGAACAAGCCGCTCGTTTCGATCAATCACGTCCAAGCGCACATCTACGCCTGCCAACTTGGACGTTCCGAAAGCATCTTCCCGTGTGTTGGGTTTGTGGTAAGCGGTGGACACACGAACTTATACCGCTGCAACTCGGCCAATCGCTGGCAGTATCTCGGTGGTACGATTGACGATGCTGTGGGTGAAGCCTTTGACAAAGTGGCTGTGATGTTAGGTTTGCCCTATCCCGGCGGACCACACATCAGCCGTTTGGCCAAGCTTGGTAATCCCAAGGCCTATGATCTGCCAAGACCCATGATCAACGATCGCAGTACGTTGAACATGAGTTTCTCTGGACTGAAGACTGCCGTCCGCTACCACTTGGTTGGCACTGGCAAGCAGGATTTTCAGTCGCTGGTGCTTACGGATCAGCAGCGCGCCGATATGGCGGCGAGTTTCCAGCAAGCTGCTGTTGAGTGTGTTACAGCCAAGGCCCAGCTTGCGTTGGAATCCGCAGGATTAAAGCGATTGTGCGTCGGCGGAGGTGTGGCTGCGAATGAGGTGCTTCGCCGAAGCTTGCAGGTTATGGCAGACAGACGAAAAATCGAGCTGCTGATTTCGCCCCCAGAGCTTTGCACGGACAATGCCGTGATGGGCGCAATCGCTTGGGAAAAGGTCGATGCAGGCGATTTTTCGTCGCTGGATATCGACGTACAACCCGGTTTGCTGCGTGGCGAATGAGTTTTGGTTCGGTATTTGCACACCTAAGCAGCTTGTTCGCAGCGTGACATAATTGCCTGCTGCTGGTAGGTCGCACCTGCTGGGTGGGACAGGCTCTAGTAGGTCGCTCCCGCCGGGTGCGACTGGTTCTGGCGGGTCGCTCCCGCCGGGTGCGACTGGTTCTGGTGGGTCGCTCCCGCCGGGTGCGACTGGTTCTGGCGGGTCGCTCCTGCCCGGTGCGACCAGTTGCTGGTCACTCCTGCTGGGATCAAGCACACCTACCAAGTTTTGCAGAAAAATCAGTTATCGCAGGTGATTGCGACCAATTGCGAATGCATTTCGGCCGTAGAACTTGGCAAGAACTCCCAGCGTATTTCGAAGTAAGTAGAACCATTCGTTCTCAAGTAAGGAATTACTGTTACCATGTTTCGCAGCGTCAAGCTCGGTTCCATCGGTGGAATTGGCGTCTATATTCACTGGACTTTTTGGATGCTGATGGGCATTTACGCCATTTCAGCGACAGCTAGCGGCGGACTTGCTGCAGGCCTGGAAGCTGCTGCGTTTATCGGGGCCGTCTTTGCCTGTGTGCTCGCTCATGAGTTCGGTCACGCGGCTGCTGCGGCGCATTACGGCATTAAGACCACGGACATCACGTTGATGATTGTTGGCGGTATGGCGCGGCTTGCGAGAATTCCTGAGCGACCGATTCAAGAATTCGTGATCGCTGTCGCCGGGCCGGCTGTGAATGTGCTCATCGGATCGATACTGTTCGCCGCTTTGGCGTTGGGATCATTGGTCCCTGAACCCTCGGGCCTCTTCGCCGCTGCGATGTCGTTTGGTCAGAACTTATTGATCGCTAACATCGTCTTGGTACTGTTCAATATGTTACCAGCGTTCCCGATGGATGGAGGTCGAGTACTGCGCAGTTTGCTCGCGATGCAACAAGGTCAACTGCGAGCCACAGAGACAGCCGCCCGAGTTGGTCGCTGGATGGCGTTGTTATTTGTGTTAGCCGCGTTGTTCATGGGAGAGTTTTCGCTATTGCTGGTCGCGGGCTTTGTGTACTTTGCCGGATCGGCTGAGTTGATGCAAATGCGATTAAAAATGATGAACACACCTCATGCCGGAGCCACGATGGATGTCCCGTTTGCGACCTTCCGGTACACAACTTCGCAGCCTTACGCATCACCCTTTGAGCCTCGCACGGTTCGCAACGAGGATGTGGTCGATGCCGTAGAAGTCCGTGTAATTCGAGACTAGTGGAGCGTCAAACTTAAATATTAGGATTAGCCGCAGTGCG
>JANRMD010000277.1:0-24258 GCA_033761895.1 Pirellulaceae bacterium | reverse complement strand
CGCCCCATTCTTCAATTCCAATTGCGTCGTCATGTGGAAGGAATCGCCCGCCCGTGATCTTCTGTTGCTCGTTGTTCGGGTCAAACGTTTCAATCAAAAAAACTTCCTTTCGAGCGTCGCACAGTCGCGTGAGTTCCGTTCGATCGGATTCTGAAAGTTGGTGCCACCATCGAATCGCATCGGATGTCAAATCCGTCGGTATGGAGTCTCGTAGAGTTGATGGAAGTTCAGTCATAGAGTTTCTAGTCAACGAACTTATAACTCTCGGGAGCACGCGTCGAACAGCAAGCCAAGTATAAACCTTTCCGAAGGCCATAAAGTGTGTCCGAACAATGTTTTTTTACCACAATCACAAAAAAGAGTCTCGAATTATCCAGCGCTGGTAGCTGAGAGTTGTGATGAGCTAAAGAGCAACGCCAGAGATCCCGCTTCCAAGGTCGCTGGTACTTGTTGTGCTATTAACTCTGCTATTACACTGTCGGAGGCCTTTGGGCTGTTCAGCGGCCCAGGTTCGTTGATGTCAGCGTTCGCCGTCATTCTCAGAGTCCGGCCGAAGTATCCTAAGTGAGCTCCCGAACTGAGGAGGAAACCTAGGGCATGGGGTTCGTTCGCCATTCGATATCTACAGCAATGGACTGTAGCAAATCCAGAACAGACTTTTTAAAGCGAGACACCCGCCGACTCTCGTGCGAGAACTTCAAGACCTGGCCAGCTGTTTTCCCTTCGCTACAGTCAACAACCAGCAGGTCACCACCCCCGTTGTCCGCGAACGGCCACCACGCATCAAACCACCATTGAGAACCCGATGTCGTTCGCTCGCTTTCCATTACCTCTCGCTGCAACTCTCGCACGTCCAAGGCTTCTTCAACAGACAGCAATACATAGGAAGCATCCTCAGGCACATCGACTATCGCAAAATCTCCGGTTCCATCGTGACACCGTAACGACAGCCTTACCTGCTCGGAAGCCGGGGTCTGTAATGGATAGTGATCTGCCATCGGTTGTGAAAAGTCGAACGGCGGTGGTAACGTCAAATTGGTCGCATTTTTCGCAAACCAATCGTCAATGTGTTTCCAACATTCCTCGACCGTCTTGGGTTTGCGCACACGTTTGGGTTTCTCGCCCGTTGTAGCTTGCTCAATTGAAGTACCCAATAGCGTTTCCAGTCTATCCATTGCTTTGGCACGGGCCGCTTCCTGAATCGACTTCTTAAAGAATGGTGCTCGATCCTTATTTCTTATGAAGCCGTTACCTTCTGCGCCGGCCTCTAGTAGTCGTATCGCCACATCTTCACAATCAGACAGAATTGCAACGATAAGTGGTGTGTCCAACGTTGAATCGACCCAGTTGGGATCTGCTCCGGCAAGCAGAAGCGCATCGACGATAGTCACATGGCCGTAGCAGGCCGCCAATAAGCTTTGATTCAAGTGATCTTGAGTAGGACGACCTTCACTCAAGATTTTTTGGATGATCTCGAGCGATGGCAATTGGGCAGAACAGGCGCATTCGAGCATCGACATCGGAGCCCGCCATGAGAACTCCTGTAGCGCATCAATATTCGCACCCGCCGCAATAAGGCTTTCAAAGATCTCGAATTGCCCGCTGGAAGCAGCGTAATGCGCTAAGCTGCATTGGTCAGTTGCGGACGTACCCGTCACAAAGTGGTTCGCTGGCACACCAGCTTTCAGCATCATGCGAACCATTTTGGAGTCGCCGGCCTCGATCGCGGCGATAGTCTTGAGAACACGATCTGGATTCACCGCCATGGTCAAACGTTCGCCCTCAGTTCAATTCGCCAGTCCGGAATGTTTGTTGCCTCAGTCACATCCTCGTTTTTGGTAGGACATAATTCTAGCGAATTGGTTTCTGTTGTTGCCCGGTATATCTCTCTAGCCCCCGCTTTTTGGGTAGAGAGCGCGATGATTGCGAGGTTAACAACGCACGGTTGATGCCAGATGGCACCGCGACCTGCATGGGATGGCCGCGGTGCCTCGAGAAGAAACAGCACACTCAATGTGCTGAAATGGAGATCAATCCATGTCGTAGTCACCACCGTGTCCAGGTGACCTCTTGGACGGTTCATCCTTCGGTTTCTCAGCGATCAACGCATCGCTCGTCAGCAACAGAGTCGAAACGCTGGCGGCGTTCTCAAGAGCTGTACGAACGACTTTCGTTGGGTCGATCACACCGAACTCAATCAAGTCGCCATACTTGCCCGTCGCCGCGTCGAAACCGAAATTGCCCTGCTCGGCAACGACCTTCTCACAGACCAGTGACCCGTCCTGACCAGCGTTTTCTGCGATCCAGGTGAGCGGTGCACGGCACGCGCGCAGAACGATGTTGTAACCCGTTCGCTCGTCGTCACTGAGCTTCGATGCATCGCAGTGGCTACTGGCGCGTACCAACGCCACACCGCCACCAGGCAAAATTCCTTCTGCGACGGCCGCACGAGTCGCGCTGAGAGCGTCTTCGTAACGCATCTTCTTCTCTTTGACCTCGGCCTCGGTGGCTCCACCGACGCTAATCTTCGCGACGCCACCGACCAACTTGGCTTTGCGCTCTTGCAATTTTTCGCGGTCGTAGTCGCTGGTCGACTTTTCATACTCGGTTTCGATCTGCTTGATCCGAGCTTGAATGTCAGACCTTGCACCGGCTCCTTCGATGATGGTCGTGTTTTCCTTATCGATAATCACTTTCTTGGCACGACCGAGGTCGGCCAGTTCAATGTTCTCGAGTTTGACGCCGAGGCTTTCGAAGAAGGCTTTTCCGCCGGTCAGAATGGCCATGTCTTCCATCATGGCCTTGCGACGGTCGCCATAACCAGGTGCCTTCACTGCTGCGGCAACAAACGTGCCACGCAGACGGTTCACGACCAGAGTCGCCAGTGCTTCGCCGTCTACATCTTCAGCGATAATCAAAAGCGGCTTGCCACTCTTCGCGACTTTCTCGAGCAGCGGCACGAAGTCACGCAGATTACTGATCTTCTTCTCATGAATCAGCACGTATGGATCTTCGAGCACACATTCCATGGTATCCGGCGACGTGACGAAGTATGGCGACAAGTATCCCTTGTCGAATTGCATCCCTTCGACCCATTTAACTTCGGTTTCTAGGGACTTGCCTTCATCGATGGTCACAACACCATCCTTTCCGACCTTGGCCATTGCATCCGCCACAATCTGGCCGACTTTGCAGTCCTGATTACCAGAGATACGGGCAACATGTTCCATATCGCGGCGACCGTTCACTGGCTTGGACATGGACTTGAGATTGGCGACGACATCTTCCACAGCCTGTTCGATACCGCGTTTGATGCCGATCGGATTGGTTCCTGCCACAACGGCTCGGAGACCTTCGTTGAAGATCGCTTCGGCAAGCACGGTGGCTGTCGTCGTTCCGTCACCAGCGACGTCATTCGTCTTCGATGCGACTTCGCGGACCATGCGAGCACCCATGTTTTCGTATGGATCCTCCAAGTCGATTTCTTTCGCGACTGTGACACCGTCGCGAGTCACAATTGGACTGCCGAAACTCTTCTGAATGATGACATTGTGGCCACCTGGACCGAGCGTGCTGCGAACGGTCTTTGCCAACTTGTGGACACCGCGCTTCATCGCTTCGCGGGCATCTTGCTCAAATGCAATGATCTTTGCCATCGCAATTACTCCTACTCAAGAACCGCCAAAATATCGCTTTCACGGACGATGGTGTACGTCAGATCGCTCACCTCGAACTCGTCGCCACCGTACTTGTTCAGAAGAACATGATCACCTGGTTTGATCGCGACTGGATGAAGAGTGCCGTTGTCATCAACCTTTCCGGGACCGACGGCGATGACACGTGCGCGATTTACTTTTTCCTTGGCGGAATCCGGTAGAACGATTCCTCCAGAAGTGGTTTCTTCCGCGTCATCGCGCTGGACAACCACGCGGTCGGCGAGAGGTCGGAGTTTGAGATTAGTTGTGGTTTGTGATTTTTCTTTGCTTGCTGTTGCCATGAAATACCCTCCGTCATGGACATCGCACAACTCTGATCTTTCTGTGGCCTGAGCCGCCATCGGTCCACTGTCAACTCGGCACATGGCCAGCGGCAAAAATCCGCGTAGCAACGAGTGTGCCGATTCGGACTGAGTTTTGGGATCAACCTTTGCTTGAGGTGCGACGACAAATTGTCGTTTCAATCGACGTCAATTTGTCGTCTTGGGGTCATCTTATGCAATCGCCAAAATGAAAGAGCCCCCGTCGTTCATTTGCAACAGGGGGCTCTTCTATGTGTCGATTTGCGCTAGTGAGTTCACTTGTTACGCAAGCAACCTTTAAAAATTAACGCCCGGCCAGTTGAATAGTGCGCGAGGCGTTCTTTCCCATGACAAGGCATCGAGCGGCTTCTGCCCACCGTCGTGAAGTGTTCGCAAGAGTAGGTTCTTTCGGGTTTCAGGCAAATCGTTGTCTGCATTGATGGCATCGCGGATCGCTTGACGTGTGCCCTTGAACTCATTGCTAATCGAATTGCCGCTCGTGTCTTTGTAGGTGATCCGAACGATGTACTGGCCTCCAGGAACTTTCTGAATGGTGAGCGATTCAAACGATGTCCACTCGGTAGCGTCACCTTCGACATCTTGAGATTCCATCCAATACTCTGGTCGAAGCGGTGCCCACGGGATATCGAATCGGTTCACGAAACCCGGCCAATTCCACTCTGAGAAAACCGGCAACTTCTTCTTTTGGCCACCAAGTTCGACTTTTGTGGATTGAAGTTTTCCGGCGCGAACAAACTGCAACTCGACAGTGTTTCCTGGATTGTCACGGCGGACTCGCGTGACGAGTTGCTCTGGCGAGTAAAGATCTTGGTCATCGTAACGAACAAGAATATCGTGCTTCTTGAGGCCAGCACTTTCAGCCGGTGATCCAGCCATTACTTCAGAAATCAAAATCCCGCGGCCATGGTCGGTCACTTCTGGCAGATGACTTTTCAGTACTTCAGGCAATGGAGAAACACCGATGCCGAGACTCGCGTCCTGTGTGGACGAAGCGGCTAAAGCTGACTGCTGACTGTCCTCTGCCAGAGTTTGTCCGCCAGCCAGCAAAGCGCAAAGCAGAGAGAGAATGGAAAAAGCAATTGATCGTGGGATCATTTGAGTTCTCCTGGTTTAAAGGTACGTCATGCATTGGGGGAAAGGTCGTATTGTACTATTGGTAATTGCATCAACGAAAAAGACCCACGCCGCCGCGCGGCGAACCGGGCTAGGACGAACCGGGCTAGGACGTGGGCCACTAAGTGAGTAATCATCGCATTCCGACAATATCTGTCGGACGCCAACTTGTTACCCGCGTTTCTTGCTGTTAGCCAGCTTGACAAAAGTATCAGTTGGCTTTGACCTCAATCCAAGGTTCCCAACGGTTCGCTAACATCGATTTACCCTCCTTTCAAAAATGGGCTCACGAAACGTTAAGTACTCTGTATCAAACTTGGGATTTGAGCTTGCTTCGTCTACATCAATGAGACAACTTTGTCTCGCGCTTCGTACAGCTCTCGATTCGGTGAGAATGCAACGGCTGTGCCAAATGTTGTGAGGCTCTTCAAGTTACCGACAACTGAAAATCTGTCATTCCCAAGCTACGAAAGTTTGGCAGGAATGGATGCTAGATTGTCAGCTATTCTTTAGCGTTTCATAGAAAGTGGATAAAGTCCGCTCGCCGAGAGGGCTGAGCGATGTCATCATGTAAGAAACTCTTTGCACCGAAGGAACCAAGGCGCAGTGGTTTGCGCATCATTGACGGCAATGACGGAGAGTTTCTTATTGTTTACGACTTTACAGTCGGGGCGACCGAGTGATCAAATCGGTAGAACCAGCGGCCCGCGTCAAATTTCAGTTCGTAGAGCGCGATACTGGTCAGGCCTTTGTTCAGTTGCGACTCCCGCTCTGTGGGGCATTCTAAGCGAGCTGGCGAAATAGGAACTTCGAAGATGGGAGGAAGATGCCATATTTCAGCCGTGTCCACCGGTCGACAGAGCCCGTCCAACGGGCCTCCAACCCAATCCACATCCTCGGTCTCGAAACAAACATCAGCGTCGGCAGTAGACTCAGAAGCAGACCAAGTGCGAAACCAGCCACTAAGCCAGTCGCCAGCCTTAGTAAAAGCATCAAACATGAGTTTCATGTCACTCTCCGAATCGAAGCGTCAGAAAACCGCTTAGTCCGCTAAGGCATACTGCGTACCAAACGTTGATTTCATGAGTGAAACGTCAGACTGTCGCAAGTTGCCGAAAAATGCCATAGGCTCGAATGACAAAGTGTCGTCGCAAGTGTCAATTTGTTGCCGAAGAGATTCGCTGCAGATAGTTCTCAATGGCAACCGTAAAAGTCTGCAACAACTCCTCCAACCGCTCTACGCGCGTAAGAGTCTCATTCAGATTACCGTTTAACGCATCGCTTTCTATGGATTGACATAAGTCCTCCGCTGCGTTGTGGTCGTAACTGCTGACCATACTCCTTAACTTGTGAGCATTCAGTTCGATTTGTTTTGAGTCATTGTCCTGGATGGCGGATTTCATGGATGCGATCAACTGTGGAATATCGCTCAGTACAAACCGAATGTGATCTTGCAACAGATCTGCTTCGCCACCCATTCGGGCCAGTGCAGCTTCGAAACTGAACTCCGGTGTGGTCGCCTCATCTACAATCGCTGATACTCGACTAGGTCTCGCGGGGCCGGTCGCAGCGATCGATTCAACCAGTTCGATTAACTGGTCGGCATGGATGGGTTTCGCCAAGTAACCGTCCATGCCAGCATCTAGGCATTTTTCGCGATCTCCTTTGAGCGCGTGTGCAGTTAAAGCCACGATCGGGACGTGGCTACCAGTCGATTTTTCGTGTTCCCGAATAGCGCGCGTAGCTGAAAAGCCGTTGCGTCCTGGCATCTGAACATCCATCAGTACGACGTCGAAAGGCTTTTCTTTGCACACTCGAATTGCGGCGTCGCCATCTTCTTCGCTTTGTACAACATGCCCACGTTTCCTTAGGATCGATTCCACCAAACGGCGATTCGGCTCGTGGTCGTCGACGAGTAGGATCTGAAGGGAGGTTTGGCTTCGTGCGGCGAGCAATCCATTTTGGGCTCGACTCAAGTCCGGCAATCGACGATTTCGCTCACTCAGTCGTTCGCGGTCGAGCGTGGAGAGAATGGCTTCGAGCAGTGCAGACGCTGAGATCGGCTTTACCAGATAACTCACGATGCCCAGTTCGCGGCACTTGGCTGTCGAATTCGGCCGGTCAGCGGACGACAGCATCATGACCGTTCCAGGCTGCAATTCGGGCCGCTCGCGAATCAGCTCGGCAAGCTGAAAACCATCGACCACGGGCATCATGGCATCAAGCAAGATGAGGTCGAATGGACGATTTTCGCGGGCCGCCGTTTCCAGTTCACGCAGGGCTGTCGAAGCTCCGTTGCTAAGTGTTGTTTTCATGCCCCAGTGCGACATCATTTCGTCGAGTATCTGTCGATTGGTTGCATTGTCGTCAACAATGAGAGCCTTTAGCCCATCGAGTTCGATTTGCTCGAGCTTGGTAACGGGCGGGGTTGAATTGTCGCCAAGCTTTAAGGTCAACGTGAAAAAGAAGGTGCTCCCTTTTCCAAGTTGGCTTTTCACCCAGAGCTTTCCATCCATCAAGCGGACGAGTTCGGCAGTGATTGTTAGTCCAAGCCCCGTGCCACCAAAACGCCGAGCCATGGAGGCGTCGACTTGCGTGAATGATTCGAATATCTTCTTCAGTCGATCCTTGGGAATTCCAATTCCAGTATCAGTAACCGAGAACTGAAGGCCGACTTCATCATCGGTCTGCCACTGCTGCTCGATGTCAACGATGACTTCCCCTTGCTCGGTAAACTTGATGGCGTTACCGACTAGGTTGAACAACACTTGACGGATCCTTGTCGGATCACCACGAAGTCCATGTGGGATACTCATGGGCATATGGACCGCCAGCTCAAGTCCGCGTTCGTGAGCGCGCACGGCGAGTGCTTTCAGCGTTTCTCGAACGACCTCTGCGAGATTGAAGTCGATCTCCTCGATCTCCATTCGACCCGCTTCAATTTTGCTGATGTCCAATACATCGTTTAGAAGATCAAGTAGCGAATCAGCAGATGTTTTGACCGTTTTTAGATAATCCCGCTGCTCGCGAGTCAGTTCAGTCGCCAGCGCCAATTCGGTCATGCCGAGGATGGCATTCAGCGGCGTGCGAATTTCGTGCGACATGTTGGCCAAAAATTCGCTCTTGCTGCGACTATTGGCTTCGGCCGATTGCCTTGCCGACTCGAGTGCTTCCTCGGTCTGACGTCGCTTGCTGATGTCAGTTAGCAGCACGATCCACCGTGACAATTCACCTGAATCATCGCAAACGGGAACCATCTTGGTTTCCGCCCACAAAGTCCTGCCGTCGTTTCGATACAACATGGCATCGAACGTGGCCTCACCTCCTGATGAGATCGCACAAGAGTATTCCTGACGGACGGAAGCCGTGGTGCTTGGTCCAAACAAAAGCCCGTCAAAGGTCTTGCCGTTCACGTTCTGCTGGTGACCGGTAAGTCGCTCGAATGACTCGTTACACCAGCCGATTCTGCCATCTTTTCCCAAGATTACGATCGGGTTACCCGCCCGATTGACGACCATTGACAGGGTCAGCAAATTCTCGCGATCAGCTCGCGCCGCCAACTCACCGCAGGCTGGATCTTCCACGCCTAGCTGTAAGCGAAACTCTCTTTCAGCCATCTTGTCACTCTGAATGTTATTCAAAAGCTTCATCGCTCGACGAACCATTGCCTGGCATCATTGACGGTGACGCCGACGACAAATTGGCACACCTGTTGCTTCTCAAGCAGAGGTTGCGAATGAAATGCCAATTTGGCAACTTACAAAAAGTTATTTGAACGAGGAGCTATTTTCCGATAGTTTGTTGGAGGCTGATAAGCCGTGTCGCACATCTTAGTTGTTGACGATGCTTCGGCTGACTTGAACCTGGTCCGCCGAGCGCTCGAGAAACAGGATTATGTTGTCATAGCTGCAGAATCGGCCCGGCAGGCGATGGCGGCACTCCGCGCGCATCCGGTCGATGTTGTCGTCACCGACGTCATGCTATCAGATGGCGACGGGATAGAGGTGCTCCGCAAAGTTCGCGAGTATGACGAACATCTACCGGTCATTTTGATGACGTCCAATAGCGACAGTGGACTGGCGATACAAGCCATGAAATTTGGGGCGTTGGATTACTTGCTCAAACCAATTGATATCGCAGAGATGCGAGCGGTTGTTGCCAGGGCACTCGAAATTCGCCGTTTGACCGAAGCCCCCGTTGAGATCAACGCCGATCGCGCCGACTCGCCAGTTCACGCCATCATCGGACGATGTCCGGCGATGCAAGCCGTCTACAAATCGATAGGTATCGTTGCGGCACAAGACGTCACGGTTCTGATACGTGGTGAAAGCGGGACTGGCAAAGAACTCGTCGCCCGGGCTCTCTACCAATATGGTGAGCGCGTTCAAGGTCCGTTCTTGGCGGTCAACTGTGCTGCGATCCCGGAAGCGTTGCTTGAGAGTGAACTCTTTGGTCATGAAAAAGGTGCATTCACCAGTGCCGATCGCAAGCGTATTGGAAAATTCGAGCAATGCAGTGGCGGTACTCTATTCCTAGACGAAATCGGTGACATGTCGCCAGTCTTGCAGAGCAAATTGCTGCGTGTCCTGCAAGAAAAACAATTCGAACGCGTTGGCGGGAACGAAACGATCAAGGCCGATGTCCGCGTCATCGCCGCCACCCACCGCAATTTAGAAGCGATGGTCGCCAAAGGAGAGTTTCGCGCCGATTTGTATTATCGGCTTAACGGATTCACAATTCACTTGCCGCCGCTTCGCGAAAGGGGACGCGATATCGAAGTCTTGATTGACCACTTCCGGCGTCATGCTTGCCGAGATCTCAACAAGGATGTCAATGTCGTCTCGGCCGACGCTCTCCAGAAACTCAAAAACTACTCGTGGCCTGGCAATATCCGAGAACTGCAAAACGTCGTCCGCCAAGCAGTCCTAAAGACACCGGGGCCCGTACTACTGTCAGAATTCCTGCCGGACTTTGTGCGACGCCCTCCAGATGCGGGCAGTGGATCGGATCGTCATTCTCCATTCGCTCGCGACACAAGCGGTGAAATTCAGGAAGTAACTGGACAGGCGGATTCCGCCCCGCCTTTGGCGATCGACGGTAATCCAATGGCAAGCATCCAATCGCTCGTTGACAAATATTTCGAATCGTCCAACATGTACGACGAAGTCTTGGGAACTTTGGAACAGCAATTGGTTAAGAGCGTTCTGCAGTTGGTTTCGGGTGACAAAGTGGAGGCGGCTAGACGGCTAGGAGTTAACCCAAATTTGATCCGGAGCCGTGCGGCGCTGGAGTTACTTGGTTTGGAAGGGCTGCGCAAGAAAGAACTGTCAACGCCAGTGATTCCACCCGACATGACTCTCGCAGAAATAGAGGCTGAAGCAATTCGCAACGCACTAGAGCGATCCGCCGGCTGCCGAAAGAAAGCTGCGAAACTGTTGGGAATCAGTACCCGAACCATGCAGCGGCGAGTTAAGGAACTCGGCCTGCACAACTCGATGTGATCAGGCACAAGCCTAGTCTGAATCAACTTTGGCACAATCGTTGCAACTTCGGACTATCTAGGAGTCAGGTTTGTAACCCCCATACGCTTGCATCGGAGGCAGACGCCATGCTTGTCCTGTCGCGGAAAGAAGGCCAGAGAATTCAAATTGGCGAAGATACCTGGGTTTTTGTCGGGAAAATTAAGGGGAATAGAGTGTGTCTAGGTATTGAAGCACCAAATGCGGTGGCAATACGACGCTCCGAATTGGTCCCGCCAATCGACAGGACGCCACCAACGACCCCGAAGACAACTGAAGAAATTCGCGCGGCATAGTCACCCTGTCGCTCCTGAAGCGTCAACTAGTCGTCCCAGTGACAATCTGTCGGTTAGAAACGGGCGATCTTGAGCTTTCTCAGCTGAGATTCATGCCTCGTCGTAAAGAAGCCGGTGAGATGGAGACCTCGGCCTCGCGTTTAATGTTAACCGGTTGGTAAGTTCTTCCACACCGGATGAAAGTTGTCGGCGAGTTCGCAGAGGCCCCTGCGTCCGAACTAATTACGAGGGCGACGAAGCCTCAGAAGGCCAAGCCCGCTTAATGCCGCTACGATGACAAACGATCCCGGCTCGGGTACAGCGCTAACATTGAGTGGAGGTGTTGCAAACGTGAATGAACCATTTATCGAACCGGACGCCCCGCCGGTTTGCGTAAAAGCTCCAGAAACGCTTGCAGGTGCGGAATTGTATTCACCAATTAAGTCTTTGAAATTGCCATTGGACAAGAAGCTCAAACTCCCAGGCGAATTGCTCCAAGAAATCGAAGTCATATCGTAAACGAACCGATACTGCGGAGTAGTTGAAGAACTAAACTGCAAGTAATTCACAAAGTTGACTGCTGTCGGAGCGCTGTTGACATTGGTGACGTTCAGCGTCAACGGACTAACTGAAACTATGCTTAACGGTAAAACACCCTCGGCGATGAAGGTATTTGGTAGACCCAGGTACGTCGCATCAACGTTGTTTACTAACAAAGTTGCGGGAATGGTGATAGAGGAAGCATTTTCAAGAAGGGTAACGCCTGGCGTCGGGCCAACGGAAATAGATCCGAACGGAACATAGTTGATTGTACCGTTTGCCATGATACCGGCTTGCGCCGTGCCTGAGGTCAACGCCATACCTAGGAATGCAGCAAATGCTAAATTTGCTACTTGACGTGTAAAGCACACTAAACTTCTCATTTGATCGATTTCCTAAGCAAGACAGAAAATGCCACCCAAAAAGCGCTTAAGCGATTAGCTAAGCTGCCAGGATCGCCTAGTAGCACAACTCATGCCTAGATTGCATAGTTGGTGTCAAACCGCAGTAACCGTTAGACAACAAAACACTGCACACGCACTTCGAAAGTCTTCAAAAACTAATTGGAGCACGATTATCGAAATTTCGGTAAATGCTTTAAGCTGAAGCATTGCGGTCTCCAACGCTTCAAGATTAGTGGGCGCTTTTCAACCACCGAATAACAAGTGCGGCCGTAGAACGCCGGTCAACGTAGAGTGAACCGGCAAGGCATGGCTGATGTGGGTCCGTACCGAGATGAGCAACCCAGGACAAAGTGAGGGCACGTTTGAAGTCCGGTTTCGTTCTGTCGTGTAGGATCTCCGCAGTTAGTCGGAAAAAAGTTGTTAGAGACGGACTTCCATTAGTTCATGGCGAAAGGATTTTCATGCCTACTACCCCAACCGCAATCAGTAGTACGCACACGATTCTTGCAGCACTGAACGGTTCACCCAGAAATGCCATGCCTAACAAGGCAGTACCCACAGCGCCAGTGCCGGTCCACATGGCGTAGCAGCTTCCAACGGGGATACTGCGCATCGCGACGGACAGACAACCGAAACTCGCGAGCATTGCCACAACGGTTAGTACGCTGGGCCACAGTCTCGTGAAACCGTCAGTGTATTTAAGTGAAATTGCCCATACAATTTCAAGCATAGAAGCAGTAATCAGATACACCCAAGCCATAGCGCACCTCGTGCGTAATAGGCAGGGTCGTCCCCACCAACCAGTAAGCTCCCGTTGGGTCGTCCCACCGGTTGGAGCCCTCGCTCGCTAAGTCTTTCTAATGCATTGGGGACGACTAAGCAATGACCGACAGGGCTCCACAGATAAATTCAACCACCTTCCTCACTTGGCATGGATTGCCAACTAGGAATCTAATTAGTGATAGCAAAGGACTGCAAGCAACGGATCGCAATCGCACGAAGCCACAATTATCGCTGAACGGAATCATGGGCCACTTAGGAAACTGAGCGGCTTTTTTGTTTGCCATAGAGGTGCAATGAACTTTCATGCCGGAGAGCCTATACTCCCATGCCGACGTTTTCGCGTTTGGTGATCACGATTTGTAACATTTTGTTACTAAGTACGCTCCTATTGGTATTGGCCGCCCGGCGCGGGTGGACAGACACCATGAACCTTCGCATTAATGCGAATTGTAAGGAGTGAAATGATGAAAACCAGCTTGCTAATCGCCGTAACTTTGTCCGCCTGCTTGCCCGGAATCTTGTTCGCCCAAGGAAAGCGAAATGCCGGTTCCGCCGCGAGTTCTAAAACGACAGTAAATACTAGTCAGCCCTGCTGCGGTCAAAGCGCCGAAGATGAGACCACAATGTTGAGCCCGCGTGAAGAGATTGCTTTGACTCAATTAACCATTCATACGAGGATAATGTACAAAAGTGCCGCACCGACTCTAAAGCCTGGAATACATGTGCTTAGTACCGGCCCAGATGGCCACAAGTTTCAGGCCACGGTCAGCCGCCAAGGCGTCGTTACCAACTGGTTTGTCACTGAGCCAAGCGGCCTAAGGCTTGCTCAGGTGAATTCCAACGACGAAGGCGGTCAGGTAGACGTCAATCGATGCATGGCTGAATTCTTGCGAAGGACAGAATTCTGCGAATGGCAAGGGACATTTGATAGCCAGTACAACTACGGCAGATGTTACTGGGAAGCGTGGCGGTCATTTCTGGGTTGCTTGGAACGCGGTACCGAGGGGATGCGTTAGCAGAAACCATCCGATGATCTGGAGCAACCAATCAAGGGCATTCCTCCGGAGTTCGAATTGTATTTCGGCACTTGGCGGCACATGATACTTAGGAGAGCTAGCACTGGATGCATTATAGAGGGCATCTGGCTGATTGCCATCGAGCAGCAGGACGCCCTCCCTTGAAGGTGTGAGAACACTTAGGTATGCGTACTCGCTACTAACACCGTGCAGGAGGCAACGCGGTTTGTGATCGCAGTTCTCAAGCGACCGCTCACTGCTGAACGAAGCACAATGTTGCTTTCGTAGCTGTCACACAGTGAATCGATAAAAGCACTTCGATGGGCCGCCTGATGCTGAACGCGCTTCTGTCGTTCGCCCAGTTCGAACGCGAGATCATCGTCGAGCGATCCCGAGACAAGATTGACTACGACTACCAAGGAACTTGCTCGCCAGTTGAGCTAACTCTAGGCGGAAACAAAATCCTTCGGAGCCGACTTCCCAAGCGACTGTAACTCTCGCGAAAAGAATCGATCCGTTCGCTTCGCCAAGAACTTGGGTTCGGCGCCAAAATGATCTCGCGACAATTCGTCTATAATCGGATCGTTGCATCCAATCCACTGGCTAGGCAGTTCGAAGATGCGTGTCTGTGCCCCCCAACCACTAGGCTTTTCGGAGCCAGCCCATGTCGACAGAATCAGATCCACTGAATGAAAACTTTGAGAGCCTTCCGGCAATTCTCTTGGCCAATCATCGTCGATTTCTCCGATTTCTGGAGAAGCGAATGGGAAGTATCGAAGACGCAGAGGAAATTCTCCAGTCAGCATTCGTCCGTTCTTTGGACAAGGCGGATGAGATTCGCGAACGAGAAAGCTCTGTAGCCTGGTTCTATCGCTTACTACGAAACGCGGTTGTCGACCATTATCGCCGCAAGGCTTCAAACCAAAGGAAACTAGAAGGGTTTGCCCTACAACTTTCTGAGTCGACCGAATCGACAGATCCAGAGACCGAAAGAGTAATCTGCGAATGTATACACGAACTGATTCCAGTACTTAAACCTGAGTACTCAGAACTCATTTCGAGAGTCGATCTCCAGGGTAACGATGTATCATCAGCAGCTAAAGCATTGGGGATCACCCCAGGTAATGCCAGAGTTCGCCTTCATCGAGCGAGGGCAGCATTACGCACAGAGGTCGAACGATCTTGCCGGACGTGCGCTTCCCATGGATGCTTAGACTGTTCCTGCAAAAAAACTTGATTAGCGGTGACTCTGGTGCTATCGACTTAGGAGACTTGTACCGTTTCCTACACCAATACCCCGCACCTACCGATAACGCCGCTGCCGTGTAGGTCGCACTTTTCAAGGGCCATAACCTGCCCATTTCGCGACAGAACCACACTGACTTTCCTTAGATCTGCTACCGGGTTATGTCCCCTTCTAGGGCCTAATGCCTGCAAAGGTAGCTTTACGGTGGAAAACTCTCTGAAAGCAACTTCCTAATCTTGCCGCGACTTTGTCGCCATTCTATTGCCGGAAGGCACTTCTCCACTGCCCCCAAAGCCCCGTTTCATCGCTTCGAATCGGCCCTTCAGAAGTCGGCTCGTAAGTCTCTGACGGGGCTGGACCCCAAAAAATTCTTGGCGAGTGCTGTAACGCGACAAAGGTACCGACGTCTGCATCGTCAGAAATCAAAGTTCGCCCGTATCAACCCATCGGTGCTCAATTGAACCGGGCGAATGTCGAAACGCGTCAGTTTAGAGAGAAGTGCCATGAACGAACCCCAAGATTCAACTTTGCAAATCCGCTTGCGTCAACTGGCTGTTCAGTTGCGGAAACAGACTTCGCAGTGGCTGACTAACGCTTTGCAAACAGATATCAAGCCCAAAGCCGAGTACGCTCGCCTAGTACTGGCGATGCAATGCAATTGCAGCAGTTGCTACTGCTCCGGATGTCCCACTGCAGAAGAAATCTGTAACGCTGCCTAATTGCTTGCGTCAGCTAGTTCGAATCTCAGAATCACTCTCAGAAGCTAACACAAATACCAAAGGAAAAAAACATGACAAGAACAATCAACTTTCGAACCAATTTAAACTGCCATGCATGCGTCGCGGCTGTCAGGCCTTTTCTGGACAATGAGCCGTCCATTTCGTCCTGGGATGTCGACGTCTCCGCTAAGGACAAAACGTTAACCGTTCGTGGCGACGATGTATCAAGAGTAGTTGTTAGAGAAATCGTGGCCAAAGCCGGCTTTAAAGTTCTCGACGAAATGGACCTTGGGGTCAATAATCAGCGGGAATCGCAAGGGGAGCAGGCAACGCCCACGACCTACTATCCTCTGATACTGATTCTCTTCTTCTTATTCGGGACAGTGGCTCTCGTCGAGCTTAACGCTGGTAGCTTCGAGTGGGGAAGGGCCATGAGCAACTTCATGGGCAGCTTTTTCCTCGTCTTCTCTTTCTTCAAGTTACTCGACATTCGTGGCTTTGCGGACTCGTACCAAATGTATGACGTTGTCGCAAAGCGATTCAGGTCGTACGGATATCTTTACCCATTCATTGAACTGGTGTTGGGAATTGCTTACCTCACCAACTTCCAGCCTGCCATCACGAACACGGTCACTCTGGTCATCATGTCGGTTAGTGCCGTCGGTGTAATCAACAGCTTGCTTGCCAAACGCAAAATTCGCTGTGCCTGCCTTGGAACTGTGTTCAACCTACCCATGTCCACTGTAACGCTTGTCGAGGACTCGCTGATGGCTGGCATGGCAGGTTTGATGTTATTCATTGGCTCGCATGGCCCGCTCAGGTTTGAACGTAAAAACCACCCTTCAGCAGAAATGGAAAACACAATTATGCGAACGCAAACACATCTTCACCATGGTTCACATCACAATGCCAGTCACGCAAGTTCTCGCACTTCGTTAAGCCTAATTGGCGAAACTGAATTGCAAGCAGGGCAAACTATCGAACTCCAACTACTTGTCAAGGACAGTCAAGGTAATGTAGTCAAGGACTTTGAAACGATTCATGACGAACGAGTTCACTTGGTTATTGTCCGAGATGGACTAGATACCTTCACGCACCTACACCCACAAGTTCGGCCTGATGGGAGTCTGACCGTAAAGTACGCTTTTCCAGTCGGAGGACGCTATCGCCTGTTTGCGGACTTTCAACCCAAAGGTATGACCCATACGACAGCATCAACGATAGTGGACGTCCAGGGCGAGTCGCCGCTCGCAGCGGCTCTGATAGTTAACGCTCCTGGTCGGGTCGCAGGCGAAGGCTGGCTAGCTGAAATAACGGTACAACCTGAATCTGAAAGTGGAGAATCGAGGATTCAATTTGAGTTGTTGGATTCGAACGGTCGGACTATACAAGACCTGAAGCCATACATGGGAGCATGGGGCCATCTTCAACTCATCAGTGCTGATGGAAGCGATTACGTTCATTCACATCCCATGGACAACCAAGCTGGCGATTCGACTCACGTTGTCACTTTCCATGCAGTCTTTCAAAAGGGCGGCATCTACAAGGGTTGGGGGCAGTTCCGTGTCGGCGATACCCTACGCGTGATTCCCTTCGTTATCAAAACGCGAAACGCTATCTAGCCTTTAGCCACTCGTGAAATCAGCCTCTGTCGAAGTCATTCAACCAACAAACTTGGGAACTCAGCCATGGACTGAGGAACAGCCATGCCTCTTAACAAACACAAACTTCAAATGCACAAGTGTGTGATGATTCTCTTTGCTTTACTGGTTTTTGCAGGTTGCGGGAAAGAAAAATCTCCTCAACCTGCTTCGCCCGCACCGCCAACCATGGTGTCGATTGCAAACCCGATCATGCGAAGGCCAAACGAAACTCGTCGGTACTCCGGTCGACTTCAATCCGTCCAGCGAGTCGAGGTTCGGGCTCGCGTCACGGGCTACCTAGAGCAAGTGCTTTTCCATGAGGGAAGCGAAGTAAAAGTTGGGGAGGATCTGTACGTAATCGATCCAAGAACCTTCCAGGCGGAAGTCGACGATGCCAAGGCTGATGTCGAAAGGCTGGAAGCTGAGCTCCGAGTTGCGACTCAGGATGTGAATCGATCTATCCAGCTATTTCAGACAAATGCAGTATCAGCCGAGGAGCATGATCACCGTGTCGCAGCCCAAGCAGTCGCGCAAGCAGCTTTGCTTCGCGGACGGGCTCGACTTGACACGGCACTTCTCAATATGAGCTTCACTCGAATTGCAGCTCCGATCAATGGGCGAATAAGCAGAACAATGGTCACCGTTGGAAACTTGGTTGGACAAAGTGAGCCGACCTTGCTCACCACGATTGTCCAAATGGACCCACTTCACTTGGTCTTTGAGGTGCCTGAGCGTGACTTGCTCACTTATTGGGGACGCTCGGACACTTCTACTATTGCATCTTCAGAGTCTCCTCGAATAACAATTCGTTTTGGCGTGGATACTGACGAAGGAGTGCCTTACGAGGCTGTCGTCGATTTTCGGGATACCGAGGTGAAGTTAGGTACTGGAACTGTGTTGCTTAGGGCAGTGGTTCCCAATACAGATCGCACTTTGTCACCGGGAATGTTCGCGAAGGTGGAAGTGTCGTTCTCGCAGCGGGACCCAATTCCGCATCTTTCCGAATCGACAGTTACGAGAGATCAACAAGGGCACTACGTGTTGACCGTGACCGCCGACAACAAGGTCCTTCGGAAATCAGTCAAGACGAGGCCTTCTCATGATGGTTTGATCGCAATTAGTGAGGGATTAATCGCAGAAGATCACGTTATAGTTTCGGGGAACGTCAAGGTGTCACCTGGCATGCAGGTCACAACCGAGATCGTCGATTTGGATCAAGTGTTGGTAGCTCAAGGAGATCGGCCATGATCGCACTGTTTTTTCTCAACCGACGAGTGCTCGCAGGCACAATCTCCTTACTGCTGCTGTTGTTGGGAGCGGTCAGTCTTTACCAATTGCCAGTTGAGCAATGCCCTCAAATAACTCCTCCTACAATACGTGTAACAACCGTCTACCCGGGTGCTTCAGCACAGGTTGTGGCAGACACTGTTGCCGCACCAATTGAGCAACAGATAAGTGGTGTCGAGGGAATGCTCTACATGTCTAGTACATCTGCCGCTGATGGCACTTATGCATTGACTGTGACTTTTGACATCGACACTGATCTAGACAAGGCACAAGCACTCATTCAAAACCGCCTGACGATTGCAGAAGCCCAGCTGCCCGAAGAGGTGCAAAGGCAGGGGCTAGTCGTCACGAAGCAAACAGCGGGCGTGATGATGGTGGTGAGCTTGACCAGCGACGACCCTTCCCACGATGAGTTATTCCTCGCCAACTACGCTACGCTACGCGTTCGTGACGAGCTAGCGCGCATACCTGGAGTCGGAGAGGTCCAGGTTTATGGTGCGGGTGCGTATTCAATGAGGGTATGGCTCGACCCTGACAAGCTGCATGCTTACTCGCTGACCACAAAAGATGTCGTCAACGCTTTGGGTCAACAAAACATGCAGGCCGCAGCTGGGCAGATCGGCCAACCGCCTGCGCCAGACGGGTCTCCGTTCCAACTTTCGGTCACTGCTCCTGGGCGGCTGACTGATCCTGCCGAATTTGAGCGAGTGATTGTCAAAACTGGCCCTGGTTCCGAACCGGTGTTTCTTAAGGATATCGCATCCGTTGAGCTCGGTGGCCTGAGCTATGATACGTTTACCCGACACGAAGAACGAGACGCTGCGGCAGTTCTTGTCTATCAGTTACCTGGCTCAAATGCTCTCGACGTCGCAAGGGGCGTTCGAGAGGTCATGAATCGGCTCGCGGAAAAGTTCCCAAGCGGTGTCCGACATGGATACCCATATGACTCAACTCCTTTTGTTGACGCTGCGATTCACGAGGTCTACCGCACCCTGATTGAAGCAGGAGTGTTGGTCCTGGTCGTAATACTTTTGTTCCTTGGTAGCTGGCGCGCTACTCTCGTGCCCGCTACGACCGTTCCGGTGACAATTGTGGGTGCGTTTGCATTTATGTATTTACTCGGATTTTCCATCAACCTGCTGACGCTTTTCGGACTCGTTCTAGCGATCGGAATCGTGGTCGACGACGCGATCGTAATCGTCGAGGCAGTAACCCGCCATATTGAGAAAGGACTCTCACCTCGGGAAGCAACCCTTCGGGCAATGAAAGAGGTGACGGGCCCAATCCTTGGAATCACACTCGTCTTGATGGCCGTTTTTATTCCTGCGTCGTTTCTTCAAGGGACCACAGGACGAATGTATCAGCAATTCGCCTTGACGATTGCTGCTACAGCTTTACTCTCTGCCCTAAATGCCATTACGCTGAAACCAGTTCAGTCAGCAACGTGGCTAAGAGCTGCTAAGCCTCACAAAAACTTGTTTAGTCGTGCGTTTAGCAATACTTTTCTTGGTATCCAATCGGCTTATGTATCGACGGTTCGTCAATTGGTTCGAGTCCCGCTGCTTGTGCTTGCTCTTACGGTACCGCTGATCCTATTCACCGCTTGGTCCTTTTCGAAACTCCCCTCTGGCTTCTTGCCGGCTGACGACCAGGGATACGGAATAGTAGTAGTTCAGCTTCCGAATGGCGCATCCCTAGAACGAACGCGAGTTGCCACCGACGAGGTGTCGAAGGTGCTCGCAAAAACACCGGGAGTTGAGACTTGGATGACCCTCGGAGGTTATTCCTTACTTGACGGTGCCAACGCGCCCAACACAGCGACACTATTTGTTATGTTCACTCCTTTCGAAGCTAGAAAAGGACGCGCAGATTTAAGCCAACACGCAATCCTTGGTTCTCTCAATAACGACTTCCGTTTGATCCGTGATGCCAATGCGTTTGCCATCGCGCCCCCGGCGATGATCGGTCTTGGCGTTGCAGGGGGATTCGAGCTGCAGGTCGAAGATCGAGAGGGAGTTGGTCTCGACGAGGTACAGAGTCAGACGAGTCGCCTGTTGGATTCGCTCCAAGGCGCCTCCGAGATCGGTAGTCTTTCCGCAAACTTCAGGGCTGGCGTCCCACAACTTGAAGCGGACATCAATCGCGAGAAAGTACATCGCCTTGACCTCACAATGGATGATGTCTTTGGCACTCTTCAGACGGCTCTTGGCTCGGTGTATGTTAATGACTTCAACAAATTTGGACGCACGTTTCAGGTTCGAGTGCAGGCCTCAGCGGCTTCCCGAGACGAGCCGGAAGACATGCTCCGACTTTCCGTACGAAACCGTCAGGGTGAAATGGTGCCCCTTGGCTCGGTATTGTCGGTTCGGGAGTCATTCGGCCCCCAGTTCGTGAAAAGATACAATACCTATCCTGCGATTTCCGTTTTCGGCTCCGCGCCTCCTGGAAAAAGCTCCGGTCCCGCTATGGCTGCAATCGAACATGCTGCCGGCAGGACGCTTCCGGCAACGATCGGCTTGGAATGGACTGGTTTGGCGTTCGAAGAAAAGCGAGTTGGGGGCCAGTACCTTGTCGTATTTGCGTTCACAGTGACCATGGTTTTTATTGTGCTCGCCCCGCTCTACGAAAGTCGCGTCTTGCCATTCGCGATCCTGTTGACGACACCGCTGGGCCTTTTGGGAGTAGCTAGTGCTGCGTTGTTTGCTGGAATCGAATTCAATGTATACGTTCAAATTGGTGCTGTACTGATCGTAGCTCTTGCAAGCAAGAACGCGATTCTCATCGTTGAGTTCGCCCGCGAAATGAGACTTGATGGAAAATCAATCACAGAAGCGGCGATTGAAGCCGCCAAGGAACGGCTGAGACCGGTATTGATGACCTCCATTGCTTTCATCGCCGGAGTTGTCCCACTTGTACTTGCAGAGGGTGCCGGTGCAGCAAGCCGACGCTCACTTGGAATCGCTGTCTTTGGGGGAATGATAACGTCGACCGTACTCGCTGTATATTTCGTACCTGTCGCGTACGTAATCGCCCAAAGGATCGACGAAATGTTCCATGGGACGAAGTGGAAAACGATAGCTACAAGTGAATTCGCAGGATTGGAGTCGCCCGATCGGTCAACAATAAGTGCGGAATCCGCAAACGGAATTAAGATTTAATCGAACCTAACCCTGAACCTGGAGTTTTTATTAGGATGAAAGTTCTTGTTCTTTACTATTCGCTGTTCAGTCACATTGCAATCATGGCTCAATCTGTCAACGCCAACGTAAGGGAGGTACCTGTCGTCGCGGTGACAGTCACACGAGTGACTGAGCTAATCAGCGAAGAAAAGATCGAACAGATTGGCGGGAGGTAGCAGCAATCAGTTCCAATCGCCGTTCCGAGTGAATTAGCAGACTAAGACGCGTTCATCATTGGTACACCTACGCGATTTGAAAACACGGCTGCACAGATGCGCACCTCTTGGGATTGGACCGGCGGATATGGGTCAAAAAAGCACTCGTTGGCAAAGTGGCTAGTGTCTTCACGAGTACCGGAACCGGTGGTGGCAACGAAAGTACAGTCATCAGCTTTTTGCAGACACTCATTCATCACGGGTGATAAACGCTGGACTGCCCTTCTCCTGTCCAGAGCTAACAGGCATATCTGAATTAAAAGGTGGATCCCCTTCGACGGGTTGGAATGATACTAGCCTACAAATGCAATTGCCAAATATCGAATCAGAAAGAAGCTAACTGGAGGCCGAGATTTTCGCAATTAATCAACTTGCCGACTGAACAACACCGGCAAATTGCAGTGAGTGAGCTGCTTCCTGGGACAGGATTTGGCGGGTGAGATTTGGATCATTACTCCGTGGATATCCAGAAGGTTGGTCGCCGTGTCGGTCATTGCTAGTAGAATTGAACGAATGAAAGAGGTTTAGCCATGACTGCAACACCGCAACCGACAGCGATGAGAACAAAGACATACGTCTATGGAGTTGATATTTTAGATGGCGATGATGCTTGGGCGTTGTTCGATGCATCATCAAAAGGTGATGTCGCGAAAGTGCTCGCATTATTGGAAAAAGATCGAAGACTTGCGAACGCTCAATACTGGTATCAGTTTCCCATTCATCGAGCAGTCGAGGCTGGGTATGTCGAGGTTGCCCGAATTCTGCTAGAGCATGGAGCCGATCCAGGCCAGTCTCGATACACCTATGATTCTTGGGACAAACTGTTATTGAAGGCTCGCCAAATGGAGCACGTGGAAATGGAGTTGCTTCTGCGTGGCTACATGGAGCGGCGATTCAATTATCATTCTGAATTTGACTTACTCAAGAATTCAATCATTTCTCGAGATTCTTCGGCAATTCAAGACGTGATTGAACAGAGTCCTTCATTGGTTGGAGCGAGCGATGCACTAGGGAACAATGCTCTTCATTGGTGTGTTATTACTCGTCAAATACAGTGGATCAAACGATTTGCTTCTGCTGGCACACCCATCAATGCGTTACGGGCCGATGGAAATTCGCCGGTCTTACTCGCTGCCTCAGGAGCCACAGACTATTGGCATCGCGAAACACGTGGTCGCTCACATCCAACTTTGCGCAATACATCCGTTTTGGTTGGTTACTTGCTTGCCTTAGGTGCGGACTATACGGCGTCCGTCGCGGCAGCAGTTGGAGACCAGGAGCGACTCGAAAAGTTAATCAAGATCGATCGAGAAGCTGCCAGGCGGTTGGACTCTTCGCGTTTCAGCCCGCTTTCACGAGCCGCAGCATCAGGCTACTTGCACATCGTTCGAATATTGCTTGAGCACGGTGCCGACCCAAACATGCCGGAAGAGTGTGCACCGGAGGGCCGAGCCCTGTGGGAGGCTTGTTGTGCGAACCATACCGATGTTGCCAAGTTGTTGCTTGAGAATGGTGCGAATCCAAATGCAGGCGTTGATTCGTCTGAGTGCTGCTTAACGATCGCTGAAGTGTACCATGGTGAACAAGCAAAGCCACTGCAGGAACTTTTACGCAGTCACGGAGCGTATTGGCCGCCCTATCGAATGGACTTGGTACAGTTGAAAGAGTCGATCCGCAACGGTTCGCCCGCGGTTCACCACGACGAATTTCTGCGTTGTGCCATGCAGAACTGTGATTCGGAATTACTCGACCTCCTTCTAAACGCGGACAATTCGGTGATAGATCGATTGGAAACGGGCGATGAACTCACGAGCCTCAAGGATCCAGTGCTGGTTCGCACGCTACTTGAACGAGGACTCGATCCCACGCGGCGAAATTGGCAAGGCCAGACGCTCACCGAGGTTTGTCGAGAAAATGGCAATGACATTTTTGAGCAAGTGATGAAAGGGTTGTCATGATCGCAGAAGAAATCGTGGCACAGCTCAGGAAGATGGGCGTCTGTTTTGCACTCTGCACAACACTCGTAAAGCCTGAGCGTTGCCCTCAAACTCGTAGTGATCGCTCCGTGATACTTGCGTTCTTGTAGGTGAGTCTTTCGTAAGCGTTGAATAGGAAGTTGCAAAAATAGTCTCAACCAATGGATACTTTTGCAGCTGACCTGCGCTTAATCTACTAACGACATGCACCTGCGAATATTTTCGTGAACGAGAAATTTTCGCGAACCAATGCAGGGGAAGAGCGTCTATATCTGCAGCACGCGACGAATGTGGTCGCGGAACA
>JANRMD010000276.1:0-9734 GCA_033761895.1 Pirellulaceae bacterium | reverse complement strand
ACGCTCAAACATGGGCATCCACTATCGCGTGCAGTTCGTAACGACGGAATCAAGTTGTTTCCACCTAAGCCTAGCCGCAAAGGACGTCCAGATAGGTAGTGCCTAATCATTCTTCCGCGGTGATTTCTTAGAAATCGGCTTACGTAGTAACCGCAGGGATTTGCCCTGCACTTCGGCGTCGAATGAACTGTTCGGCGAGGTCGTACAAGATTACGGAGCTTTCTGCCGACGCGCGATACCAATGCGAGTCGCTCAACTGCACCTCACCTTTAAATGCCTTCGTTTCGGTTTCAACGATCTGAGAATCGTTAGCCCCAAGGCTTTCGAAGTAGCTTTCCCTTTCCCAGATGGCTCCACTTTCGCCTTCTGCGTTAGCGGCCGCGCGATTGAGATAGTTGATCACCATCAAGGCATCCAATGGTGATACCCGGAAGTCAGCATTCACATCGAAGTAGGGCGGACCACCACTACCCAGGTTTTCAATTGGCGCTGGGCCTCCTCGATTCAACTCGTTGATAATTAAAAGTGCATCCAGCGGACGGACCTTGGTATCACCATTTACATCAAATTTGTTAGTTGGATTTTGGTAGGGACTCCTGACCACTGTGATGGTGAACGGAGTCGCTGTCCAGACACCCTGAGCATCCGTGTTTCTTACAAGAATTGAGTAAGACGCCTTCGCCGAAAAATCGATCAAGACTTTCGTTTTGAGGGCGTCTCCAACGATTTCGAATGCGCTGTTGTCGAGTCCTCCATCAGCCAAAGCAAAGGTGTATCCTGCAGCCCCAGCCGTTGTTGAAAGTGTTCCAATGGTCGTACCTATAGGAACATTTTCTCTCATCGAAAGTTGACTTAGGGTATTTCGTGGTACCTGAGCATCGATGGTGTCGACGAGCGGCAAACCCGCTTTACTTTTGATCGTAAGCCCTAAGTCTTCCAGAATGGCCAAATCGAGTTTGCCGATATCGAGTCGATTGCCTTCATAGTTGCCCCATTGAAACATGAGTCCAGAGGCTAGAGTGTTAGTAGGCAGGCTGGTATTGCCGTAATGATCCTGCAACGATCCTCCCGATCTTGGTGCAAGAGGTAGATTTCCACCAAACACTTGTTGCGTAACACTGCCAATGAAATAGTCGTTCCCGTCGATTGTCGTGGTGAGATTCCTAAACTCCTTAGACGACGCGAGAAAACCCATCCCATGAAAGACTTCATGGAAAAAGACACCGATGTAATCAAACTTCCCTGCTGGAACATTAGCAGGAACATAATCCACTGGATTAGGATCGAACCACACAGGCAGTCCATAATTCCGAATTTGACCATCATCGCCTAAGTAAATGGTCATACCCGCATCGGCGTTGAGCGGTTGGCGATCGATTCCCGTCTTTAACTCATGAAGCGTATCATTGCTCCATTCATTGTCGATCCACGATAGGCTGATCACCGATGGCAGCAAGCCGTTTGTGTTTGGGAAGGGATTTTCAGATGCAGGACGAACGCGAACCTCGACGTCAAGCGTACCCTGCCAAGCAATATGTGTGGAGATTCGATTCAGAGCGTATTGGGCCGAATTGGTGATCTGTTGTTCGGTTTCAGCCGAGACCAGATTGAGTTCGTCAACGACCTGAAATGTAAAGCCCGCAAGAACGTTTCGAGCTTCTAACGATTCGATTGAAAGACGCTTTGGTTGCACACGACCACCGATTGGATTCATGTTGGTAGGATCCGTGAATGACAAAAGCACCACTTTAGCTGCGGGGTGCGTTTGGTGTCAAATCAACTTCAGCTCGAGTGTCGACGCCGCAATTCATGAGAGGAAACGCAGTTTTGTGCGGCGAATTGCGAATTAGTCGGGTAGTACAGGTACCATCCGGGCGTAATCCTTCAAGATGTGTAGGCCGTGCTTCCAAGCCAACTAACCGTTGGCGTCCTTCTGTTCGAGAGCTCGGCCTGGAATGCAGTACACCGTGGTCTCGAAAGCCTTGACGGCTTCCGCTACGCAATAATCCACGCGATAGCCTGACGGCGTCCGCTACACCACAGAGTACAAACGTCATGTCCTTAAGAGCGTTGGATTAGGTGTCTAGTTTATTGTGGGCGTCATGGTGCGAGGCCGCAGCCGAACAATCGGCACAATCGATCTTAACGACAAACTCAGCCACTTGAATCGTTTCAACGCTTATCCCCAAATTCAACGAAGCCTATTGGAGACGACTCCAACTGGATCAAATCTACTATCAACGCTGGAACTCTCAGTTATCTACAGCAACGAGGACTTGATTAAAACTGACCATTTTCGTTGTTAAATGTTGCGGGTCGTGTGGTTTTTGCGATGCACGCTGCGCAAGTTTTTCGACGTTCAGCGGAATTGCTAAAGAAAAGTATTGAGCTTTTGCGCGAGCTGGATAAAGTCGAACGTGTCAGCGCAAGTTGATTGTCCTGGTACTCGGGTCGGACTCCGAGCCTCAACGACGCCACACACTACAGAACCAAAGTCTTATGAGCCACCTTTCACCCGCACCCGAAGAAGTCGAATTGCTGCTACGCAACGCCCGGCTTCGCGACGAACTTGAGCCGTACGTCGACGAGTCCGTTGCACTGGTCAGTTTCCGGCAGATGAATCTGCGTGAGGAAAATGATTTCTTGGAATCGATGCTCGCTTGGGAACGCGCTCCGGCGCTCCCCATCAGTCGCTGGTCGGATCCGCCACTGATCGTGCCCAGCCCCGAGCGTCTCGACAACGATATGCTCCGCGAGCTGCTGTACGATACCATCGATCGACTGTTCCAGGTGCGAGTCGTTCTCGAGATGACTGAGCATTTGACCGATCGTCAGTTGTACACGTTGATCTATCGCGACATCCTGCCCGCCTGTGAAAAGAAAGTAAATCTGAAAGGGAATTACTTGTGCTGGCGTTGCCTGGATGAAGCAGACGAGGAAACTTGGCTACGATACTACGCAACTGAGCTCGATCGGATCCAGTGGCTTGAACACAACGAAGGTCCACTGCCAAGCCCCGAAGATGTTCCGTACCCACGTAAGTTACCGCGTTCAACGGAGCATTAGCAAATCGTTGCAGGTGCGATTGGGATTGCAAGTTGTGGAACGATTTTCGACAAGATTAGAGTCGATAATTGAAGCCAAACACAAAGACGGGTTGTGTTGGCGCACGTGACGGGTCCAGCGGACGAGGACGTCCGCGATCCATAAGCCGGACCAGCGGGCTGGGAAAATCGAAAGCCGCTGTTTGAGAACTGGCCCAGATGTGGAGGCGGCTACTGTTGTGGGTGCAGCTCTGCCGTCCTAAGGAAATCGGCTAACTGTCCCTGAAGAGTCCGCATTTGGTCGGCGCTCCACTGCTGGCCCACGTGCGCTATGGCAAACAACGCTCCCCACAGCAGCATGGCCACAACGCCGATCCAAGTTCCCCACGCGTGCGCGCCAATCATGAATTGCGAAAATCCAAGGATGAACCCAAAGAAGGCCGAGAACGCAAACGTCAAGTAGCAAATCCAAACAAAGGTCCAAACCTCAAGCCGCGGTGCAAATCGGCCGTGGATGATGGAATGTTCACCACTTGGGTTGATACTAAACGATAGATGCGGCGACCATACGCGATGTTCACTGGCTGGTACATGCAGTTCGCCATACTCACCAAATAGCAAGAAATGCTTTTTGTCTTCGGTGTGTTTATAGGCGCGATCCATCTTCTCGACTGCGTCCTGCGGCGACTCCGTCAGTTGAATATCAAAGGTTGGACGAAGCGTAAACCACTGCATAACGTGCCTCCGCCTAAGGACCGTGGATCAGGTGATACGCGTACAGTATCACACCCTGCCACTGCGGATGCAACATCTTTCGTAGAGTGCGCTCATTCGCTCGCACAGCGAAGTCTTCGAGTGCGTCAACGCAATTTAACTGTGGGGCGACTGTTTATTGTCGCACGATTGTCCCAATCGTAGCTGCAACAATTGAGACAATTGTGCGACACCCAACCCAAAAATCTAACGTGGACAAAGTTCTAGGCGAGAGTCTCGCGGCGGAAATTCTCTTGGCAAGTTGCGAAGACAGATTCAAAAGTTGCGGATTGAATCTTGAACTCCGGTTCGCTGGAAGTGTACTTCTTGCAATGCTCGCTCACCACCGAGTACAAAAATCGGAAGAGTTGCCTTGGGACTCGCAGGTCGCGCATGGCCTTGATCAAACGTTCTTGTCCGATGGACACATCAAACAAATCTGTCGGGACCGGCTTGCGACCAGGTAATGCGCAGGCAGCAAGACGGGCTGAAACCAAATCGTACATCGATTCGCCCGTCCAATCGAAGTTCGACATCACATTCTGTTTATCTAAGCGGGCGCGATCATGGAATTCACGTGTTTCGCGATCGACAAAGTGCTGCAGCTCTTGAGGCAACATCAACTTGAAACCCATCCGCGGGTGCTTGAGCAATTTGTTGTCGAGCATTGGCCAGATCAACAGACGCATCAACTCGGGTTTGCCATTGACCAACTCCGGTTCATCAACGCGGTCGACCAAGACGATGATTCCGGGAAACCCCAACGACTGAAGAATATGCTGCAACTTCGCCAGCAACGAGTAACGTGACTCGGAGACTCGATCGACGGGCATGGGTTCCGAAGACCAAGCTGACCAAGGCAACTGCAAAAAGACGCCGGTCTGTTCACCGACGCTTTGCCTGCGTACGCGGCAATTGCGGACAACCTTCCAAGCTCGCGAATAACACATCGCCAGCCGCCACAAGTATCGACCGCTAGAAATCAGAATGGCCACAATCGCAAACAGGATGGCATACTTCAGTGTCAGGTACTCGTTCCACCACAACCCAAGCGCACTGAGCGCGCCCACGACGGATCCAACCCAAGCCACCACCCAATCCGTTTGACTCCACCAAGCCCGAACGTGTAGGGTTCGCCGCAGTTCGTTCCAGCGCTCGCGAGTGTTGCCGATTTTTGATTGGTCGTAACAAGCGGCCAGCAGCAATAAATCCCGACGTTGATCTTTATCTAGTTTGTCCACCTCAGCTCGCGGCACCGAATGCTCCACTGCGCTTGAGGACCCCGTGGTCTGCAAGACTTGATCGATCAGCTCGGTCACACCTTGGACAAGCAGTGCGTCCATATGGTCATGGATGCCAACCTGCTGCAGCACTCGCTCCGGTTTGGCGGCAACGCGGCGTCCCAACCGGGTCTGCAATTGTCCAATCCAGCCGTTGAAGTCATCGTAATGGATCACGAAAACTCGCTGGCCTGGATGATCCGCGTTGTACTGACGCAAATTGCGATCAAGCTGCAGACGCATGGCGGTCTTGCCAGAGCCTTTTGCTCCAAACACGATCGACGTCGATGGCGCCGACGGGCTACCAATTACTTTGTCCCAAGCGGGATGGAACGTGCCATCGATACAATGCTCTCGAAACACCACATCGGTCTGCGCATCTTCTTCCGCAAATGGATTGGTCCGCAGACCATGGTGCTCAAGAAATTCCTTCAAATTCATGCGATAGCCCGTCAAAAATCGTAGCGTTCTACTCAATACGACCGATCTGCAGTGCTGCAAGCCGGTGCTACGAGTATAGCTTGTGATTGAGCGTGACGGATGGTGCGGCCGCTAAGGACCGACCGGCCACTCTGCGGTTCAACCACTATTGGGCCAACCCAGGATTAGCCAAACAGGTCGTGAATGACCTTGCCGCTGGCGATGCGATGGGGGCGATTCTCACGATCGAGCAGCACATCGTCCGTGGGAAAACCCATTGCGTGCAAAATTGTGGTCGCGAAATCTTGAGGCGAAACTGGATCGGTGCTGGGGTAGGCGGCATGCCGATCGCTGCTGCCGTAAACAAAGCCTTTTCGAATCCCACCGCCCGCTAACAGGCCGTTGTAACAGAAGGGCCAGTGCTCGCGGCCAGCGTTGTTCTTGGTGATTTGCGGACGCCGCCCGAATTCGCCAACCCAAGCGATGATAGTTTCATCCAACATGCCGCGCTGTTCCAAGTCTTCAATCAACGCCGACAGCGCCATATCAGCCGGCGGAATGAGGTCGTTTTTCAATCGATTGAAGTTATTACCGTGTGTATCCCAAAAGTTTTGGCCATCGTTGTGCCAGTTCACCGAAACCAACGGCACGCCATGTTCCACCAAGCGTCGCGCCATCAAGACGCATTGGCCATGAATGTTGCGGCCATAACGCTCGCGTGTCGCAGCATCTTCTTGAGTCAAATCGAAGGCGTTGCGAACATTAGCGGATCCGAGCATGCGCATGGCACGCGACTGGTGGCCACGAAATGCACCCGATGCCGAAGCTCGATCCAAGGCAGTTTGCGTCTCCATCAGCTTGAGCAACTCGGTACGCGATTCCAATCGATCGAGGCTGATGTCGGCTGGCAAGGCGAGCCCCTGAGGCTTCCACTCAGCATGATTCAAATCGCCTGTCAAAGTCATCCCATCGTAGGTAGGTCCCAACCAACCGCCGTGTTGACCGGGAGCTTCGCCGCCCGGAGCTGCGGGGTGCAGTGCTTTCCAGGGCATGGCCACGAACGATGGAATGCCTGACGAAGTTGGCCGTAACTTGGAAATCAAGGAACCTAAGTGAGGCGAATCCTTGGGGCTCGGTGGGTCCGCGTCGCTCTTCAGCACAGGAGCCAGTTGCCCAGTCAGCGTTGCATGACCACTTGATAGATGCGCCGGGTCGTCGTGCGAAAGTGAACGAATGATTGAAATACGATCGGTCAACTGAGCCAAACGCGTAAAGTGCTCCGAGATCTGTATTCCAGGAACTTTGGTCGAGATCGGCTTGAAGTCACCCCGGATTTCGTCGGGCGCGTTGGGCTTGGGGTCAAAGGTCTCAAGTTGACTTGGTCCGCCCCACATGAACAGAAAGATACATGCCTTGGCTCGCGGTTTGGTTGGCAACGAACTGGATTCACCCGCTCTGGCTAGAGCAGCTTGCAGATCCGTTAAGCCAAGCCCAAGCGCGGATAAGCCACCGGCCCGCAATACTTCGCGCCGGCGCATATTGCCTGCTTGGAAGTCGGCACAGCCTAACCTAAGCGTTTTTCGAATGTTCATAGGAACTTGAGCCTGAAAGTAAATGCAGTCGTCCGATGACAACCGGCTTCAAGCGGGGTGGGATCGCCATTCGCGATTTTGTGGGTAGGTGGGTGCAGCCTGCTAGTGCTTCGTCCATCTTTAATTTGGGGGTGGCACGCTCTGAGGCTTTGCGAAGGGCGTGGCGATTTACACTAGAGTCACGCCCTTCGAAGACTCAGGGCGTGCCACCCTATCACCCCTAATCCCAAAATTAAAGTTGGATGAAGCACTAGGCGTGCCCATCAACCCCGATTCGCTGACCGAGTACGGGCGTCGCTACATCAAGAGCGCCAATATTGAAAAGCCTGGAGCCTGTCACATCTTCCGTCACACCATGGCCACACTCATGCACGACGCAGGCGCGGACATCCGCACCATACAAGCCATTTTAGGTCACTCAAAGTTAGACACTACCCAGATCTACACTCAAGTCAGTTTGAAAAAGCTGCTCGACACTCATCGCAAGATTCATCCCGCCGAGCAACCCGAACCGCCAACCGATCCCGACATAGATTCATCGCAGATTCAAAACCCAAAATGCCCTGAGTTCTATCCGTACACCATTACTTGCCTCCCTTCTAAATACACATTCGCGATGTTAAACGCTGAGAAATTTGTCGAATGGAAAGGCAGCTCGTTTTATACGGAGTCGTTAATTACAACCGTGGTGCAGTAACAGTTCCTTCAAAGAGGAATCAGGACACTGAAAACGGAAGTAATAATCGCTTTGCTTTGCGAAGAGGCAGTTGCTTGAAAAACGTAGTGACTGAGTCAGCCCCTTCAGAATCTGAAAAATAGTTTCCACGCAGTTGGTTGTTATGGCATGCGATTGGCTAAGTGGTTTAATGGGCTATTTGAGGGTCAGTGATGACCGCGAGCCCATTTGAAGACGCGAGTGAGTCCGCGAAGAGGCACATGAGTGCTACCTGAATGTGGTCGAAAGCTTGGATTTGGACTGCAACTTGACCGATGATGCAAACAGCGATGGCAACGCTTATAAAAGCATCTTGTCTTTTCCCTTGAAGGAAAGCGTTGGAGCTAAGGAGCATGGTTGAGCTCCGGCTCTACAAGCCCCTAACCATGACCCTCTCCCCGGAGTACCGGGCGAGGGAAGAAGTTGATGGCGCAGGTGGGGGGATACCGCTGGTGTGTTTTCGCTTCTGCAACTCTTCGATCACGAATGCTTCGAGCACTCCGCATTCGATCGATGTGAGCCGCGCTCTGCCGATAAACAGATCGCGAATTGGTCGTGGTAAAAACTTGGGCGAAAGCCAAGCAATGCGAAGTTGAGATAGCAACTGGCTGTTACCTGAGTATTCTGGACTTCGTGTGCCACTGGCATGTGCCAGTGCAATCGAAGGCAACGATTCTAAACAATGGCTGTCGACCCAGTGCGCTTATTTTTACGCAAAGCTGTCGAAGTAATGAGGCTGGAATAAGCAAACGCGATCCAATGCGCTGCGACCACTGACACAGCAATACCGCTGCAGCCACTGACTCATCACCCAACTCGATCGTAAGTGATGCCGTCCAAATTAACTCCTTCGTTTGCACTGTACCCACTGTTGAAACTGTAGTGTTCAGCTCGCTGGCAACTTCCTTGAGTTCACGGCCTTCAAGATGAAAGAGATTTAGCGGAATACGAAGCCTTACCGGCAGAGTACCAATTTCATGATCATGTACCTCACGAATTGCGTACCAATCCTTGTCAGCCGTTTGCGCTGTTTGGCTTTTGCTCACGGCTGCTGCACGTCATGTTTCTGGCGAGTTGCTTGGGCGAACTGGCCATCGCGGCAAATACTGCAAGCAGTAACGTGCAACCACCCCACAAGGGAAACATGATTGGATAACTTTTCTGCGTTTTGCCACAATTGAAGGAAGACCAACTGGGCTGTATCCTCCGATTCGAAGCCCATTCCCAATCGACGCTCACAAACCGAGAGGACCATCCCTCCGTGTCGGCGCATCAGCTCGGCAAAAGCTTCTGTAGATTTTCCGCCAACAAATTCCACAAGCAGCCCGCGATCCGAAAAATCATGGAAACTCGTTTGGGTCGAAAGAGAGTGCAACGCAAGACTTCCGAATAGTGGTGGAGTTGCTTACTACACTTAGAAATGTCTACTGAGCGGTCAGTTTATTCAACCAAACTCGAAAAATATCAGATCCAAGCAAGAAATTCGAATTCGTTGATCGCTAAGCAACGCCCGGCACGGACTAGTGGAGCGTCAAACTTAAATACTAGGATTAGCCGCGGCGCGCTAGCACCGGTTGCCGCGGCGAAAGCCGGACGCTAGTGCGTTCCGGCTGATATTACAAACTCTAAAATTAAGCTGTGACAATCCACTAGCGCTCTGTCCAGATTAGATTTTTGGGTTGATCGGACTCGAGCGCTATTAACCGCACGGCGTTAGCCGCGGTTTTCACATTGCTGAAACCGGTGCTAACGCACATCGGTTAATGTGCCTAACCCCAAAAATCTAATCTGGACAGAGCACTAGTGGATAATTTGGCATGCAGTGTGGCGAAGAAATTTCCGGTTATGGAGATATGCCGTCTTGAACCACCAGCCATGGCGAAGACCTAACCAGCGTAGAATTCGCTCTTGGTTGTCGCAACCTTTTCAC
>JANRMD010000275.1:0-20155 GCA_033761895.1 Pirellulaceae bacterium | reverse complement strand
ACGCTAGAAACTTCGTTCACCCGCGGCTAGCGCCGTCGGCTCACTTCACCCGCTGGTTGCGGCTCAATTGCCGCTGCACTGTCGGTCGAGATAGGTACGCGATGAATCTGTCCGACGTCTAGATTCAGAGGCAACGCGGTCCACAGGATCATCGTGTTGGTGAATTTAAATCCATGCACGCTAGAAACTTCGTTCACCCGCGGCTAGCGCCGTCGGCTCACCTGCTGCGGATCACCTGCCGCGGCACTGTCGGCACAGTGCCAGTGCCCCATCGATTGAGTTACTGCCCTTCTGTTACGTACAGTATGGCTGCGTGTAAATCTTCGTCTGTATCTAGAATCTCGCAGTCACCGCCCTTAGTCCATGTTCGATTGACACACAGCGGATTCGGTTGGCGGCGCAGTGCTGAAGTGCAATTGGCTTTTAGTTGATCCCGCACTATCTGAGGTTTGAGGTTTGCCGCTACTACAACGTGGACATGGTTCGTGCGAGCGGCTACAGCATATAAGTACCAATTGCGGAACTCGCTATGCTTGCGGCAGGCTTCTTCAACGGTACTGCGATCTTCCATATTAAGTAAAACTGCTTCACCTTTCATCTGATTGCGGCACCAAGTCTCAAGGGGTTCCTGTGGAATTTGGTGCCCCCCCGTGCGATTCCGCCACCCACGTGCATCCCCTGGCAGCCAAGTCCCATAAGTAGTCCATGTTATGAAGAGCGCAATCGTATCATTCATGATTTATGCCTCATCCCGCGCAAGACAATTACAGTATGCTTTAGCATTTTAACATTAACTAGCGCCGTCGGCTCACTTCACCCGCGGCTAGCTAGCTCCGTCGGCTCACTTGATCTGCGGCTAGGTAGCGCCGGCGTCGGATCACTGGGGATCGGCTCAAAATTTAGCGACTGCAAAACCAGCTGGTGCTTCACGGAGAGTGGAGATCGGGTAACCTAGTTGCCTGCTCCCGAGCAGTATTCCTCGCGATTCGGGCTTGAACTTGTAAACAACTGGAAATGAAATGGCTGGCGCTAGCCTTCTAACACTGATCGATAACATTGCGACGTTGCTGGAAGATATTTCGGTTCTCAGCAAAGTCGCAGTCTCTAAAACCGCTGGGGTGCTGGGCGATGACTTGGCGCTCAATGCACAGCAAGTCCACGGGCTGGATGCGGACCGCGAGTTGCCGGTTGTCTGGGCTGTGGCCAAGGGCTCGTTGGTCAACAAAGCGATCCTCTGTCCTTCGGCACTGGCCTTGAACTTTGTGGCTCCGTGGGCCGTCATCCCTCTGCTGGTGATTGGTGGAATCTACTTGTGTTTCGAAGGGGTCGAAAAGATCTTTCACAAGTTCTTGCATGGCCAGGAAGAAGAGCAGCACCATGGTCAGTTGGTGGCGGCGCTCGCGGATGAAAAAGTGGATATGGTTGCGTTTGAGAAAGAACGCATTCAAGGTGCCGTGCGAACCGACTTTGTCTTGTCGGCTGAGATTATTGTGATCACCTTGGGGCTGGTCGCCAAAGAGCCCTTTTGGACCGAAGTCGCAGTCCTGGTCTCAATCTCACTGATCATGACCGTTGGCGTGTATGGTTTGGTCGGTGGCATTGTCAAGCTGGATGACCTGGGTTTGGCGATGAGCCAAGCGAAGGGTGAGAGTTTTTTCAGTCGTTCGCGGAGGTGGAGCGGTAAGGGCTTAGTTCAAGCGGCTCCCAAGTTACTCAAGCTGCTGTCGATTGTGGGCACGATTGCGATGTTTACGGTTGGTGGCGGAATCATCGTGCACGGGATTGAGTGGTTAGCTGAACCTCTTCATCACTTTGCCGTGCATGCGGGCGAACTGACGCATCTTGGGTGGGTAGGCGAGTACTTCGTCGCCGCAGTCATTAACGTGGGAATCGGATTGGTGTTCGGTGCGGCTGCGCTGTTGGGTGTGGAAGGCGTGAAGAGAATGCTGGGTAAAGGACACGCGGCATGAGTTTGATAAATGGTGGTTGCTGGCTGGCGAGGGTTAATGAGTAATGAGTAATGAGTAATGAGTAATGAGTAGTGAGTAGTGAGTAGTGAGTAGTGAGTAGTGAGTAGTGTTGGTATAAGCGGCGGGTTCAGCGGGCGAGGACGCCCGCGCTCCAAGAAACCGGACCAGCGGACGAGGATGTCCATAGACACTGTCCGAACGGACCATTACTTTTGAAAGCGAGTGAAATTGGGGCGAGGACGTCCGCGCTCCGAAGCACTGCTCAACTTGTCCGCATAGCTTCTGGCAGCTATTCAATGTTTCAATCACCTTATTCAGCCTACAACTTGCGGCGGAATCCGTTTGGTGAATTGACACGAGCGGAGCGCGCGGAGTTGGCGGTGATAGAGGGGTTGGAAGACTGGATTCAAGCTTTGGATGATCCGCGTACGGCGATTCAGTTTGTCGGTGATTGTGGGTTCGGCAAGACGACACATTTGTTAGCGATTGAGAAGCGGTTGTCGAATGCAGTTTATGTTTACTATCCAGAAACTGGTCCCCGCCCTGCTCTGCCCTGTGTGCGACCCGTATTGGTTGATGAAGCGGACCGAATGGGCTGGAAGGCGCACATCCGCTTGTTGCGTGGCAGTGGTCCTATCGTAATCGGAACGCATGTGGACTATTCTTGGCGACTTCGCTTAGCTGGTTTTCAAGTTCTCACGGTGAATTTAGAAATTGCCAAGCCGCCTAGCTTGCTGGCGAAGATGCTCAATCGCCGAATTGAAGCCAGTCGTTTGCTTGAGGCATCGCCCATTCCCCAAATTGATGAGCAGTTCGCGGCGCAGTTGTTGCTTCTGTTTGATTCGAATATGCGCCGCATCGAGCACTATTTGTATAAACGATTTCAACTGAGTATCTCGGAGCAAACACCTTGGCCGCCTGCAATCTGACGATTCAACTGGATGAGCCCAAGAGGATTCGTACCGGCGGCGAGCAGGTGACGGGCACGGTGATTGTCCGCTGCGAAAAGGATCTGAACTGCAAAGGACTAGTGGTTGAGACGCGCTGGTCAACGCATGGTCAAGGCAATGTCGATTCAGCCACGGTCGATGAAACGATTTTGTTTCAGGGTGATTGGCAAGCGGGGCAGGAATACAAGTATCCCTTCAAGTTGAAGGCCGGTGAGTGGCCGCCGACTTACTATGGCACGTTTCTCAATGTCAGTCATAGTGTCGATGCTCGCGCGAAACTGGCTTGGGCCATCGATCCGAAAGCCAGCGCTGAGTTTCCGCTGGTGGTGGCGAGTTCGCCGGTGGATGTGCAACCCTCTCGCAAGCAAGTATCAAGTGGAAACAACTGGATTGGCATCATTATTGTGGTGGCGATTGCCGCTGTTTTTGCAGCGGCCTTCTGGTGGCTGATCCCCATCATCGCGATCGTGGCGTTTTTTGCATGGTTTTTCAAGTCGTTCCTTCCAAAGCAACTTACGGGTTCGATTGAGACTAAGTTAGAACCGAGGCGTCTGAAGCCGGGTGACGTCGTTAAGGGGCAACTCAGTTTCACGCCAAAGTGGAGCGTAAACATCAATCAGATCACCTTGGGTTTTTCGGGAGTTGAAAAGTGCGTTTCGGGGTCGGGTAGTAATCGCAAAACGCATTCGCATGTGCTTTCGCAACATATTCAGCAACTCGCGAAAGCCCAGCGTCTACCTGCTGGGCAGAAACAGAGTTTCGATTTTGAACTCAGAGTACCCAAGCCAGCGGCGCCATCGATGAAAATGGTAGATAACGAGATCTTGTGGTCCGTAGTGTTGCGGATTGATATTCCGCGTTGGCCTGATTGGACGGAGACTTTTCCACTGATAGTTGAGTCGAGTTCGCCAGCTGAGGAAACAGATCGGATTCAAGCGGCACAGATGGATTCTGCTGAAGACGAGTGGCTGGACCAGGTGATTGACCAACTTCAGGAATCGCAGGATGCAGGCAGTTTGCGTTTGATACTGGAGGCCATCCGCGAGCACGAGTTCAGTATGTCGCTTGAGGTCGAGTGCGATTGCGAAGAGCTAACGACGCATTACGTGCCCGAAGTGCCGGGTAAATGGCTGGCAACTTTCGATAACCGCCTAGCCCTGGATGTTTGCTTGTTTGTTCCAAGTTCGATGGAACTGCCTGCGGAAGATACGATTTGGCGTGGGCGAGTTGGAATCGTCGATTACGACAGCGACCAGGACATGTTGTACGCGCGGATGTTGGGCTGAGGAGGGCTGCTGAAAGCCGGCTCGGGTGGCTACTCGATTGTTTGCGAGCGGCTACAATGTTGGGCTCGGTAGCTGTGGCATATGTTTTTTGATCCTTGACAACTTGTATTTCGCGGGTGCACTCGCCTCGGTCTTGCCGGCTCGCATGAGTGGCAGGTTCTCGTCGCTGTGGGAGCGCGTTGAAATCATGCCCCCAGGAGGGTGAGCCGTCGGCGCTAGCCGCGGGTCTCGAAGTTTGGAGCGTGCATGGATTTCAATCGTGCCAATGCAAGGTGAACTGGAAGCTATACGGCATTGGCACGTTTAAAGACGATGAACGATTGCGCCTTCGGCCACCCGCGGCTAGCGCCGTCGGCTCACAGACTAAGCAGGCGCGTCGGCTCACGATCCCAACACGCTCCAACGTTTGGCTACAGGTTAAACGATTCCGTGGTTGACTTTTTCAGTTGAAGGTTACTTGATGAATGCGTCGCTTGCCACCACACCGCTAACTCAGTGGCATTTAGCCCATGGGGCTCGAACGGCTGAATTCGCTGGCTATCAGATGCCGATTCAGTACACCTCGATTGTGGCTGAGCACACGGCGACTCGCACGGCCGCTGGCTTGTTTGATATCTCGCACATGGGTCGCTTGCGGTTTGAAGGTGGTCGGGCGGATCAGTTGCTGGACCATTTGCTTACGCGGCGTGTGACGGATATGAAGCCTGGCATGGTCCGTTATTCTTTGATGTGCAATGAAGAGGGTGGAATACTGGACGATGTGCTGGTGGCGTGCTTGGAGAGTCCCAGCGGGCGGCAATTCTATTTGTTGGTTGTGAACGCAAGTAACCGGCCCAAGATACTGAAGTGGATTCAGCCGCATTTGGCCGATTTTCCTGATGTGGCTTTTCATGATGCGACGGACACCACAGCGATGATTGCCGTTCAAGGTCCGAAGGCGGTTGAGATCGCCGGTCGGATTCTGCCGCCCAAGGTCTTGGCGCTCAAGTACTACAAAGGCGTGGTAACGGAGCAGATGGGCAAGCCCTGCATTGTGACGCGAACGGGTTACACGGGGGAGGACGGTTTTGAGCTGACGGTAAAGGCGGAGGATGCACCGCGAGTTTGGGAGAATCTGATGCTGGCTGGGCGAGAACATGGAATCGCTGCTGTTGGCTTAGGGGCACGCGACACGTTGCGACTAGAAGCCGGTATGCCGTTGTACGGCCACGAACTGAACGAAGGCATCGATCCCTATCGCGCGGGATTGGGCTTTGCGGTTAGTCTCGGTGAGCGAACGTTTCTTGGTTCAGAAGTCTTGACCGCCAGCAGCAAGATTCAGCAGCCGGTAGTTCGCGTTGGATTGAAGCTGGAAGGTCGCCGAGCGGCTCGTGAGGGAGCGGCGGTCTTGGATCAGGACCGACGCCAAGTCGGCGAAGTGACCAGTGGAACATTTTCGCCGACTCTAGAAGCCCCGATTTCGATGGCCTATATTGCAACTGAAATTGCCCAGCCGGGCGCGAATCTTGATGTTGATATTCGCGGTTCCGTCGTGAGTGCTGCGATTACTCCCCTGCCCTTTTACAAACGAAGTTAGAGATGCTCGCTTGGCTGATGTTGCCAACGTCTCGCAAGATGTCATTTATCGAGTCAGCACTACAATACAAATAGATGCACCGGAGTTATAGAAAATGAAGCCTGAAAGTTTGAGATACAATCGATCGCACGAGTGGGTCGGCATGACGGAAGAAGGCGGAGAGCAGATTGCGGTCGTTGGTATTTCCGACTTTGCCGTCGAGCAACTCACCGACTTGGTCTATATGGCGTTGCCTGCAGTTGGGCAGCAGGTCAAAGCCGGCCAAGAGTTTGGTGAAGTGGAATCCGTGAAAGCGGTCAGTCCGCTGTATAGTCCAGTCGACGGCGAAGTGGTGGCGGTGCATTCGCAGCTGGCCGACAACTTGGAAAAACTTGGTGAAGATCCCTTCGGTGACGGTTGGATTATCAAGGTGAAATTAGCGGCGGGAGCGACGCTCGATGGTCTGTTGGACTACGAAGCCTATCGCAAACAATGTGCTGAGGCATAAGTGAGATATTGGCAGAGTTAATGGATGCCTATAGCTTCATCGATGAACCGCGCAGTGGACTGACGAACATGGCCATCGACGATGCCATGTTGGAGTACTCCGATGAACATCGCGTGGTGGTGCTGCGGGTATACGAGTGGTCGGAGCCGACGCTTTCACTGGGATACTTCCAACGCTTGTCCGATCGCGAAGCGCATGTGCCCAGCCGAGAATTGCAGTTGGTGCGCCGGGCGACTGGCGGTGGAGCGATTGTGCATCACCATGACGTGACTTATGCACTGGCGGTTCCGCAGTCGAGCTCTAGCGTCGGCGCGGCTCCAGCGATCTACAGCGCCCTCCATGAAGCTGTTGTAAAGTGGCTGTGCGAATTGGGGCTGGCGGCGAAGCAGTGGCGAGAACCTTACAACTTACCGACAAGCGAAGCAGTTCCCGCAGCGCATGGCAAAACCGAATTTTTATGTTTTCATCGTCGGAGCGACGGGGATGTGGTCGTCGGCGAACATAAGGTAATGGGGAGCGCGCAGCGGCGGAGCAAAGGAGCCTTGTTGCAACATGGGAGCATGCTGATTGCGCAAAGTGAGCATGCACCAAGCCTTGAGGGATTACAGGAACTGCTGCCGGATGCAAGGGGCTTGCTGGCGAATCGGCGTCTTTTTGCGGATGAACTCCGGCTAAGGATTCAAAGGGGAATTGACTCGTTGTTAGGAGTGAGTGTCCAATATAAGTCTGGGCCGGTTCAACAATTCCAGGAGTTTGCGAAGTTTAAGGAAGCTAAATTTGCTGCTGAGCAATGGCGGGCTCGCGCATGATAGCACCTCGTTTCGGCGTTGAAGGCAACCGAAAGGGCGAAAGAGTGACGTGTTTTTTCGCCTTGCGCTATTGCCTTTATGGCTTGTGCATGCCGATAATGAGAAAAGATGGAAAAATTTGGTGAGATTACGGTAGGTGAATGAGTACAAATTCGAATTAGGCTAGTAGCTAGCAAGTTAGTGCGAATTTTGCCCGAACTGGGTTGCTATCCATTTCGAACCGACGGGAAGCTTGCGTGGAATCTTTTCGGGGGTTAGTAGAATGCAAATGCATCTGAAAGTTGTTGGCGGTGGACATGATGGGAAATTGATCGCCGTCAACTCTGATAAATTTCTTATCGGTCGAAGTGAAGAGTGTCAGCTTCGTCCCAAGAGTGAGTCGATTAGTCGTCGCCACGCTGCGATTGTTCGGAAGGACGGTCGCATTCTGCTGATCGACTTGAAGAGCCGCAATGGAACTCATGTCAACGAACAACTACTCGATCCATCGAAGGCCAAGGTCCTGAAGAACGGTGATGTGATTCGAGTCGGCAAGCTTGAGTTTATTGCCGTGCTGGAAGTGGGCATCGACAAGGTCAAGAAACCCGAGATTAAGACCGTTGAAGAAGCCGCAGCCCGCACCGCAAGCAGTGTCAATGACAGTCGCTTCGAGGAAGTGGATGTCAGCACTTGGCTGGATGAAGCAGAACAGATCGAACGTCGCGTGGGCTTGGAACCTATTACTCGTCAGTTCCAAATTGACGAGTCGTCCAAAGTTGACATCGCCACCGAGCAAACGGTGATGGACGCCAAAGACCAAGCTGAGACGAAGGCGGACGTGAAGCCCGGCGGCAAACAAAAGCCCGGCAAGATGCCAACACTACCCGCTAAACCGCTTACGGCTTCCTCAAAAGATGCTGCCTCAGAAACACTCCGCAAACTGTTTGGCGGTCGTTAAGAGCGGCAGTTATCCCGAAATAGCCCAACAAAAAACCCGCTTTGCAGCGGGTTTTTTCATTGGCAAATGAACGTGTTGGTAGCTATTTCGTAGGGCAGAGTTAACCGGACTCCCCGCCGTCGCTCTGCGACTAACCCATTGCGCTACGTTCTAACCTGGGACCCAGGCTAAGCGCCTGCCATTGCTCCGCAACTTTGCCAGAGATCCCACAGACCGCGTTCCCTCGCTAACGCTTTTTGAAGTTGCGCGTTTTGGGCTTTCGCAACCCGAAGCGTTAGCGAGGGGACGAGTTACGAGGTCGACTTGACGATGCAGAAAGGTCCCTCTCTAACGCTTCGGGTTATGAAAAACCAAGCAGAACGTCGTCCCGGATCGCTTCAAAGCAACTAATGGCTTCAAAGCAACTAATGGCGCAACATCAAAATACGCCACAGAGGGCGAACTTGGCATGTGCGCCCCACCCCATTGCGCCCGTTGCGCTTAGCCCCAAGTGTCGACCGTCCGCGTTCCGCAAAACCGGCCCCAAAAGTCGGAAAATGATGAATATCGGAACTACATCGGCCGGCTCGAAGGCATTGTGGCTGATAAAATGAGGTGTGCTAGTGGATTAGCCGCAGTGCGCAAGCACCGGGTTTCGTTGCGGGAACCGGTGCTAGCGCACTGCGGTCAATCCTAATTTTAAGTTTGACGAAGCGCAAGTGGATTGTCACAGATTAGATTTTGGGTTTGGTCGTAGCCTCCGCTGCCAAGCGTTGGTTAGGCAAACGCACGGTGTCCGCCGTCTGGCAACGGTGGCTACACCGGGACATGCCAACCACAGTGAACCCCAAAATCTAAGTTGGACAAAGCACTAGGCTGTTCATTTCAATTCAGACAGTGACAGGGATAACGATGCTGCAGCGAGTTCTGATTCTAGCGGTTGTAGCGATTCTAACTTCGTCTTGGCCGCTACTCGCGCAAGGCCCTGCTGAGGTCGAAGTCGAACTGGCGAGCGGCCTGATTCTTGGGCCTGGCATTCTGCGATCGACGGAGACGATCAGTGAGAATGCTTATGAACAGGGAGGCGCGGCCAATTCAACCGCCAAGCCGATCGGAGTTTTGGACGACAAACTCCGCAACACCATCTTCAATCTCCAACCCAAGAACATTGTTGGTCAAAGAGTAACCAAGCCAGTCGATACCATCGAGTTTCCGTTTTCCAAAGCTGAGATCGAGACCGCGGGCGGCCAATTGGCGATCCAAGGGGTACTGCAAGTTTCGGAGTTCAATATCTTTGGGCGACGTACTTTTTCGATTCGCACACCACAAGGCACTAAGCATTTGTTGCAAGCGATCACGGAGCTATCTCCCTTGTATTGCAAAGTCGAGACGCTCCGCGTTTCGGATTCGGTGAAGTGGGATCAACGCATTGCGACCGATTCAATTCCCTCGCCTTTACTTCGAGAAATTCTTCAGCAGAACCTCGATTTGACCAAGTCGAGCGACTGGACGCAGTTGGTTCGCTTTTACATGCAGGCCGAGCGTTTTGCCGAAGCTCGCGACATCGTAGCGGCGGCTAGCCAGAAGTTTCCCAACGACTTTGATCAAGTCTTGCTGACACAATTGGATGAACTGAATGCAGCCCAATTGTTCCGCGAAGTGAAGGCCCGTCAGGACGCAGGCCAATACCAGTTGGCAATCAGCTTTCTGAATACTTTTCCGATGGCGACTCTTCCCGTAGAAGTGCAACTTAAGGTTCAGGACCAATTCGCATCGCTCAAGCAGAACTTGTTGTTGGTCAGCAAAATTGTTGAATCGCTCAAGAAGGATCAGCAAGAGTTGCCACCCGCGGAACAAGAACTGATTGCACCGCTGGTGAAGGAGATCTTTAGCGAAGTGAATTTGGATTCAGCGGTTCGTCTGGCTGACTACGAACGCTTGCGAGCGGACCCTTCTCTGTCGGTTGAGCAGCGGGTGTCGCTTGCGCTGTCGGGTTGGATGCTTGGAACGGGTGCGGGCTTGGACAACTTTGCGACCACCAAAAGTCTGATCACGGCGCGTGGGCTGGTTCAGCAGTATCTGTTGGAAGCGGACGGTGTTCGCCGGACCCAAATCGTTGCGCAGCTCAAATCGCTCGAAGGTGGTCAACCGGACTTGGTGGTCAAACTGCTGGCACTGATGAAGCCGCCCAAAACTCCGCCGCCAGTTGCCAGTGACGACCCACCCGGCCTGCATCGCATGGAAGTCCTGATGGGGAATGAAAAAGTCGATTTTTTGGTCCAAACACCTCCCGAATACGATCCGAACCGGACCTACCCTTGCGTGGTCAGTTTACCGGCGTTGAGTTCGAATCCGGAGATCCAGGTGAACTGGTGGTGTGGTTCACCTCTGCAAGTGAAAGAAAATGAGCTGGCCGAGGCCAAGATCCAACGTATGGGGCAAGCGTCCAGGAACGGCTATATCGTTGTTTCCCCCGTTTGGGCGGCAAAGGGGCAGCTGCAATATAACTATTCGGAGATTGAGCATCTGCGAGTGCTGAAGTGCTATCGGGAAGCGCTGCGGCATTTTTCGATCGACACCGACCGGGTCTTCATTTCGGGTCATCAGGCGGGTGCGGCAGCGGCTTGGGATATCGCTCTGGCCCATCCCGACTTGTGGGCGGGTGCGGTGATGATTTCCCCCACTGCAGACAAGTTCATTATCCACTACGACGATAATGCCAAACTGATGCCGATGTACTTTGTGTACGGCCAATTTGATGGCAGTGGATTCCGCGACCAGATCGGCAAGACGCTCGACAAGTACGTTTCGAGCTTGCAGTACGACGCGATTGCGGTCAGCTACATTGGCCGCGAAGGTGGTTTCTTCCCCGAGGAAGCTCCGCGCATCATGGACTGGATGCAGCTGTCGAGCCATCGACGAAACCGCAACCCGAAGGAGATCAAGGTCTCGATGATGCGTCCGGGGGATCGGTTCTTCTACTGGGTTGAGGCTCCTGAGTTTGTGACCGACAACAATAGTTTTTCCTTCAATCCGGCGGATGCGCGGATTGGCATTGAAGCGAGTATGACCGCCAAAAACGGCTTTAGTGTGAGCCAGACCCCTTCCCCCACGACTTGGATATGGATGACACCCGAAATGGTAGATTTCAAACAGCCGGTCAGTGTCAGGGTGAAGGGCACCACCAAAAGAGTGGATGCGGCATCAGATCTGGAAGTGATCTTGGAGGATGTGCGGCAGCGTGCGGACCGGCTGCATCCATTCCATCTCAAGGTTGCCATCCCCTAACCCGAAGCATCCTACACATCCCGCCTGGGTGAATTCCGTAGCCTAGGCATCCTGCCTGGGGGTGCTTCTCCCCGCCCATCTCCGTTCTGGCCGCTTCGGACTCTTTGGATCTTGTTAGGATTTGGATCGTGGCAGGAACAGCGGCCGGACGTGTCCCAGGCAGGATGCCTAGGCTACTTTGGCGCTGAAAACCCATGTGGGTGGACCGATTGGAGATGCTAGGGAACTTTTGTGCCTAGTTTCTACTCCAACCCACAGTGCGCGGGAAGCGAGCTCCGATTTCGTGTGGGATTGTACGGCAAAGTCGTTTAGACCGGCCCAATCTGCATAAGACCCCGGTGGAGCTATCGGAAGACCAAGGATTTCGTTGAATTCTGCAGGTTCCCGATTACAATCCAAGGCGCAGCTATTTGTTTTCCCAAAAGCCCCAGATACCCCGTTTTGCCTAATCGGCGTTGTATGACGACATGAGAAGAACGCAGTTTGACTCGCTGTCTGCAACGGATTTTGGTGGTTTTGGCTACTTGCTATCAGTTCTCTTCTGCTCTCCGTCGAGAGGTTAATTCATGGCCATTGGTGGTTTGTCCTCATCGCGTAAGTTGTTAGCTCGCAGACGTTTGCAAAAGCGATCGAGCGCTCGACGCATCCTGATGGAAACTCTCGAATCTCGCCAACTTATGGCGGTCGGTCCACAATTGTTGGGTATTCAGCCCAATTCTGGTGACTTGCTCGACAACGGCGAAATTCTCAATGTATCGCCGCGAGAGTTCAAGTTGCGTTTTGATGACGCAGCGGGGATCGATGCGGCTACGCTGAGTGGAATTCGCATTATTCGCAGTGGCGATGATGGCGTTTTCGAGCGTGCGAGCATGGCCACCGACTTTGGTACCAATGGCCAAACGTTGGTTGAGTTCTATGCGCAGCAAGCTGGGGAGTCTGGCAACGGCATCACCGTTAGGTTCACCCGTGCCAGCCGAACTGACAGTCGTCTGCCGATCGTGACCAATAATGGTCGCGAAGTAACCATTCAATTGAACTCAAATCCAGCCCTGGAGACTCGTGTACAGGACTTGATACAGGTTCTTGATCCTTCCAAGACGACTCCAGCGACCACGCTGATCTATGCCTTGCGGCTGCGTGGCTCGGATACGATTGGTGTTGCAACATCGGTCGACACAACGCGCCCCTTGGTTCTCAGTGGCGCAAACTCGGGCAAGGTTACGACCAGCTTTGGTCAAAGTTCGGCTTTGCAAGTTCGTTTGACGGCCGTTGATAGCGGCAACTCTGGGTTGGGAATCTCGGTAGTGGTGACCGGCCGCGACCGTGGCGGTGCAGGTTTGCCGATCATTTCAATCAACAACAAGACCATCAATGTCGAGCTCAACACCAACACACGTTTCGCGACCACCGTTCAAGAGTTCGTGGACGCGCTGAACACGAATTCGCAATCAAGTGGCTTGATTCAGGCGAGGTTGGTCAGCGGTTCGGGTTCGACCCGCTTGGGATCGTTGGCGATTAATTATTCACCGCTTCAGTTGAGCGGTGTGCTCGACGTGGAGGTGATTCCAGCCTATGTAGGTTTGGGCGACAACAACCATGAAGTGATTGTTCGCTTTGCCGAATCGCTACCGGATGACAAGTATCGTATTGAGATTCTCGGTCAAGGAACGCGTACGCTTCGCAACGTAAACGGCCAGGCTTTCAATTCGGGAGTCTCAAGGTCTGTTGCGTTCGAATTGGATCTGGGCGCTCAGATTGAGTCGATCGTTCCGCAGCCCGTCACCCGCAATGCCGCAGGTCAGCTTGTTCAACAACGCAGCCAAATCGAAGTCTACTTCAACAATGACGATCTGATCGATGTCAACCAAGTTGTCTCGGTCAATGGTTTGTCGCTGGCAACCTTGAAGACTCTGCGCAGCCCACTGTTCTTCCAAAATGGCGATACCATTGTCTTTGCAGCAGGTGCCGTTGGTTCGACAACTGCCATCAATCCTAATTTCTATCAACTGTTCCATACCGCTGGCACATTGACCAATGCGGATGACACACGTTTCCTACCGACAGCAGTTCGATATTTCCCAGACTCGGATCGTGTGACGCTCAGCTTCAGCCGCAATTTGGACGAGCTCACCAATTCAGCCAACGTGCCATTGCCTTTGGGTGAGTTGCGATTGCGAATTGGAACGAACGAAGCCGTGCCGCTGCCACCGGTTGTGGTAACACCAGCTACGGATGCAGCGGACACATTCGCTGGCGCGACGAATCTGAATTCGAACTGGACACCGGGAGTTGCCGGTTCGCAATCGGTGTTGATCAACTCAGCGATTCTAAACACCTCACCGTATCTGCTCGATTTCCCTGGTGGCAGCAACGAGCCTGGCAATCGCCAGATTCGTATGCAAGACAACTTGCGTTTGGGTGCCGATACGGTCGATGGTACGAGCGTTATCTTCTACAACTTCCAAGCGGCGTTGGGCACTATTGGTACGCTGACCTTCAGCAATGCCATTACTGAGCAGCAGAAGCAGCGTGTGCGCGAGATCTTCTCGCTCTACGAAAACTACCTAGGGGTACGTTTCGTAGAGAGCACGAACTTGGGGATGACGATTGCCGTGGGCGATATGCTGGCGGTGACACCATTCCCTGATCTACCTGGCAGTACAACACCGGGCATCGTTGAAGGCAACCAACCGGGCTCGACCACTTTTGAAGCTGGCACGTTGCGGACCAACAACCAACCAGCTGCAGTGTTGGATATCCAAGACTTCAGCGATTCGACCCGCAACGCCTATGGTGGTCCGTTTATGCGTGCGGCCATGCAAGCCATCGGCCGTTTGCTGGGCCTCGGCAATGCAGACGAATTGCCTTCGCTGACAATCCAATCCGACAACGCGGTCTTTGTGCCAGGCGTTGGAACCGAGATCATTCTGCCTGGTGATGGCGACATCGTCCACGGTCAATTTCTGTATCGTCCGGATAGCAAAGACATCGATCTGTATCAGTTCTCGGTACCAACCGCGGGACGAATCTCGATCGAAGCATTTGCTGAGCGTATGAGCCAAGCTAGTTTGTTGGATACGACGCTGCGTTTGTATCAACAGAACGTTCAAGGCGGTTGGGACGAGATCGCCGTTAATGACGATTACTTCAGTTCAGATTCGATGATCGAATTGGAACTTGCTAAGGGCAACTACATTGTTGGCGTGAGTGCATCGGGCAATTCAAACTACGACCCAACGATTAGCGATAGCGGTTTGGGAGGTCGGTCAGAAGGTCGTTACCAATTGCGGATGGATTTCCTTCCACCAGCGACCGGCATTCTGCGGGATAGCACCGGCACGGCTTTCGACGGCAATTCGGATGGAACACCCGGCGGCACTTACGATTTCTGGTTCCGTCCATCAGGACCAAGCAATACCAAGTTCGTGGACAAAGCAGCCGCGACCACTGGCAACGGTACTCTGGCCACACCTTATCGTTTCATCAAGGACGCGCTGGCTGCGGCTCAACCGGGCGATGTAGTGCGTATCGTTGGAAACGGTGGTGCTGACGGAAGACTGAGCACTCCAGCGGACAACTTGGCGTATGAAATCGGCTTCGATACAACTCAAGGTCGTGCTCTTCCAGACGGATCCACCTTTGATGTTCCCAAAGATGTGGCTGTGATCATCGACGCTGGGGCAATTCTCAAGCTTCGTCGCGCTCGCATCGGTGTAGGTAGCACCTCAGTTAACGTGGATCGCAGCGCTGGCTCGTTGATGGTTCTGGGAACACCACTGTTGCTGGATTCCACCGGCGCGGTCATCAAGGACAGTTCGGGCAACAATGTTGCTGGCGATGTGTACATGACTTCGGTCAGTGATACGACGCTCGGTCGAAATGCGAATCCAGCTGTCACTGGTTCAACGCCAGCAGCCGGTGACTGGGGTGGTATCGATTTCCGCAACCGTATCGATGCTTCGACACCAGCCCGTGAAAACCTCGAGGCTCTCGGTACATTCTTGAACTGGGTCAGCCACGCTGATATGCGCTTTGGCGGTGGTCAAGTTGTGATCGATGGGCAATCGCAAGTTGTTACGCCAATTCAAATGGTGGACGCTCGTCCCACGGTGGCCTTCAGCCGCATTACCAGCAGTTCTGATGCGGCGATGAGCGCCACTCCGAACAGCTTCCTCGAATCAAATTTCCAATCGCCGCTTGAGCAAGGTGCGACTAGCTTTACCGTCGATTACGACCGTGTTGGTCCAGACATTCATAACAATCGCATGACCGGTAACTCCCTGAACGGTCTGCAGATTCGGTTGCGTACTGGAACATCGACTCAGCTTGAGAAGCTGACCGTACAGGCACGTTTCGATGATATCGATATTGTACACATCATTCCTGAGAATCTCGAGATCGCCGGCAGCGCCGGTGGTGCGCTGCAACAAGTGGCTGCCCCCTCGAGTGCAGGTGTAACTCTGACGGTGCAGGCCGGCGGAACACTGCCGACAGGCCTTTACAATTACCGCTTGAGCTTCCTGGATGCAGCTGGAGTTGAAAGCCCTGCATCGGAGCCAACCGCTTCGGTATTTGGTACCTCCGCAGTTCAACTTCGAAATCTACCTCAAGGCGTTCGAAGAATTTACCGTAGCTCGGCTAACGGTGCTGGTCCTTACACACTGATTGCTCAGCTACCTGCTGCCGCGTCTGCGTACACCGACAACGGGACTTCGCTTGGAACACTTTTGGCCGACACATTGCCAGCCGTAGTGAGCCGCCTGGACGCTCGCTTGGCAATCGATGCGGGAACGGTCGTTAAGTCGCAAGGCTCGCGCATCGATGTTGCCATCGGTAGCCAGATCATCGCTGAAGGTTCTGAGGGATTACCGGTTGTCTTCACCTCGATTGTCGATGCTCGTTATGGTGCAGGCGGTACTTTCGACACTGCTAATCGAGCCGGATCGCAAACCGCGGCACCTGGCGACTGGGGTGGGATCTATGTTGGTCCGACCTCAAAGGCAAGTCTTGATCATGCTGTAATTGCCTATGGTGGTGGTACCGCGCGTATCGAAGGTGGCTTTGCTGACTTCAATGCGATCGAGTCCCATCAAGGTGAATTGCGGTTGGCCAACAGCCGACTGGAACTCAATGGAAGCGGTGCCGTAGTTGCCTCAACAGACCCAGAGCGTGGTGGTCGGTTGGGCAATAGCGTTGGTACGGTTTTTGTTCGCGGTTCACAGCCGATCATCGTAAACAACATCATCAACGACAACCTAGGGCCAGCTCTGAGCGCCAATGTTAGTGCGTTGAATTCTGCGTTGGTCGATGACTATGGTCGCAGCACTGGTCAAGCCGATTTCTATACAGCGAAAGTTGGAAATCGCGGTCCAATGATTTCGGGCAACCGTTTGGACAACAACGATATCAATGGATTCGTGGTGCGTGGTGGCGAGTTGACCACCGAAGGTGTATGGGATGATACAGACATCGTGCACGTCGTCCAGTCCGAGATCACCATCCCTGACTACCACGTGTATGGTGGCTTGCGTTTGACAAGTTCACCGGCGGAAAGCTTGGTGGTCAAACTGTCGGGTGCAAACGCGGGCTTCACCGCTGAAGGCACACCACTGGATAATGCTGACCGCATCGGTGGTTCGGTGCAAATGGTCGGTAATCCAGGCTATCCAGTCGTGCTTACCAGTCTCGAGGACTGCAGCGTTGGTGCTGGCTTTACCTTGGGCGGTGCGGCACAGAACGATACTCATAACTCTGGATTGTGCGGACCAACGACCTCAGCTAGCTTTGCTGACGTGATCGTGGTGATCGACGAATCCGGTAGTATGTTTGGTGCCCAACAGTTCACGGTCGGCATGATCAATGACCTTGATCAAGCGTTGCTGCGTTCGGGTATTGGATCGTCGGCCGCGGGTGCCAACCGCTTCGGTCTGGTTGGCTTTGGAGATTCGAATGACGTGGGTCGATCGGTCCCAGTTGGCGGCAACAACCAGTTGTTCGGTACATCCACGCAGTACGGCGCTGCAGTGCAAACGCTGACCATCAATGGTGCAATTGAAGATGGCTACGAAGGCATCAACCACGCACTTGAGAACTACACATTCCGTCCAAATGCTCAAAAATTCATCATCTTGGTAACGGACGAAGATCGTGATATTGTTACGCCAAGCCTAACATTCCAGTCGATTCTGGGAGACCTGCGGGCTGAGGGTGTCAATCTGCAAGGTATTCTTGGAACGTTTACCGTTGATCAGAACTTCAATCCTGCCATTGCGCTGGATTCCAACAACGTTGCCTACACAGCGGATGGCAATGGTGGCTTTACCACGTCACCGAATGGTCAATTCTTGTTTGGATCTGGAACAACCATTCCCGATTATGCAGACTTGGTTTTCGCCACGGGCGGTATCGTAGGCGATATCTCGGAAATTTCCCAAGGTGGCCTGGTCGCGACCAGTTTTAGCAACGCGTTGGTAAGTTCGATTGTGTTGCAAGCCGGTGGTAGTTTGGCGGCACCTGGAGATTGGCGTAGCGTCTTGCTGGATACTTACAGCAACGACCGCAACGTGGCGGTGGTCAATGAACTGGAATCGCCGATTGCCTCGGCTGCTAGTTCGAACAACACCACTGCCAAGAGTCAATTCTTGGGAAGCATCGCTCCGAACGAGAAAGCGGGCGATGAGAACCAACGCTTAGGCTTCCAATTGCAAGGTGTACTGTCGCAACCCGGTGATGTGGACGTCTATAGCTTCCGCGCTAATGCGGGCACAGAAGTGTGGTTGGACATTGACCGCACCTTGAATTCGATCGACACCGTAGTTGAATTGGTTGACGCGGACGGACGCACACTGGCACTGTCGAACGATTCGCTGGCTGAAGAAGCCAACCCATCACTACTTTTCCGGGCCGCGGAATTGGATGCTCAGAGCGTTAATCCACTTCGCCGAAGCTCTACTGATTTCTACTACACTAGTGCCCAAGGTGCGCCGAAGGACCTGTTCAGCACCAATCCTAAAGATGCTGGCTTCCGCGTTAAGCTGCCTGGCGAAGCTGGACTGAACAACCTTTACCACGTGCGTGTTCGCTCGAGCAATCTGCGTCCTGGCGATGCTGCTAGCCGCTTACTGGATCCAGCACAGGTTGGTGCTGGTCGCACTCAGGGCAGCTACCAGTTGCAAATTCGTTTGTCCGAAGTGGATGAAGTTCCAGGTTCGGGCATCAGCAACGTGGATATCCGCTTCGCACGTAACGGTCTATCGTTCGTCGGAGTACCAGGTAACTCACCACTGTTGGGTGAGAATGCTGAAATCGAGATCACTGCCAGCGGTGCATCGAACAATCAGTTCGCTAACGCTCAAAATCTCGGAAATCTGTTGCAAACCAATCGTCAGGCTCTCAGCGTGGCGGGTAACCTCAACAGCTTCACCGATGTGGACTGGTACTCGTTCGATATCGATTACCAAAAGATCTCGGCGACCGGACTGCGTGAGTACTTTGCAACCGTTCTGGATGTTGACTACGCAGACGGCATTGGACGACCTGATACTTCGATCTACTTGTTCAATGCAGCGGGTAGTCTGATTCTGGGTGGTCTCAGCAGCAATTTGGTCGATGACCAAGCTAGCCCAGGCAGTGGTTCGGGCAATTCCGATCTATCACGCGGATCTGCTGGTGGACGCGACCCGTTTGTTGGCTCTTATGAGTTGCCAAGCGGACGTTATTTCTTGGCGATCACTAACAGCTTGCGTATGCCAGAAGCCTTGACGACTTACACCGACCCGAACAGCAATGCACCTGGTCTGCGCATGCAGCCAATCGAAGGCGTGCGTTTGATCGTCGAAGATCACATTGAATCGCAGGGTGGTTCGACGGCCGTTCCGCCTGTGACCCCTGTACTGTTCAACAACAATTCGATTGTGCAATACGGCTTGGGCGATGTGAAGCTGTACGTCAGTCAAGATGTTGGTCAAGAGCTGACGAACATCTACACCTACAACCCATACACGGGCGAACGGAAGAACCAAGTTGGACGTGTGAACTTCGACTTGCAGGACATTGCCTTCCGCGACAATGGCCAGTTGCGTGCGTTCGACCGAGCGATTGAATCGCAGGCCACGGGTGACCGCGATGTGTTGGTTGACTATGTAAATATCGATCCAGGCACCGCAGCGACCACCGCAACTGCGGCAGGTCTGCAAACACTCCATATCGAATTCACCAACGGAGTTCCAGCTCCGGTCGCCAGCGATGACGGTACCAATCCAGAAGCATTTACGTTTGGTGTGGTCGGTGGGCAAGAGCGTGGCTATGTGGTTACCAACCGCCCAACGCCAGCAGGTTCATCGAGTCTGTTCTACACACCGGTGACCAATTCACTTGCTAACGTAGGTTTGAACCGACCTGGTCCATCGTACTTTACCAACATTCTGTATGAGTTCGATGAGAACTCTGGTGCGGCCATCAGTGCGCCGTTCCAAGACAAGACTGGCGTTCCCACCGGACTTGGCGCTGGTACAGCGATTGTGGATCGCGGTTTCTTGGAAACCCGTCCAATACTGCCTAACGGCACCGTCTCAACTACTTTGCGATCTTCGACGTTGGTCGCAAGAGAAGTGACTACTGCCAATTCCAACGGTAGTCCGAATCGAGTCATTCGTGATGGACAAACGTTTACACTGCTCGATAGTGTCAACTTTCCAGCCCGCTTCGAGTTCGATATGGGACTCGACCTGCGAGTGAACTATGATCCAGCCAACGGCCGGTTTGTTCGGGATGGCATGAAGTTCACTTTGGATGGAATTGACTACGAATTCGATACCGGTTCAGTAGTCGTCGTTAGCGCGCTCAGCGGTGCGTTCTTGGCAGATGGCTCAACC
>JANRMD010000274.1:0-1752 GCA_033761895.1 Pirellulaceae bacterium | reverse complement strand
GACGTCCCAATTCTCACGACGCGTTCGAAACTCAACTTCCTGTTCGATCTCGTTTTGTTGGGCGGTTAGACTGTCGCCTTCATTGACTTGACGCTGTGACGAGACTCGCACATAGCCAGCGATTCGAAGCGGTTGGATTTGCTTCGGTTTCCCCTTCGACTTCATCTTCACACCTCGAAACCTTAGGACGTGGACTGGTCTTCCGCACGGTTCATTGTATCGACGGGCCGTATTTGGGAAATTGATCCGCCAGCAAGTCTCGCAAGAATCGAAGCAATGAGTTGTAGCCGCTCATTGTTTCGCGTCGACGGATCGATGTTTGCAAGAGGGTGGTTTGTGTTAGCAGCCAGGTCTGTCTGCAAACGAAGAATCACGCCTGTCGGCGCACGTGTTCGCCGTCCGGGCTCTTCTGAGCGCTGCAATCCTTCTGAATGTGATTTTTGAGATGCCAATTTCCAGTCCACCGTATTGTTCAGGATTGGCGTTTCTGAACTTGAAACCGATGAACTTGATTGCAGGCAAGGTCTTCGTGAGAGCCCATGACATCACCGCATTCAGCGTCGCCGTTTGCATCGGCGAAAAATGCACAGAGGCCCCGGTATGGCGTGTGCATCAGGCGGTTAAGTCTTAGTTAAACCAGTGAACAAGTTTGTCTGTGAATGCGACGTGTAGAATCAATGGCACCGAAGATCGAGCGACGACTTAGTCACCTATCAGTCCACCGACGGTTGTCCAACCCATGGCCGGATAGCGTCCAAAAAGTTCCAAATAGGGACCGGGGCTAGCTCGTTCGATGAGGTCCCGAATCCGCGGAGACGGGCAGCCATTAGGTTCGCGATCGCAATGAATCCAACTCGGCAGACTCGACTCCATCAGGGGTAAATCCCCGCGTGTGCCCAGTAACAAATAATCGTGTGAGTCGAGCCAATAGCGACCTGCCCGACCGTCAGAATTAAGACAAACAAGGCACCCACTGAATCGAAAGCCCCAGTTCTCCATGACTTGTATCGCAGCAATTAAAGAATCATTGGATGCCCATAGATGGAGATGCGCGGCTCCTTCAACCAAGGATGGAATGGGTAACTGGCTGAACGCTTTCACGAACAGCTCGTTGCCTTCGCCAATCAACCAAGGCGGGTCAGCATAGACGCATGCGAATTTCCGTCTCTGCCGCATTAAATCTCCAACGCTTCTCAAAACAGTGCAATTCCGCGACGGCTGGGAAGTTTGCGATGCGCCAGAGCCATTGATTTCAACGGCGTAGGAAACGCCATTAGTCGTCTTTGCATCCACTGCAGCGACATCGGAAGCGTCTGTTGAGCGACTGTCACTTAGTGGTTGGCTTATCGGTTGTGGAGGCTTATCGTGCATCTGCTGGCCTTTTGTTCTTCCTTCCATTTCATCGAGTTGAGTTCTATCGCTGCCTGTTGCCTTTGTTACTGGACCGACTGGTCTCTTTTGGTTGATTTATGATCCAATTGTGCGCTTCATCGAGGACGAATCGCATAATTGGAATGTCTTCAGCATTGAAGCGAGTCGACTCAATCCATCTGTCATCATTCCGAACGAGTCTGCACACGGAAACGATATGCTGAATCGCTGTCCCCTTGCGAATACTGCGGATAGTCGCAACGACTTGACCGATCCTTATTTCATGAGTTCGGAAACGGTTCACTTGAGCCTCCTGCGACTACAATTCTCATTTTTGGTAATCTCATCAAGCTTGTGGACCAAACTTTGCAGCATCCTGCG
>JANRMD010000273.1:0-18294 GCA_033761895.1 Pirellulaceae bacterium | reverse complement strand
CTCCAACGTCTCCTTCATGCCCGAAGGGCTGGAGCAGACATTATCGCCGCAAGATGTCGCGGACTTGTTAGCATTTTTGCGTACGCCTCTGAAGTAAGTGCCTGACACTTATGATATTAGGTTTAGCCGCAGTGCGCTAGCACCGGTTCCCGCGGCGAAAACCGACGCTGAGGGGCGTTCTCTATTCCCTCGCTAACGCTCTAACGCTTCGGGTTACTTTTTCAGCAGCCTGCTAGTGCTCTGTCCACATTAGATTTTTGCGTTGCGGAATGCGTCAAGTATTTCGAGAGTACTGCAGCTAGAGAGTTTGTGAGCCGTCGGCACTAGCCGCGGGTCTCGAAGTTTGGAGCGTGCATGGATTGGGCTCGTTCCAATGCAAGTTGAACTGGCTTCATTGGCAGGACTATAGGTGATGAACGATTGCTCCTTCGGTCACCCGCGGCTAGCGCCGTCGGCTCACTAAATAAAGCCGCTAGCGTCTTTTGATGGTGCACTGTTTTAGGGTTTACGGACCAAAGGTCCAGCATTTTACCTAGCCCAGCCTAACGGGCTGGGACTTTGGTGCAGTTGAGTGTTAGGGCTAAAGGCCCGGCCGTTTGCTCAGACTGCTTTATGTCGCACGATTGTCCCAATCGTAGCTGCCACAATTGAGACAATTGTGCGACACTCAATCCCAAAATCAAATTGTGCTGAAGCACTAGGTCTTTTGGCTACCGAAAACCAAGACAATTAGAAAGTCAAGTTGAAATGCGTGCGAATCTGTGGGATTGTGGTGTCCGTAGAGCTTTATGCGATGGGTGCATTTAGCAATTTCTGAACTAGATCGCAGAAGTACTGAGCCGAAAATGGTTTGGGAATTAGAGCACGCACGCCGGCTTCGTCAGCATGGGCGTGCAATTCTTCATCGATGAATCCAGAAGTGACGATCACGGGTAAATCTGCTCGAATTTCCCGCACTTGTTTGGCTACGTCTAAGCCGGAGAGGCCGGGCATGTTGTAGTCCGTGACGACCAGATCGAAGCTGGTTGTGGCAGCACGAAGAGCGGCAAGCGCAGTTAATTGGTCGGTGTAGCCACGCACTTGAATTCCGTAGTGACCGAACAAATTGACGAGTGACTGCAGGACCATTTCGTCATCATCGATGTAGAGGACTCTGCAAAGTGGAGCCACGTGTGAGGCATGGGCTGCGGTCGTCGAACGACGTTCCAAATCAGCGGGCACAACGCCTTGTTCCACTGTCTGCACTGATTCATCTAGGCCGTTGGGCGGTAGTAGGATCGTAAATGTTGTACCGTGTCCAACTTGGCTTTCGACCGATATTTCACCATCGTGGGCTCGGATGATGCCATGCACTACGGCCAAGCCAAGCCCGGTTCCTTCATCGACGGGTTTCGTTGTAAAGAACGGTTCAAAGATTCTGTTGATCACGCTGCTTTCAATACCAGGGCCGTCATCGGTAAAGTTGATGCGAACCATTTTGAGAGGGCTTTTGCCTTTGCCTTCTGGGCGTTCCACCGCATCAAGTTTGATCTGGATCGAGCCTCCCTTTCCATTCAGGGCTTGCACTGCGTTGGTCGCTAGATTGATGATGACTTGTTCAATCTGGGTAGTGTCTGCGAGGACGTTGGGGACGTTGGGTGCACATGAAAACATCAGTGACACTCGGGCTGGGATGGTCGCACGGAGCAGGCGGATGCAATCCTCGATCACGGGGCCAAGTGGGATTGATTGGCGATCGGTGGGTTGGCGTCGACAAAATGCGAGCAGTTGCTTGACTAGATCACGAGCTCGTTCACTGGCCTTTTGAATCTCTTCAACGCAATGCACCATTCGCAGGTCGGTCGGTGGGGTATAGTGCTTTGCAAGTTCGGTGTTGCCCAGGATTACAGCCAGGATATTATTAAAATCGTGAGCAATCCCACCGGCGAGGGTCCCCATGGCCTCCATTTTTTGCGATTCCCGCAATTGGGCTTCAAGGGACGCTTTTTCAGCTTCGGCACGGATGCGAGCGTCGATGTCCACGATGACGACGCGCATCGAAGCCTGTTGATTCTCGGTCGCGAGTGATGCAGAAAGCTGGACCCACAATTCCTTACCATCGCACTTCAGTAAACGCAGTTCGCACGTCTGCGGTTCAGCGGACGCGAGCAAGCGCCTGCGTAGGAGGTAGAATGTGTCTTGACCGCTTTCGCTAACGAACTTACTAAAGCGTTCCTGGTTCAGGAGGTTGGGGGAGAATCCAAGCATGTCGGCAAGCGTGTGATTGGCTTCTTGGATCATTCCGCTGTGGCCGATAAGGCAGTAACCCACGGGAGCTCGATCGTAGAGATCACGGTAACGCAGGCGTGATTCGTCTAGTGCAAATTGCGACTGACGTAGCTCTTCGTTCTGCATTTCCAATTCGATTTGGTGAACCTGCAATTCGTGAATGGCGCGTTGCGTTTCTTCGATTGTGTATTGCTGTTGGTGCGAATCGTTACTTATTCGTTGCTGGTAAGCTGCCAGGGCTCGTTCTCGCAACGATTGACTGCCGCTCACGGCCGCTGGATCTGGAGCTGAAGCGCTAGGCGTTGCAGAGTCGTGCGTGGACTCATCCCCGATATCGATTCTGCGAAATGTCATCAGGCGGCATCCATTCTTTCGGTTGTTGCAATCGCGTAAACAACTCCAGAGTCATTCTCAAGTGCGGTTGCGGTGATTTGGATGTTCAGAACTCGGCCACTTTTGGTAAGACGTTGCGTCCGATAGGGTTCCAATTTCTCAGACTTGCTGAGTTTGATGACTTTAGCAAGGCACTCTTGCTGAATAGTTGGTGGAATTCGATCGCGGACATTCATCTGGAGCGCTTCCTCTTCGCTCCAGCCGTATAGTTCGGTTGCGCTCGGATTCCAGGCTATGGTTCTACCTTCGAGATCTTGCACGGTGATTGCATCCGAGGCATCACGAACGACAACGGCCAGCCGTGCTAGTCGGTTCGCCTTCTCCAGTGAATCTTCAACGCGTTTGATGTCAGTTATATCAACGAAGGTGATGACGACCCCTTCAATCACGTTCTCGATGGTTCGGTAGGGCTTGATCCGCATGTGGAACCAATTGCCGCCAGAAGTCTGAACTCGTCGATCCTTCGACTCGAGTGTATCCAGGACCATCTTGGCATCAGCCACTAGACTATCGTAGCCAACTAGGTTTGAGACGATGTGCGCTACGGGGCGACCTACGTCGGTGCCGATCAAATTGATGATCTGGGCCATCGTAGGTGTGAAACGCAGGATGCACAATTGATGATCAACAAAGATGGTCGCAATGCCGCTGCCCGACAGTAGGTTGTTCATGTCGTTGTTCAGGCGCGATAGGTCCGTGACTTTATTCTGCAACTCCGTGTTAACTGTCGCAAGTTCCTCGTTGATCGACTGCAGTTCCTCCTTGGATGTTTCCAGTTCCTCGTTGGTAGATTGCAGTTCTTCATTGACCGACTGCATCTCTTCGTTGGAGGATTTGAGTTCCTCGTTAGCGCTTTCAAGTTCTTCGTAGGCGCTATGAAGATACTCCTCCTTCGCCTGCAATTCAGCATTTAATGAAGCGATCAAGGCTTCTGAATCGCGAGCGATGGTCGCTTCTTGGCTTACCATGGCAGGGGAGGTAGCAAGTGGCTGTGACATTCCCATAGGAGGTGCAGCGACGGACATTTCTGCAAGCAGAACCAAATACAGGCTGTCGCTGGCATCCGTTGATGCACTCGAAGGAGTGGGATTCACCGGGCAGATGCTCATTTCAACATTGCTGTAATGGCCATTGGTCTTTACAAGTAAGTTCGAAACACGAAGCGTCTGCTGACTATTGACAACCTTGTGCAGTGCTGTGGCTAGCTGGTGGCGCAGACCTTCGCGTCCCATTTTCAGAATGTTGTTAACGCTAGCCTCACCAGCGGTTGGTTCAAGGAACATTCCGGTTCGACCCAGCAAATAGAGAATGTCCCCTTTTTCATTCACTAATGCGGCGGCCGGTGCGAGCAGAGTGAGAATTGTTCGCTCCGCCAGTTCTCGAAGCGGTACTTTTGAGGGTGGCATAGGATTGCCCGTCGGCTTAGCAACACCTGTTGGCAAAGTAGAGAACACTGGAGAATGGTGTAACGTTGCTCTGGGCATTCCTTCAAAATCAGGTTTGCGTCGATAAAGTTTGGCTTTTCGGTCGAGAGAGGAAAACAGCTGCTCAAAATCGCCTATGCCTTCGGAGGAACCAAGAAACAATAGGCCATTGGGATTCAACGCGAAATGAAAAAGTGGAATAAGTCTTCGCTGCAATTGGTTGCCGAGATAGATCATTAGGTTGCGGCAACTGATCAAATCCAGCTTTGAGAATGGAGGATCTTTGTTGACATCATGCTCGGAAAAGATAACCATTTCTCGAATACGCTTGTGAACACGGTAGGCTGCGTTTGTGGGCTCGAAGGTAAGAAAACGGGCAAGACGCTCGGACGGGACCTGTTCCGAGATGCTCTGCGGGTACAGCCCAGCACGAGCGATCGCGATGGCCCGCGGATCCATATCCGAGGCAAAGATCTGTACATGACAGTTCACGGATTGATCGTGCTGTGCCGCATCAAGTTGCTCGCGCAACAAAATTGCGATCGAGTACGCTTCTTCACCTGTAGAACAACCGCCGACCCATACTCGTATGGGCGCACCGCTGGCCAGTTTTTCTTCAATCAACTGAGACAGATATTTTTCAAGTCCTGCAAAGGCCTCATGATCACGAAAGAAACTGGTGACTCCGATCAACATGTCCTGGAACAGAAGCTCAATTTCAATTGGGTTCTCTTGCAGTTTCTTCACATACGCTTCTAGGGAATCTACGTGATTCACAGCCATGCGGCGTTCAATTCGCCTATCAATCGTATTCGGTTTATACATCGAAAAATCATGGCCAGTACGTGATCGGAGTAGCGCGAAGATCCGATGAATGGCAATTTCATCTTCGGGAAAACGTTTGGCGGTGACCGCCGAAATTGCAGTACCGGATCGCGAAACATAGGCGAGCAATTGTGCGGGCATTTCGCTCACCTGTGCCACAAAGTCAGCCACGCCCGTTTTAACTGCGGCGCGCGGCATTCCATCAAACTCGGTCGAATCAGGCGACTGTACCATCACCATTCCCCCTTCGTTCTTGATCGCTCGCACGCCTTGGCTACCGTCGCTCCCGGTGCCAGAGAATATGCAACCGATGGCGAACTGCCGCTGGTCCTGCGCAAGAGAACTGAAGAAATAGTCAATGGGTAGCCGCTGCCCACGCGGTTCGCTCGGAGGCAGCAACTGCAGGACGCCACTCACGATGCCCATGTCATGGTTAGGCGGAATGACATAGACACAATTGGGCATGACTACCATGCCATCTTCAACTTCGTAGACCTTCAGCTGGGTGAAACTACGAATCAGTTCCGTCAAGATACTCGTGTGGTCCGGCGCGAGGTGCTGCACTAACACAAAAGCCATGCCGAGGTCTGGAGTGTTGGGGAGGCTTCGAAAGAACTCTTCGAATGCAGCCAGACCGCCCGCAGACGCTCCAATACCAACAATAGGAAAACCTGGTTTGACCGACGAACGTGCATTCGGTTCGCCGTCCGGTTGCTTGACTGCCATCTAATTGCTTGTCCTAGGAAGGCTCAAATCCGTGATTCGCAAAGCCCTTTCCATGGGGCGAGCACGCGGTTTGGGGCAGGCTGCTTCCGACCTTGAATAGTCAAAGTTCGGAGCGAACGCGGCGAGTGGTAGGAGAGTTTGCGCAATTGAAACCTTATCATAGCTTAATTTTGCAGACGAGTGTCGCCAAAACTTGAGAAACGGGCTGCGTGTTAGTGTAAAATTGCCGCTTCACCCTCCTGAGCGAAAATGCTCTGCCGAGTTCCTTCGGCCAGCGACGCAACACATTCCCACAAAATCATGGATCGCATCATGCAACCCAACTCTGCATCTCAAGTCGAAACTCAAAATCAAGGCGCCCCTAACTACAGTCGACGCAGTTTTATGGCATCTACTGCCGCATTAGCCTTGGCGTCGACTGCAACATCGCGTTTACAGGCTGCTGAAATTTCACATACAACGAAGCCAAGACGTCTGCTGAAGACGTTGAAAGTTGGCATGGTGAAGGTCCCTGGCGATTTGACCGCAAAATTTGCAGCCGTCAAAGCGGCTGGTTACGAAGGCATCGAATTGGATAGCCCAGGCATCGATGTCGAAGAGACTAAGAAGGCAATTGCCGCCACCGGCTTGGTTGTCGATGGCTCTGTTTGCTCCACTCATTGGAACATTCGCCATACCAGTCCCGATGCTGCCGTCCGCGCAAAGGCCCTCGAAGACCTAAAGACCGCGATTATTCAGACTCAGGCGGTGGGTGGCCATACGGTCTTGCTGGTCGTTGGCAAAGGCGAAGATGGTCCCGAGTCCGAGATTTGGCCCCGTTCGGTCGAGAATATCAAGCAAGCTCTGCCATTAGCTGCAGAACTGGGCATGACGATCGCGATCGAAAACGTGTGGAATCAATTCTTGTACGAACACAACGGCCCCAATAATCAAACGGCTGATAAGTTCGTAAAGTACGTCGACGAATTCAAATCACCCTGGGTCGGTATGCAATTCGATATCGGCAATCACTGGAAGTATGGTAACCCAGCCGAGTGGATTCGAACCTTGGGACACCGGGTTGTGAAGCTAGACATTAAGGGCTTTGCACGCACCGGCGACAAATGGGCTGATATCACCAAGGACGATATTCCCTGGGCGGATGTCCGCAAAGCACTCGATGATATCGGTTTCTACGGTTGGGTCGCCGCTGAAGTAGGTGGTGGTGACGCCGAACGTTTGAAGACCGTTGCACAACAGATCGATGCAGCGCTGAATATTGGTTAGCGGTTCAGCGAATGATTCGATACAGTTGTACACACTGCCATCGCACTCTGCTCATCAAACCCAGTTTGGCTGGGCAGAGTTCCACCTGCCCCTGCGGAGTTTCGTTTACCGTTCCCCAAGCTGCCAAGCCTAGCGTCCCACGGGTCGCTCCTCAAGTCGCTCCACAGTTCACCAGCTCAGCAACTTCAACTTCCAAAACGCAACCTGCCCAACATCAGCAGCCCGCTCAGCAGCCCGTTCAACAGACCCGATCGCAGCCAACTGAAACCGCAAACACCTTGGTGGTTAGGTGCACCAAATGCGATCGGCAACTGCGTGCTCCGCAGACGGCAGCTGGCAAAGCGGTGCGGTGTCCCTGCGGTCAACTGGTTATGGTTGCGTCTCAAAAACAGGCGGAAGCCAAACGCGGGTCGACAGTCGTTTCCGTCGTTCGGACTGAAACCAACAACGATTGGCTGAAGGCATTACCGCCGCCTCAAGTTCTCCACGCTCCGCCACCGCAAAACGGCGCGGAGTTCTGGTACGTCGATGTCGAACCCGAAGACTACCAGCCGCCACCACCGGTCACAGTTCCCGATGCGCGGCAGCTCTCCCGCGAGTACATTCGAGGCGCCGAAAAAGAGCTCCGCGAACAGAAGAAGCGTGGTAGCAGTGGTGCGCTCGGTACTGCACAAGTGCTCATGATCATCGTCGGTTTGTTGACCATCGGCGCAAACGCCTTCCTTCTTTACAACGCGCCCAATGAAGCCCAGGAGGCGATGAAGGATGCGGAAGGCGGGTTGTCACAAGCATCGCTGCTGCTGGTTGGTCAGACCATTTACGGGATATTCATTGCACTTGGCGTCACGATGATCCTACTGGGTGCCCTTATCTACCAATTTCCAGTATTCTGTCCCTTGGCTGGTTTGATCATCTATGTCCTGGCGTTGATCGTAAGTGCCATTCTGAACCCATCGCTGATTCTGAAAGGGATCATTTTCAAAGTTCTGATGATTGTCGCGTTGGGGAAAGCGGTTGGCGATGGTGCCGGCTATCGTGGCTGATCCCAATCTACCATGAACTGAAACTGCGTGACTATTGAGTTTCGCCGAAGTGCAACGAACCACTTTTTGCAATAAGCCAATGCATGAACAGTAATCCCAAGCAGACCAATCAGCTCAATCCAGCGGCCGATGTTCCACGCTTCAAAGCGATGGTCGCGGATCTATGGGCTGCCATAAAGACCGCTCCGGGCAGAGAGTTGGCAAAGTGTAGCGGGATTGTGTTTGCTTACAGTTTGGCAGCGCTCGCGATTGGCTTCTCATCGGGAGTTTACACCGTCGGGCAGCTGGACTTGCAGAAGTACTGGTTTCTGCCGCTGTCCCTTTTCCTGTTTCCATCGATCCCCGAAGAGTTCTTTTTTCGCGGTCTACTGATCCCACGCAACGCCATCGAATTGCCTTGGCAACGTTCGGTGTCTTATGTGATCTTCAGCGCCTTCGCGTTTACGATTTGGCATCCGCTGAATGCACTTACGGTAAACCCAACTGCACAGTCGTTTTTTCTCAATCCGTTTTTCCTCGGGATCGTTTTCTTGCTTGGGCTGGCCTGTGGCTATAGTTATCTGCTCAGCCGATCGATTTGGGTGCCCGTGCTTATTCACTGGCTAACGGTCGTGGTCTGGGTTTTGTTCCTAGGTGGGCGAAACTTGGTTCTTGAGTGATCGATCGTGATCGATGGAGTCAGCTTGGTATCCGAGAGCTTTTGCCAACGGACGGTTGACTTGCGACTGTTGAAACGTCATGCACGCGCATGATGAAAGTTCGTGACGACAAGGTTTGTTCGGGCGATTACAATGCGAACCACGAGGGAACCCATGAAAAATAGTCTTTGTACCAGCGTCGTTGTCACTTCGCTGCAGCTGTTGTTGACCGGCATCTTAATTGCGCCCACTTGCGCTCAATCGCTTGAAGCAGACCTTAAGCGAGTGTCGCCAGCCGAACTGGCGGCTGAGGCGATGCGCGACGGCGATGCGGCTCGGGGGGCAATCGTTTTCTTCCAACCAACCATGGTTTGCTCGAAGTGCCATGCAGTCGAAGCATCCAAATCGACGGGACTGGGGCCAGTGCTCACACGTGACCAAGAGCCGCTCAGCAATGCAGCGATTGTTGAGTCGATTCTCGAGCCCTCAAAGTTAATTCGCAAGGGCTTTGAAACGGCGAGTGTCATCACGGTGGACGGAAAGACCTACACAGGCTTGTTGATTAGCCACGACGAACGGCAAACGGTATTGCGGGAATCAGCGGACAACCCGGCGATGTTGCGGACAATTAAGGCCGCTGATATTGAAGAGTTCGCTGTACAACCTGTTTCGTCCATGCCAGTGGGACAAGTGAATCAGTTGACTAGCCGACAGCAAGTGCTGGACCTTATTCGTTACTTGGTTGAGATCCGTGACGGCGGGGTAGCTCGCGCCCGAGAGCTACAGCCATCGGAAGCGTTGTTGACACTCAAGGTGCCCGAGTACGAAGCGCATGTTGATCACGCTGGCTTCATACGGGAATGGAACCAGGATTCGCTGAAACGCGGTGAAGCGATCTACCGACGTGTATGTGCAAACTGTCACGGCACCCAAGACCAACCGGGTTCCTTGCCCACAGCCCTCCGATTTGCCGAAGGAAAGTTCAAGAATGGCAGCGATGCGCTAGCGATGTACGGCACGTTGACGCGTGGCTTTGGATTCATGGCTGCGCAAAGCTGGATGGTGCCTTCGCAGAAGTACGACGTGATCCACTACATTCGCGAGACCTTTCTCAAGCCACATAATCCTGGGCAGTACAAACCCATCGATGAAAGCTACCTCGCTAGTTTGCCTATGGGGGACACTCGCGGACCGGAGCCGAGCAAGATCGAAGCTTGGAGCGCGATGGATTACGGGCCTAGCTTAGCGCACTGCTACGAGATCCCCAGCAACTCTAAAAATAAGCGATTGAACATCGCCTACAAAGGCATCGCCATTCGGCTGGACAGCGGCGCGGGCGGCGTTGCCCGTGGTTCACAATGGATGATTTTTGATACGGACACGTTGCGCATGGCCGCAGCTTGGCAAGCAGACACCAATCCGCAGAGTCAACGCTTTGTCGATTGGCGGGATATTCAGTTTAATGGCGAGCATGGTGTGCATCCACGAATCGTGGGTGATATCACGTTATCGAATTCGAACGCCCCTGGCTGGGCCGATCCTCGCACTGGATCATTCAAAGATGACCAGCGAGTCGAAGGGCGAGATCATCGGATCTATGGTCCACTGCCGCGAGAATGGGGCAAATTCCGAGGGCTCTATCATCATGGCTCGAAAGTGATTTTGTCTTGCACGATCGGCAATACCGAAGTCTTAGAAATGCCCGAACGCGGTGATGAAGAGACTTCGAAGTTGCTAAAGTTTAAGGCTAATGAGCAACCGGTACCGCTCGCCACCGATGATAAAGCAGTGCAACCGGTCGCCTTTTTGAGGTCATTCAACATCGGACCGCGCGAACAAGACTTAGTTTTGCAGGTCGCTGAAGACTACGACGAGCAAACGTCCAACAGGTTGCTGGTGGATTTCGTGGCGACCTCCGTCACGCCGGGAACGCCCGCAACTAACGACGATCAGCAGATAAAGTTGTTGACGGAATCAGGTAATCTGCGATTGAAGATCAAAGCGGGGTCGAAGCCTGTGTTCTTCAAGCTGCGAATGTTGAAACGTCCTGAAATCCAAGATTCTGCAGATTCCGTTCTATTCGGCAATCCACTGGGCATCACTGAGGATCTCAGCACGCTAATCCAAGGCGGTCCTGCTCGCTGGCCGCAAGTTCTCGAAACGCAGCTCGCCTCTGGCAAAGAAGATGGTCCGTTTGCGTCGGATGTTTTAACGGCCCCCGAAAACAATCCTTGGTTGGCTCTCACACGTTTCACCGGATTGGATTTTTTTCGCGATGGCAGCATCGCAGCTTGTACCTGGGACGGCGACGTGTGGCACGTGCGGATGCAAGCCGCTAGCAATAAACTCTCGTGGCAGCGGATCGCTTCAGGGCTGTACCAGCCTCTGGGTTTGAAGATCATCAATGAAAAAATTCATTTAACATGCCGCGATCAACTAGCAATATTGCATGATTTGAATGGCGATGGTGAGACCGATTTCTATCAGTGTTTGAACAACGATCATCAAGTCACCGAGCACTTTCACGAGTTCGCTATGGGATTGCAAGTCGACGAGGCCGGCAATTTTTACTACGCCAAATCGGGACGACATGCCAAGAAAGCCCTCGTGCCACATCACGGTACGTTGCTGAAGGTCAGCCCCGATGGCATGAAAACGGAGATTCTCGCGACGGGTTTCCGGGCTGCCAATGGAGTGTGTTTGAATCCAGATGGTTCGTTTTTGGTTACGGATCAAGAAGGCTTTTGGAACCCCAAAAATCGCATTAACTGGGTCACCCTTGCTCCATCGGGCAAGCCTAAGTTTTATGGCAATATGTGGGGCTACACCGATGTGACGGATGAATCCGACGCGGCTATGGAGGCTCCTTTGTGTTGGATTACGAACGCCTTTGATCGTTCGCCAGCAGAGCTGTTGTGGGTGGATAGTCCACGTTGGGGGCCGCTGAATGGGGCTCTTCTGAATTTGTCCTACGGTTACGGGAAAGTGTTTCTTGTGCTGCATGAACAGATAGGCGGTTTGCATCAAGGTGGAATGATCGAGTTGCCGATTCCCCTGTTCCCGACTGGCGTCATGCGCGGTCGCTTTCATCCGCAAGATCAACAGTTGTATCTCGCGGGTATGTTCGCTTGGGCAGGCAATGCAACCAATCCCGGCGGTTTGTATCGCTTACGAGCTACCGGCAAGCCGATTCTGTTGCCAATCGAGCTGCATGCGCGAGATGCCACGCTCGAACTGAAATTCGCCGAGCCGCTTGATCGAGAATCCGTTACTGCGAAGAAGGTCGCGATCAAGACATGGTCGCTCAAACGGTCGGAGAAGTACGGTTCAGATCACTACAATGAACAGCCGCTTGAAGTACAGCTCGCTGAACTTTCGCAGGATGGCAAGACCGTTCGCTTGAAAGTCGACTCGCTTCAACCGACTTGGGGAATGTCGATCGATTTTGATTTTCGTTCCGCGGGTGGCCAAGCCGTAACTGGAGTGATTCACAACACGATCCACGGTTTGTAAGCACTCTTTTTTCGTGCTCAAGCTTGTACTATTTCGTTTACGCGTACGAGAACGAGGGGCACGAGCACGAGCGTGGGATGGCGCTTAGTGATGGCCTCGCCACAACAAGAACGCACTGTAAGCGACAACGGTACTAACGACAGCGGTTCCGAAATAGAGGGTCTGCCGTGCGCGGCGGAGATGATGATAGGCGATCAGTTGCGTGATCAAGCACACGAATGCGACCAAGAACAACTTGAAGACAATCATACCCGGGAATCCCCAATAGATGAGGATGTAGTTGGCAATCGGGTTAGCCTCCATGGCGTGCATTCTGAGCAACACATTCGTGAACACGATGTCCAGTACGTTTACCAGGATGAAGTAACTGGTCTCGGATTGTAGCGGCAGTTGATGGCGAAACAGAAGGTTGATCAGCCGCTCGCTCAGCGAACGCGTTTCAGCGGTATTGGCAGTTGGTTTGGCGGTGTAGTCCGAAGATACTGCGGGTTGAGTTGGTTGATAAGGATTGAATTCTGTTGAATGCTGAGCTTTAGTTGAGTTTCCGCGGCGTCGAGATTGTAGGATTCGATCGTAGGCTTCGCGAACTTGGGCGAAGACCCAAGCGTCACCGCCGGCGTCGGGATGATACTTGGCCGCCATTGCCAAGTACGCACGCTTGACCTCTTCGTCAGTCGCTTGTTCGGTTACTCCCAGGATTTTGTATGGGCTCATAGTTGGGCGTTCTCAGACGAGCAGCAATTCGCTGCGTACATCTTAAACGAAGTTCCTAGCAAAATCATCTGCGTCAAAAATCGTCAGCATGGTAGAATACATGCAAGCCCTATCCGTTTTCCGTAAGTTGTTTGCTTGTGCTCATTTGCTTGGTCGTGGAGAAGAAAATGCGATCGCTGTTGATTCTGGCTGCGGGACTCATTGGTTTTTCGCTTGGAACTCCGCGCGCCGAGGCGCAGCGCAAGCCGGAACGTGTGGAGGCGCCGAAATTCACCTCTGGCGAATTGAATAGCGTATTTTTCCCGGATGCTGCCAGCCAATTGAAGGGTCAGCGACCGACTTCGCAAGTGGCCACCAAGCCGGCTTCCGCCAAACCGGCGACGAATTCCAGTGAGGTAAGTGCCGAGGGTTCCGGCGATGAAGATGCGATGGCTTGGCACAATCTGATTTCACCAACTGCGCTCGAGGACCTGATTAAGGGCTCGAAATTGAGGCTAGATAAGAACATTACGACTCCGGCGGCTTTTGCTGGGGGCGGATTTGCGGTGGCTCGCAAGGAGTTTTCGATGCAAGCTCTGCTGTTCGCGATCATTGAGACCTACCCCGGCAATGTGCGCTGGAAAAGTAGCGCACCTGTCGCTCGGGAGTTGATGTCACGGGTCGCGGCCAATACCAAAGTCGGCTCGGCGCAGGTCCATGAGGAAGCGAAAAAGCGTCTGCTGGACTTGGGGGACCTGACGAATGGTACACAACTGTCGGGCAAGGCCACATCGGAAGTAAATTGGTCCCAACTGATCGATCATGCGCCAGCCATGCAACTGCTCGAATGGGCTCAGAAAGAGAATATTTCGCCGAACTCGGCCAGTCCCGAGCTATTCGCGAAAAACAAGGAGGCTGTGCAGCACTACGCTGAACTAGTCGCGGTTCTTGGAAAGGTGCTGACGGTAGAAGAGATGCCCTATGCGGACGATAAAGAGTATGTGAATCTCTGCAAAGCCATGATGGAGCAAGCGCAGCAGGTCGTTTTGGCGGTGAAGACGGACAATGCCGACTTGGCCCGCCAAAGTGCTTCGAAGCTGTTGCAGAGCTGCAATACTTGTCACGAAGTCTATAAATAGCTCCGTGATTTCCCATCCGTAGCGGACAAACCGAAGTTCTCTAAAATGTGGGGGATGAAATCCTCTAATCTGCAACGCAACACCCTGGTCGGCCTACTGTTTAGTGTTCTGTTGACGGTCGTAAAGTTCCTCGCAGGGTGGCTGGGGTCTTCCAGCGCTTTGATTGCCGACGCGATCGAGTCGCTGGCTGATGTCTTTGGTTCGATCCTTGTCTGGCAAGCGCTACGAGTTGCCGATCAACCCCCCGATGACCGGCATCCGTACGGCTATGGTAAAGCGGAATCACTGTCCGCTTTGGCTGTTGGGATAATTCTCTTGGCTGCGGCGGGTGTAATTGTGGTCAAGGCGTTTAGTGAAATTGTTGTGCCCCATTCGCCTCCCGCAACTTGGACGATTTGGGTCTTGGTTCTGATCATTGTGACCAAGGAGCTGTTGTTCCGGTTGGTGGTGCATGGCGCGAACCAATACGATTCCGATGCGGCTCGGGCGGATGCCTGGCACCATCGCGCAGACGCGGTGACCTCATTAGCGGCGCTGATTGGTGTCGCGGTTGCGATCTGGGGGCCACCGCTGACAGGCATCAAGTCGCTGGTGTTGGCGGACGAGGTCGCTGCGATTTTGGCCAGCGGAGCCATTGTGGTTACGGCGTTGGGATTGATTCGGCCCGCGATCAGCGATCTGCTCGATGCTGCCTCGCATGAGACCATTGCGGTTGTGACCGACGTGGCAGGGCGCGTGGAGGGGATTGAGTTGGTGGAGAAAGTTTGGGTGCGCAAAAGCGGATCGGGTTTCTACGTCGATATGCACCTGCATGTCGATCCTGAGTTGTCGATCAAGGATGCGCATTCGCTGGCGGGGAAAGTCAAAGCGACCTTGAAGGCGGAAGTTCCACGGATACTGGGCGTATTGATCCACATCGAGCCCAGTGAGTCGCAAGAGAGTGACGATGGGGTCGAAATATCTTAGTTGCGGAGGCAGGCGGTCCCAAACCTCTAATGCTAGCACACTATCTAGTGGTAGCATTATTTTTACATAACAAATGTAGTATCTGAGTTGCTTTTGCGTGACGAACGGGTATCGTTTCACCCCATCGTTGGCCACCGGGCCATAAACTTTGTTTTGGAACGACCTAGCAAAGCGTTAAAGACGCAGGGAAATTGCGAAAGACTACCGAACGTTAGTGGTTAATACAAGTTCGATGCAAGAGTGAGTCCAAAAGTTCATTGACCTGACCCTCATTGCCACAACTTTGTGAAAACTGATTGCTGGAAGCAATCGAACTGATGTTTGCAGACGAGCCTACCGAAAAGATTTGCCCGCCGCCTGTAGAACTTCGCCGCTTACTTGCCGCTGCTGAATTGAGCATGACAACTTCTGCGCACTGAGTGCCACCAATGAAGTTGCATAGTTCGATGCAAGCAGAGCGCGGGACGGTTCGCTCCCAAGTGCCTTCAGTTGTTAAGGCAATTACGAGTTTCATTCTGACAAGGACTTTCAGATGACGTCACGACCTATGATTGGTCTAAATGCGGATTACAAAGCCGGCGCTCACAATCAACCTGCTTTCTCCTATGTTGCAGCCGGATACTATGACGCAATCTTTGCCGCCGGAGGGATTCCGGTGATTCTCCCGCCAATTGCCGACGAAGATGCGATTGGCCAAATTCTTGATCGACTCGATGGATGTGTTTTGGTTAGTGGCGGCGACCTAGACCCACGAAACGATGGATTCATGCTTCACTCTTCCGTTAAAGCCATGGAGGCTCGACGCGAGAGATTCGATCGACGTTTAGCGCATGAAATCGTCGAGCGTCGGATGCCTGTGTTTGGCATCGGCACCGGCATGCAATTGTTGAACGTCGTTTGTGGTGGCAACCTGTTCTTGCACATCCCAGAAGATCTACCAGGTGCTTTGCCTCACCGCGATCCACAAGATCCCAATCATCGCCATTCACTGGTGATCCAAGCGGATTCTCTGATTGGACGAGTTTACGGTGAAGGCGAAATTCGCGTCACCAGCCGCCATCATATGGCTGTCGATAAAGTTGCAGATGGCTTCCGCGTTACCGCTAAGTGCCAAGACGGTGTGATTGAAGCCATTGAAAGTGAAATGATCGATTGGTTCGCACTAGGAACTCAGTTCCACCCTGAGTGCAGTGCAGCCAGTGCATTAGACATTCGTATTTTTGAAGAGTTCATCGAAGCGGTTCAAAATTCGCAAGTTCCTGTTCGCATGGCTGCCTAGTGTTGCTGGCTAGTGTTGCTGGCTACAGGGCCTACCCACCGCAAAGGGATTTGTAGGTCGACTTCCGCAAATTGGCCTTCTTCCCCCCGAACGCCGCGTGCACCCAGCATGCGGCGTTTTTCGTTTCTGGTCTCCGGCTTGAGACTAGCTTCTAATTTCTAGCTTCCTACCATCCCATGACCATGTTGCTCTCGATAACTCGCCGAGCCTTTTCGAGATCGCTGCCCGTTTCATGCATATAGAGCCGGATTGCGTGGACTTTGTCTCCTGCAGATTTTGCAAGGCAATCTCGGGCCACGCCGCAAACGTCCATCGACCTAGTCGTGATCCCGAGCACACCCTTCGATATCACCCACGTGTCGCGGGGACGCTTGGTCAGGCGAATGACACTGTCGGTCGGATAGCACTGCATAACAACTTCACGAGCCGCTGGTTCATCAGCCGCCCAGGTAATAATGATGTGAGAATCAGTTTCAATTTCAAACAACGGCATGTCAGACCTCGGAATCCGTGGCGAGAATAAACGGTCGGTGTTATAAAGCATAACGCGAGTGTGTCTTTGGGCATAGTCGCATGCTACTTTGTAGCCCAGGCTTCAAGCCTGAGACGTAGTTCTTCAGGTCAAGTTCACGGCCAATTCCTAGCAGACTGTTGAAAAAGTAACCCGAAGCGTTAGTTTTGATAATGCGCGTTTCCGGCTTTCACAACCCGAAGCGTTAGTTTTGATGTTGCGAGTTTCGGCCTTTCACAACCCGAAGCGTTAGCGAGGGACCGAGTTACGGCGTCGACTTGACGCTGCAGAAAGGTCCCTCGCTAACGCTTCGGGTTATGGAAAACCAAGCAATCCGAGCCATAACTAGGATAATCGACCTTGAAATCCAGGAAATATGTCAACACGCTGATTCTGCTTTTAACCATCGGCCTCGTGGCCGGGCCGGTGCTGCGGGCCGGCATTCGCAGCGAGGTGGCCCATTGGTATTTAGCTGCTGCCGCCAATGCGATCGACCTTGGGAAAGGCCAAGTCGATAGCCTGATCGAGGCTGAAAAAGCCATTCAAGCCGCCCGCAGTTGGGATCCCGAACTCGGTAGATTGCCAGATTACCTTGCAGTGAGGCTTCGCCAATTCAAGGCAAAAGAGACCGACTTGTCGCTGGCAGAGATCTTTGCCGAAGTTCCTGAAGATCGTCGGACGCAAGTGGCTGTGCAATTGGCCAAACAGCACTTTGTCGATGGTGACTACGGCTTGGCAGCCGACATCATGCAGGCTTTGCTGGGAGAGCAAGCCAAGCAGCAGTTGCTGTATTGGGATGCTTTGATCTACCGTGATGTACTGGAGGTCAGTGAGGCGAAAGCGGTCCAGACCCTCAAAGCGGCGATTGCGTCGAATCCTGAAGATGCCGATCTCCGAAGAATCCTAGCCGAGGAACTCGCCCATATTCTGGAATTGCGAGACGATTTTGAGTCCACACTGGAAGCCTACAAACTTTGGTTCGGGGACAACTATGTTCGCGAAGCCAACAACCTCAATTCGCTCGCATACGCTCGTGCACTTGCCAAAGTGGAGCTTGATCAGGCGTTGATTGATATTGACGAAGCCCTCCGCTATCACCCCAACGAACCCGCCTTGCGCGACACTCGGGCTTGGGTCTATTATCAATTGGGGCGCTACGAAGAGGCCCTCGCTGACGCCGATTTCTCGGTCAAGGCTCAAGACGCTCCCTCGGTAACAAACTGGTGGGGAAAAGCGATGGATTTTCTCCTTACCCCCAAAGAGCTGCCCGCGCCTGAAGCGGACTCGATCGCTACCGGAGAAGTTGCAACCGACAGTGAAGTGGTTGCTGGTGCGAGTGCCGGCGAGAGTGTCAGCGAGTTAACCGGCACGGTCGCGCGCACGGTCGCGGAGCAGGGTGCAAGCGAAAATGAGCCGCCCATTGTCATGCTCGACCCACCCAAGAATTACTTGACTCGCAGCAAGGCAAGTAGTTTGTTGTGGTCGCAAGGTGTCATGCGTTATCATCGTGCGATGATTCTTGAAAAACTCGGCCGCAGTCAGGAAGCAGAAGCCGATTGGCAATGGATCGAAGAAAAACGCTTACCACCGGATGATCGCTTGCACTGAGC
>JANRMD010000272.1:0-13763 GCA_033761895.1 Pirellulaceae bacterium | reverse complement strand
GGAGGCTTCATCGGTCGAAAGTCGGATGGCGAGCCAGGGTGGGAAACCATCTGGCGAGGCTACCAACAGATGCGACAGACGCTCGAAGGAATGAAGCTAGCTGAGGGAAATTAGACAAGCCAAATGTGTACAATGGCAAGGTGCGTTAGCACCGGTTTCCGCAATGTGGAAACCGCGGCTAACGCCGTGCGGTTAATAGCACTCGAGTGCGCTCAACCCAAAAAGCTAATGTGGACAGAACACTAGTGCTTCATTTAACTTTAATTTTGGGGTTAGACACATTAACCGATGTGCGTTAGCACCGGTTTCCGCAATGTGAAAACCGCGGCTAACGCCGTGCGGTTAATAGTACTGGAGTGCGATCAACCCAAAAATCTAATGTTGGCAGAGCACTAGTGGAACAATTAAAGTTGGATGAAGCACTAGTCTGACTTACATGGACTCGACCAGCTTGGTGAGTGTGCGGACCATGCAGGCTGACGCACCAGCATCGATATAGTTCTTGGGCTTATCGGCGAATGCAGGACCAGCAATATCGAGGTGCACCCAAGGTTTCTCAGCGACGAACTCTTCGAGGAATTTGGCAGCAGTGATTGCGCCGCCCCAGCGACCGTCGCCGATGTTCTTGATGTCTGCCACCTGACTTTGGATCTGCTCTTTGAAATGGGCATGCATCGGCAAACGCCAAACCAACTCGCCAACTGTCTCTGCGGCTGTTTCGATCTTCTCGGTGAGCGCGTTATCGTTTGTCATCAAGCCCGAAATGTCATTGCCGAGAGCGACCACACAAGCGCCCGTCAACGTGGCCAAGTCGATAATTGCTTGCGGTTTCTCTTGCAAGGCTACGTCCAACACATCGGCCAGAACCAACCTTCCTTCAGCGTCGGTATTCAAGATTTCAATCGTCTTGCCACTGCGCGCCGTCAGGACGTCACCGAGTTTGAAGCAATTTCCACTGACCATATTTTCCACCAAGCCCACCAAGCCGACGACGGGCGTTGGCAGCTTCAATCGTGCGATTGTCTGCAGTGTGCCGAGCACCGTTGCAGCGCCCGCCATATCGCACTTCATCGTGGTCATACCCTCAGTGGGCTTCAGCGATAGGCCTCCACTATCAAACGTCACGCCTTTACCGACAAGCGCTAAAGGATCGGTTTTCGCTGTGCCAGGGTAACGCAAAATCAATAGACGGGGTGGTCGAGCTGAACCGGCATTGACGGCCAATAGTGCATTGCAGTTCTCTCGACGCAGACGCAATTCGTCCCACACTTCCAACTCCAACCCGCAAGTCACCGCCACCGCTGCAGCTCGTTTGGCGAACGCTTCAGGGTACATATAATTCGGTGGCAAGTTCACCAACTCGCGGGTCAGCAGCATCCCTTCGCCGATGATCACTCCGCGACTGATGGCTGCTTCGGTCGTTTGGCAGCAGGCGAGTTCATCGATGGCCTTGAGGTTCTTTTCTGCGCGAAAGGTATCTTGTCCGACACAACCATTCATGGCTCCAGCGATGCAGGCTGCAGAAACTGTCGCAGACATGCCACTTAAATCGATGGCCACTCGATTCCGGGCTCGATCTGCCAGCCGCTTGAGTGCAGCACCGCCGATCCGAAAAGCAGCGCCTTCATCGAAGGCGGACTCTGGTCCTGCGCCGACAACGAGCACAGACTCCGCTTTGACGCCCGGTAAGTCATGAAACACACTTGTCCGACCAAGTTTTCCGGACGCTTCCCCGCGCTCAAAAAGCCGACTGATCGCCCCCCCAGTTGCGGCATCCAATAGGACCGCCGAGCCGCTCAGTTGCGTACCGTCATACGTCATCACCACTAGGGCTGAGCAAGAAATCAGAGCCGACGCGTCGCTGCTGGCAGAAACCTTCATGGATTGTTATTTCTATGTCAAAACTCAAGGAATTCGGGACTCAGTTCGAAGGACTACAAGATAGCACTTTATCGACTTGCCGCTACTCCGGGGGCTCGTCACATGGTGCGACAGCAGAAAGGCAGACGAACAATAAACCGCTGCATCAGCGAGGGCTTTTCAGTTTCCCTCGCTGATGCGTTTTGATCTTGCGCTATTGGTTGCTTGAAGCGTTCAGACGACGTTTTACTCGGTTTTTCAAAACCCGAAGTGTTAGCGAGGGATCTTTCCAAATCTGTTCTGCATCGTCAAGTCGGCGCCGTAACTTGGTCCCTCGCTAACGCTTCGGGTTGCGAAAGCCCGAAACGCGCAACATCAAAACTAACCCTGCGGGTTGCTAAAGCCCGAAACACGCAACATCACAACTAGTGCTTCGGTTTACTTTTTTGACCAGCCTCCATGCGTGTTTCTTTTCACGCCAGCCCCCTTTTGAGTACATAGTTATCGCAAAGTCATGTAGAAACCACATCGCTTGACGCGCCGCTGGCGATACTTTGCTGCTTTCCTGGAAATTTGCAGGAAATAGCGGCGGACCTGCTGCTCTGCTTCCGCTCTCCATTTCAGTGGCACCAAGCGCTGCTGGCGGCGGAGCGACTCAACGCGAACAGATAAGTGGATCTGCAGGCAGCGGATACAAAAATGGTCTGCGCCGCGCTGTAATGCTAACGCCCGTGAACAGAAGTATGCTCGATTTGAGTTTTTGGGGTTGCCCCAGCGAAGGTTGTCAGGTTTGACGGCTTTCGCTGCCCCAAATTCTCATTTGAGAGTTTTCGTTTACACTGGGTGCATTCAGTCGCTCACCTCGGTCGTCATCCTGAGCGAGTAAGATCATGATGCTTACCCTGAGCCTTACCCAATGTCTCCTTCGTCCAGCCATCGTGCCTTCAGCCATCGTTTGGACCACAATCGACGTCGCTTTCTGCAGTCTTCGATAGGCTTGGCAACCGTCGGTTTCCTAGCTCGACCAGCGATTGCGCAAGAGAGAACTTCCAAATCGGCTACCGTTGCCAGTTCCAAGCGTGGTGTGGTCGCCACCGTGCAACCGCTTGCGAGTCGTGCGGCGATTGAAACCTTCGAGCAAGGTGGGAATGCCATCGATGCGGCCGTGGCGGCTTCTTTGATGTTGTCGGTGGTCGATGGACATAACTCTGGAATCGGTGGCGGTTGCTTGGCCTTGGTCCGAACATCCAAAGGTGAGGTGTTCGCCATCGACGGCCGTGAACGCGCGCCGCTGAAGGCCACTCCGGGGATGTTTTATCGCGATGGCAAGCCTGACCCCATGCTCAGTCAGTTAGGACCACTGGCCGCAGGGGTTCCCGGCCTGATAGCAGCCCTCGACGAACTAAGTTCGCGGTCGGGAAGAATCGGTTGGCGTCAAGCCCTGCTCGGTGCGGCTCGCGTGGCCAAGGAAGGATTCAAGATCGATGTGAACTATGCCAGGAATCTTCAAGAGTCGGCAGAGGAGCTTGGCAAGTTCGCTGAGAGCAAGCGAATACTGCTGAATGATTCGGAGAAACCACCGGCGGCCGGTTCGCTGTTGAAGCAAGCTGATTTGGCAACGACGCTTACTAGTATTGCCGACGGTGGCGCCAAGTGGTTTTACTCTGGTGGCTTTGCTGAGCAACTCGATCGCTTTATGCGTGACAGCGGCGGTTTGATGACGGCGGATGATCTGGTTGCGTACCGAGCCGTGGAGCGAACTCCGATCAAGACAAATTACCGCGGACATCAAGTGGTTGGATTCCCTCCGCCCAGTTCGGGAGGCGTTCACGTCGCGCAGATGCTGGGTATGTTGAGCCACTTCGACCTGAAAGCGATCTTTGCTGATTCACCCGCGCGGGGTTTTCACCTGTTGCTCGAAGTGATGAAGCGAGCGATGGCCGATCGAGCCCATTGGTTAGGTGATTCCGACTTTGTCGACGTGCCGCTCGGGTTGCTCGATGACGAGTATCTAAAAAATCGCGCGTCGGATATCGACCTAGATAAAGTCTTGCCAGTTACAAGTCACGGACAACCGCCCAACGCAGACACTAACTTGTTTGGTAGACAGAAACACACCACGCACCTAACGACCGCCGATCAAGAAGGCAATGTTGTTGCCATCACCCAGACCGTCAACACTTCTTTCGGTTGCAAGATGATTGTTCCCGGTACAGGGGTAATACTCAACAACGAGATGGATGACTTCAGTATCGCGCCGGGCGTGCGCAACGCGTTTGGTTTGGTCGGATCGGCCGCGAACGGAGTCGCACCTGGCAAACGACCGCTGTCGAGCATGAGTCCCACAATTGTGCTGAACGATGCAGGTAAACCGACCTTGTCCTGCGGCGTAGCAGGTGGTCCGAAGATTATTACTACTGTGCTGCAGATTCTGGTTCGCAGCTTGGACTTGGGCCAGTCGATCGATGCCGCCATCGCAGCCGAACGCGTGCATCATCAGTGGTCACCCGATCAAGCGGTCTGCGAGAATGCAGTGCCTGATGCAGTCGTGCAAGGGCTTCGCGAGCGCGGTCACAACATCACCCGAATACGATCCGGAGCGGTCGCCCAAGGCGTCGCGATGGCTGCCGACGGTACGCTGACCGCCGCTTCCGACCCCCGAGTACCAAGCGCAGCGTTCGGTTTGGATTAGTTCAAGCGTTACTGGATCTGGAACGATGGCAGCAGGCCCCACTATCACTGGCTACTCAACCGCCCTGTTCGCGACTTGGTATTTCATTGAGGAATACGGCTTGCTTTTTGATTGTGGCGATGGAGTCTCTTCGCACTTGCTTCAGAAAGCTCGCAAGATCAAGCAGTGTTTTGTTTCGCACCCCGACCGTGACCATGTCACCGGTCTGCTGCAATTCCTTCAACTGAACGGTCGCGATGAACTGACGGTGTACTATCCGATGCACTCAGGGTCATTCCCAGCGCTGGCGGATTTCACTGCCAAGTTCGATCCGCATATCACGGGCTCGCGTTGGGTCCCTATTGCCCCCTCCGAAGTTGCGCTGCGAAACAATCTCGTGGTACGAGCCTTTACCAATCGGCATGTGGCGACCAACAAGGATGAAGTGAAAAGCCTGTCGTTTGCGGTCGATTCGGTAAGACGCAAATTGAAGCCAGAATTTGCTGGGTTGTCGCCCCAAGAGATTGCAGCCGTTCGCAGTCAACGCGGCAGCGATGGCATTACAGATGAAGTTAGAGTGACAGAAATAATTTACTCGGCCGACACTCCGATTGAGACCGATGGTCGCTATCATGGCGCCAAGATCTTGATCCATGAAGCCACCTTTCTGACGCGGGCTGAAATTGAACCTGACAATCCACGTCGCAACAAGCACAGTTCGCTTGACGCAGTGATGGAGATGGTTGCTGACAGCGATATCGGAACTCTCATTCTCGGCCACTTTTCATCGCGTTACGAAGATGAGCAGATTGATGAAGCCATCGATCGCGAGGCAAGACGCTGTGGAGTTAAGATTCCTATCGAGCGCGTTTATCCGGGCAAGCTCTTTCAATCCAAGTGCCGCGTCGGTGGCCACAGCGGATGAGCTCTGGGGTCGCGTTCATATTGGCGTCTTAGTACCGAATCCTGTTCTTCGCTGATCACAGCGCGCGACATCAGGGCCACCAGAACACCAGTAATGAAACCTCCGATGTGGGCCATGTAAGCCACTCCACCAGTCGATGAGGAGGTTGCGGCAATCGAGCCGTAGCCACTCACGAATTGAGTCGCGATCCACATACCTAGCACTACTATCGCGGGAACGGTGATCACGCTGTAGAAGAAGACCGCGTTCACTCGATTGTGCGGAAACAGTACAATGTAGGCTCCCATGACACCTGCGATCGCACCCGACGCGCCGAGATTGGGTATCACACTGTTGGGGCCCACGGCGATCTGCGCAAAATTACTGGCCAAACCCGCGGACAGGTAGAACAGCAAAAACCACCAGTGGCCGAAGCGGTGTTCAACGTTGTTTCCGAAGATCCACAGGTAAAGCATGTTGCCAGCGATATGTCCGAATCCACCGTGCATAAACATGGCGGTCAGTAAGGTTAAATAGATGATCGGTGGCCCAGGCGCCTGCGGAATTTCCACCACTTGATTGTCAGGCAACTCGAGCGGCATAGGTTCTACCAAGTCGACGCCGGTGGTTATCTCTTTCGGAATGACGCTCCAGCCATAAGTGAAACTGGGATTGGTCATTTGGATCAAGAACATCCCCACATTCAGCGCAAAGATCGCATAGGTAACAAACGCGGGTGAAGTTACTTGACGATCATCGTCACTGATAGGAAACAGCACGTAGGAGACTCGCGAAGGGATGTTTCATGGGCTCTAGAGGCTAATCCTGAGTGGTCGCGTCTGGAAGGATGCAGCCAAGCGGACCCGACATTATAGCGGATGAACAGTTCCAATACTTGGTTGGTAAAAAGGCAAGCTTCCTCAACCTTCCACGCTCATGCCACCTACTTTACTTGGTGGAATCTGGACTTTTCAGCTTCGCAGCCCTTTCTCCTCAAGCCAAAGTTGCAATCCGGACTGTGGCGAACAGCAATAAGAGTCAGATTTTTCTATTGGGGCGTTCCCGCTACTTCGTGATGCAAAAAACGTGTAAACTAGACTGGGTTAAGATTCTCAGCTCAATCACTTTACCCGCGAAAAGTCGCGGGTATGAGCTTCGAACGGAAATCGGCCAGATAGGAATGGCGCATGAATCATAGCGGCGAAGTAAATGGTAACGGCGATAAGCCAATCTCGAGCGAATCGATTGCTCGGCTGCAGGCTGCCCGCGAGCGCATCACGGCGCAGCTAAGCAAGGTGATCGTGGGCCAGCAAGACGTCATAGATGAGCTGCTTATCAGCATCTTTAGTCGTGGCCACTGCTTGCTCGAAGGCGTTCCGGGCTTGGCCAAGACGCTGCTTATCAGCACCTTGGCACGTACGCTCAGCCTTACGTTCAGCCGCATTCAGTTCACGCCGGACCTAATGCCCGCTGACATCACCGGAACGGAAGTGATCGAAGAGCAGCCCGGTGGTGGACTGCAACGGCGTTTCATGGAAGGGCCCCTGTTCGCCAACGTCATTCTGGCCGACGAAATCAACCGCACTCCACCGAAAACGCAAGCCGCTTTGCTGGAAGCGATGCAGGAACGCCAAGTCACGGTGGGGCGACAACGCCACTCGCTAAGCGATCCGTTCTTTGTGCTCGCGACCCAGAATCCGATCGAACAAGAGGGAACTTACCCACTGCCTGAAGCCCAACAAGACCGCTTCATGTTCAAGATCTTGGTCGATTACCCCTCTTTCAATGAAGAATTGGAAGTCGCCCGACGCACAACATCGCGGATCAAATCCGATGTGGAATCGGTTTTGTCCGGCCAAGAGATACAAGAACTGCAAGACTTGGTGCGAAGCGTTCCCGTTGCCGACCATATCATTCGCTACGCCCTAGCCATCGTTCGCCAAACTCGGGTAGGCACCGAAGGTGTGCCGAGTTTTGTGAATGAGCAGATCAGTTGGGGAGCCGGTCCCCGGGCGGTACAGTTCCTTGTGCTAGGTGGCAAAGCTCGCGCGCTGCTCAATGGTCGAACTCATGTTGCCGTCGAGGATATTCAGGCGCTGTCCAAGCCGGTGCTCAGGCATCGCATGGTGGTCACGTTTGCGGCCGAAAGCGATGGCATTTCCACGGATGATGTGATTGATAGATTGGTTGCTGAGACACCTACTTCAGAGGATGAGTTAACACGCGATGCCCGCTTCAAGAAGATTTTTGCCTCCTGAGGCAGTCAAGCGGGTCGCGCGGCTTGAATTGCGAGCCCGTCATATTGTCGAAGGTTTTTTGTCTGGCGCTCACCGCAGTCCTTATTTTGGACAATCGGTCGAGTTCGTACAGCATCGCCAGTACGTCGCTGGAGATGACGTCCGCCATGTGGACTGGAAAGTCTGGGCTCGCCAAGACCGACTGGTGATCAAGCAGTACGAAGAAGATACGAATCTTCGCTGTTCGCTGCTGGTCGACAGTTCGGCAAGCATGCTGTACGGGCATGGCGAGAACACAAAGTTCGACTATGCATGTACACTGGCCGCATGTCTGGCAATGCTGGTACTAAAGCAACAGGATGCTGTCGGCAGTGTCCTATTCGACAACCGCATCCGGTCGCGGGTGCCGTTGAGGTCCAGTCAAAGTCACTTGAATGACATTCTTGCGTCGCTCGAAAATTCCAAGCCAGCCGATAAGACGAATCTTGATACAGTCTTTAAAGATGTCGTGCAAACATTTCCCAAACGGGGGCTGATGATTCTGATCAGCGATCTGTTGGGGGCCGAAGAGAGTTCCCTGCGCGGTATCGATACCCTCAGGCGTGCAGGGCACGATGTGATGGTGCTGCATGTCCTCGATGACGACGAACTCGATTTTCCGTTTGCGGATCCGACACGCTTCGAAGGGCTGGAATCGCTTGAGTCGTTGACCTGCAATCCGCGTGCGTTGCGTGATGGATATATGGAAGCCCTTGAACGATTCTTGCAACGCGTGCGTCGTGCCTGCGCGGCCTCGAAGAGTGACTACTTGTTGATTCGCACCAGCGACGCCCCGGATGCGGTGCTGTCGAAGATATTAAATGGCCGCATGCATGCTGTCCGCAAATGAGTAACTAACTGATGCAATTCCTTTTCCAGCCATTAACTTGGGGCTTTTTGTTGGTCGCAGTGCCGATTCTTGTGCACTTGATCAACATGCTGCGCCATCGCAAGCAGCCTTGGGCAGCGATGGATTTTTTGCTGGAAAGCTATCGGCGCAATCGTCGCTGGGTGATGCTCAAACAGTGGTTACTGCTTGCGTCTCGAATTCTAGTCATGCTGCTGTTGGTTGCCATGTTGGCAAAGTGGGTCAGTGCGGCGAAGTGGTTGAGCTGGTTTGGTGGTCAAACTACACACCATTACGTCTTGTTTGACGACAGTTTTTCCATGTCCGAAGTCGAGCAGAACGAAACGTGTTACAACCGCGGCTTAAAGGCGCTCAATGGTTTAGTCCGCTCGATCGCCAACCAACCCGGCCAACATCAGATAACCCTGGTGCGCTGGAGCCGGGCGCAGCTCGCATCCAAGAATGCGGATGATGCCCGTGTGGACACCGCCGCAGACCTGATGGCTCAGACGATCCCACGCGATCCAACTCGCTTGCTCGATCGCCTGAGCGCGACCCAGCCCACATCGCTGCAATTGACTCCCGATGCGGCCCTCGATTTGATCAGTCCCATGATTTCGCAAGGTACCGGCGAACAAGCCGAAGTGTATTTGCTGAGCGATCTACGGCGCAACGAATGGGGTGAACCTGAATCGCTGCGCATCAAACTGCAACAGATGACCAGCGGTGGCGCCAAAGTCCAGCTTATCGACTGCGGACGCGAAGCCACCAATAACTTGACGGTCACGATGGTTGAACCTGAACAAGAAGTCTGGGCCGCCGGCGTGCCACTGATCGTTCGCTTCCAGATTCGCAATCAATCGGCTCAAGCGGCGCGCAATGTGGTCGTGAAGATTCGCACGCTGAGCTACCCATTGGGCGTCGCCAAACCAGCGCCCGAGTTGCCCTATTCCGGTCAAAGTGAAGATCTACCCTCGGTCGTAATAGAACAGATTGCAGCTGGCGAAACGGTGACACGGCAAGTCCAAGTGCTTTTTGGACTTCCCGGACAACATGTGGTTGAGGTCGCATTGCCCGAAGATCCGCTGGCCATGGACAACCGCCGTTGGTGCGTGATTGAAATTCAGCAGTCGCAGCGGGTACTGTTGGTCGATGGTGCGGTAGATCAATCGAATGCGTTCTTCTTCAAGACGGCTCTCAACCCCGATGCGAAACTTGCAACAGGCATGACGCTGGAAACTGTCGATGCTGCCTACTTGCGCGATGTTTCGGAAGAGCAGTTAGCCACTTGGAGCGCTGTGGCATTGCTCGACGTGCCCCGTTTGGATGCGCAGGCGATTGACAAACTAGAACGCTATTGCGGTGACGGTGGCGGTGTATTCATTTGCGTCGGCCCAAACACAAACATCAAAACGCTTAACGAGCAACTCTATCGTGATGGAGCTGGTCTCCTGCCGGTTCCACTAACGGGCATCACCGAAGTGGAACAGCCGCTGGGGGATGGCCCACCGCAGGTTGTCGCCAGCGAACATCAGATACTCGCGCCGATGACCAAGCTCAGCAGCTCTCCATTCTTTATGACTCGCATTCGGCAAATTCTAACCCTGGATGACAAGAACTTCCCGCCGACGGGTACCGAAGTCGTAGCGACTGGGCCGGGCAAACGGCCATTGATTTTTGACAAGGCAGTCGGGGAAGGTCATGCGGTTACGATGTTAACCGGACTGAACAGCGCGTGGAGCAACTGGGCCTCGGATCCAACTTTTGTGGTCTTCGCCTTGCGATCGATGGGCTATCTCGGCAGTTTTCGGCATAAAGCAACAAGTGCCTCTGTTGGTAGCGATTTGGAAATGGTCGTCACAGGTCAAGCCGTCTTGCCCGAAGCAGAAGTATTCATTCCAGCGAAAGAATCCGGCGGCCGGATCCGACTGCAGCCCAAGGTACAAACGAATGATGCTGGAGATGTTTCCAAAGTCAAGTTGAACGTCGACTTGGACCAAGCCAATCGCGACCTGATCGACGACTTGTTGCGCCCCGGGCTGTTTGAGAGTTGGATGGTTGGCGCAAATGGCGATTACATCGTCGACAACGCGGCCCACAACGTGTCCGCTTCCGAGGGCGATTTGGCGCGTGTAGGTGAAAATGAATTGGAGTCGAAATTGCCTGTCAAAGTTCGGTCGGCTGAGTCGTTGGCTGGTTTAGGTTTGAACTCGCAAGACGCCGCACATAGCACTTTGCTGATGACGCTGTTGGCATTGTTGCTGCTCGGAGAACAAGCCCTGGCCTACTCGGCGAGCTTCCATCCGCAGCGCCTAGCCGCAGGAGCAAGCCGATGAATACGATCCTCAGCGGTACCGCAGCCTTGATGGCCTTAATGGCTCAAACACGAGTGACCTACCAGTGGGCACGTTTTGAAGAACTCGATCAATGGTGGCACTGGGCCTTAGTTGGCTTCGTTACCGTGTTCGTTCTCAGCTACGTGGTGCTATGGTATCGACGCGATGCAGTCGAGCAACAACGGACTGTTGGTTTCGCGTTGATGTTGCTGAGGATTGCTGCATTGGCTGGAATTTTGCTGTACTTTTTCCAATTCGATCGGCGCACCGAGCAACGTGTTGTACGAGATTCACGCGTAGCGGTGTTAGTCGATACTTCGTTAAGCATGACGTTGCCCAGCGAGCCCTTGGCGAGTGGAGTAGCGAGCACGAGTACCCGCGCCGAAGAAGTCGCCAAACTCTTTGCTCAATCCGATTTCCTACAACAACTCTCCAGCCAGCACGAACTATCCGTCTATCGCTTTGACCAAGCCGCGCGACCCACACCCATCGCGGCTATAGCTAAGGCTGAAGCTACTGCATTGAAATCCGAAGCTCAAGATATCGACGCCGAAACGCTGTCGATCGGTAGGCAGTTCATGTACGCAGCCCTGGGGTTGGGCGGATTTGCACTGCTACTAGTTTTGATCTCACTCCTGGGGCAGATGATCGGCGCCAAGAATTCCGTGAGTGGCGGATGGATGTTGCTGGTCGGATCCACTTTGTCCTTAGCCGCATTGATACTCGCGGCCCGCGCGATCGTTCCCACCACACGCTATCCCTTGGCCGCTGTTTTCGGAGCCAACCTGCCGCCACTCACCGAGGTAGAGTTGGAATCGAAGCCCGATGAAAAATCGGATGCTGAGCCCATCAAGAAATTGAGCGTCCCCGAAGACTGGGCTCTTGCTCTGCAACCCACAGGCATTGAGACGAGATTGGGTGACGCCGTAAAGGCTGTGTTGGATCGCGAATTGGGCAATCCGCTCGCAGGGATCATCATCCTGACGGATGGCCGCAACAACGCGGGGCTCGATCCAAAGTCGGTAATCGCTAGTGCGAAGAGTGTTCGCGTACCGCTGTATGTTGTCGGTCTTGGTTCCGAGAAAAGTCCACCGAACCTGCGACTGCTCGAAGTCGACGTCCCTCAGCGTCTCTACCCCGGCGATAAGTTTTCTCTGTCCGCCATCGTGGGTTCAAGCGGTTTTGCTGGCAAGTCAGCCACGGTGCAAGTGCTCGCGGGTCCTGAAGGCGCCGACCCAGCGACGCTCTCCATCGAAAATGAGCAGCAAGTCTTTTTGGCCGATCAAGAAACGCTCGCAACCACGCGTTTTGAACTGGAGCCTAAAGCGGTTGGCAAGTGGCAATATGTTGTCAAAGTGATCCCGTTGGAAGGTGATGCCGATGAACGTGACAATTCTGCCAAAGCTGCCGTGGAAGTCATCGAACGCAAGAATCGAGTCTTGATTTTTGCGGGCGGTCCAACCCGTGAATATCAATTCGTTCGCAATCTGCTCTATCGCGACCGAGATGTCGAGTCGCATGTGTTGCTGCAAAGCGGTGGGACTGGCACTAGCCAAGAATCCAAGAAGTTGTTGCAAGAGTTTCCTGTCGATCGAGCAGCGCTGTCACAATATGACGCAATCTTGGCGTTCGATCCTGATTGGACCAAGCTGCCGGATGGCGCCGTGGAAGCCCTCGAGCAATGGGTGGCAGAACAAGCCGGTGGATTGATGTTAATTGCTGGTTCCGTTGAGATGCCCAAGTGGATCGCACGGTCCGCCAGCGGTACAAAATCGCAGATGCTCAGATCACTCTCACCTGTGCAACTTGAGCAGCGAGGCAGTCGTTTGCTGGCCGCAGGTCGCGTGGAAGCGGACAATGCCTGGCCGCTGCGCTTGACACCTGACGGTGAACAATCCGATTTCTTGTGGCTAAATGACGACCCAGAATCGAGCAAGAGCTTGTGGGACTCGTTCACAGGCGTTTTCAGCTACTACGCAGCGTATGAACTAAAGCCCGGTGCCAAATCACTGTTAACATTTTCAGATCCTTTAGCTGCGGTCGATGGTCAGCAACCGATCTACTTGGCAAGTCAATTCTATGGTGCAGGTCGCGTTGTGTTCCAAAGTGGCGGTGAGATGTGGCGTATCCGCGAACTGGGCGATCAGTACTTTGATCGCTATTACACCAAATTGGTCCGTTGGGTTTCGCAAGGTCGTCTGCTACTAGATTCCGATCGAGGAGTGTTGCTGGTCGATCGCGAACAAGCCTTGCTGGGAGACCAAGTCATCGTCCGCGCCGTATTGAAGGACGAACGTTACCAACCACTGATTCAAAGCGAAGTAGTGGCGAGGTTGATCGATCCCCAACGCCGCAACACTCCGTTGTCCTTAAAACCATTTGCAGACGGATCGCAACCTGGCGTTTATACCGGCCAGTTTCCAGTGCTGATCTCCGGCGATTATTCGATTCAGTTGCAACTGGGTGGCATCGCTTCCGAAGAAGTTCTGTCGACAAACGTAAAGGCGAAAGTACCGGCTGTGGAAATGCAACGCGGCGAACGGAACGATCCACTGCTAACCCAATTAGCCATCGAAACCGGAGGTCGTTATTGGCCAGGTATTCCAAAAGCCATCGAATTGGTCGAACCAACAACGGACACGTTAACACCCATTGCGGATGACCCTAATGCAAATAAGCCTAGACCTGCCATAGCTGCAGCGATTACGCCGCAGGATCAAGTATCCTTCTTGCCCGGTGCGCCAGATCGAGTCTTTCAACTGCGTTGGCTCGGGTGGTTGATGGCCTGGATTGCCGGAAGCCTGTCCCTTGAATGGCTATCCCGCAGGCTGCATCGTTTGGCCTAGCAGACTTCTAGTGGATTGTCACA
>JANRMD010000271.1:0-2507 GCA_033761895.1 Pirellulaceae bacterium | reverse complement strand
CCCCCATTATAGACTTAACATCAAGCCTTCGCGATTGCCCAAATCACGAAGTTAGAGCGACGTCCGTGGGGGCGGTCTCGTACCAACCATTCACTCCAACTATGGAAAGCAAATGACCAGCCGGAATATCCAGCGAAATGGTCCTAATGCCAAAATGCTTCCATAGTTTATCGATCTTGATATCCACAGCCGCCCTCTCTCAAATACTGGATGGGAGATGACAATCGGTCTGTGGTTTAGTTTAGCAGAACTGACAGGCCAGAGCTGACAAGCCAGAGCTGGCAGGCCAGAACTTACACTTCGAACTCAGGCGCCACCAACAACTTCGAACTGCACCGTAGAGTCTGTCGGTTTGGCGACGTCGACTTTCAAAGTCGGTTGATCTTTGTCGCTGACATCAATCCGAATCGTAATCTTATGAACTCCAGGTTGCAGGTTGGCTTCAACTTTAGGCTTCGAGTCGAATGACTGATCGTCCAACCAAACCTGGTATTTCTCCGTACTCGCGATATCGAACACCACCGGGCCAGCGTCGTTTACCTTGACTTCACCTTGCAAAATCAGCGTGACTGGCTTTTTCTCCTGACGCAGTTCAGCGAGCGGTAACTTACCCGAGAACATGGCGTAGGCGCTCGTCCATTGATCCGCTTGGCTGCTCAATACCAACTCTCGAATGTGCTCCAGGTGCGGCACATCAGCCGTCAGTTCTGCGGGCGCGTTCACCATCACTCGCCAGCGTTGAATGCTGGGGATCGGACGCAATCCATACGGCCCCGGCTTGCCGAGTTCCGAGATGAATTTCGCCAAATCAAGCACTTCTTCATGCGTTAGAAACTTGGTTAGCCCTTGAGGCATCAACGATTTTCCTTCAGCCTCATCATCGATATCCGCGGTAGGAATAGTGACTGTGTTGCCCTGCGAGTCGCGGATGAGAACACGGTTATCATCGCTGTCGATCACCACACCCGTAAGGATCTTGCCACTGGTGAGAACATAGATTTTGGTCACATATTGTTCTTTCACTGCCAGATTTGGGTTCAGTATCGAGTTGACGATGTAGTCAACCGGCGATGAACCACCCACGGCGCTTAGGTCGGGACCGATTTGACCACCACCTCGATTCAGCCCATGACAACGGGTGCAACTCAATTCCGCGCGACGGAAGATCAGTTCGCCCCGCTCTGCGTCACCCTTGGCGACTACTTCCTCGGCCAACTTGGCCACCTCTTCTTGAGTTGGCGGCGGAGGATCGCTGGCGACACCTGCCGCTTCGCTCAATACGCCTGACAAACCAGCGTCACTACGTCCAACAGAATACATATATCGCAACGACATTTTGGCAACATCGACGGTCAACTTCTGTTTCTTCAAGGCTGCAGCCAAGGCATCGGTTCCATCTTTGCGATCGAAGAAAGCATTCAACAGAGCATTGGGCTTGTCCGTTGCACTGGAGTCTGCCAGCGCTGCCGCCGCCTGTTCGCTCGCAAGTTGCAAGTCGATCGCGACCAAACCAGCGATGGCTTGCATACGCACTGGCATGGGTTGCCCCTTAGCGGCCAACTTCAACAAAGTGGACTTACTGTCGTTGCCACTGATCGCAACCAGACCTTCGATTGCCGCCTTTTGCAATTCAGGCGTTGCATCCGAACTGGTCGCCAGTTTTTGCAGGTCCTCCGAAGCCCCCGTCAACTTCCAAGCCGCTGCCGCCCGGATGGCTGCCAAACGCACTGGCGTCTCTTTCGCTGAAATCAGTTTTGTGAATGCAGCCAAGTCACCAGTTGGATTTACCTTCCGCGTTGTCGCCGCTTCGCTTAACCAGCCGATAACTTTTAGTCGCAGTTCCGGAGCAAAGCCCTCGGGTAGAAGTAACTGATCAAAGACGACTCGCAAATCGTGCTCGTTGCCCCGATTGCAAATCATCTCCACCACAGTCCCTTGACGCTCGGGTGGCAAGCGACCGCTCTTGAAAAGCTTTAGAACGGGCCCAACGGCGCTTGGCGGATCTTCTGCGCGGACGCTTACAAAAGGTGTTGCAACAGCAATTGTTAAAACAACTATCGAAACTAAAGCCGCAAAAGGCCGTGAAGAAGTGAGGTTGCGAACGATCATCGAAAGCCATTTTCCTAGTAAAGCTGAAAACCCCGCAGGCAGGAATCGCGGGGTTATGTTTGTGGGTACGCTCTATTTTAGTCGCTCAGGCTAGTTGCGGCGAGAGTTCAACTGAGGTTCCAAACACCAAAACGGCTTGTGGTTTCGCGGGTTCAGCGGACGAGGATGTCCGCGCACCAGGATTAGCCGCAGTGCGCTAGTGTCGCGAATTGTAAGTTCTATGCCATGCTAAAAAGTGGGGCAGCGGGCGGGGACGCCCGCGCTCCGTGAGGACCAGACTATCGTATCATAGCGGACTACAGGTGGCGCACCCGAAAACGCCTCCGTTTGCGTACAAAGTATGGTGACTTTGGGAACTCACCTGGATTTTCTTGCGGAGGGACATCCGGTATTCCGGA
>JANRMD010000270.1:0-34690 GCA_033761895.1 Pirellulaceae bacterium | reverse complement strand
GTTGAGCTGGAAGCTATTCTGCATTGGCAGGATTATCGGCGATGAATAACTGCTCCTTCGGTCACCCGCGGCTAGCGCCGTCGGCTCACTAAGAAAACAGACCGCTAGTAGCGCCGTCGCCGTCTCGCAATAATCAACAAGCGTCAAGCGTTTCGAGAATGCCCCGAAAGCCTTGACGGCTTCCGCTACTTAATGATCGACGAGCAAATTACAGCACTGGCAACGCTGTACCGACGGGCGCGGATGCGGCGCGGATGGCCATGCCGGTTAACAAGCTGTGCACAATCTTGTCGAGGGCTGTAGCACAGATCGGGTCGTTGAGTGCGTCACTGAGGTTGCCGGTATCCGATTGGGATCGCAACTGCATGTTCAACGGCACTTCGCCTAGAAATGGAACATTCATCTCTTCAGCTTTGTCGCGAGCGCCACCGTGTCCGAAAATATCAAATCGTTTTCCGCAGTCGGGACAAATGAAGCCGCTCATGTTCTCTACCATGCCCAGCAGCGGGATGTTTGTCTTGCGGAACATAGCAACCGCTTTCACAGCGTCCAGCAACGCGACTTGTTGCGGCGTGCAAACTACAACCGCTCCAGCCAGCGGGATCATCTGCGAAAGAGTCAAAGCAATATCGCCGGTGCCTGGTGGCATATCGATGATCAAGTAATCGAGCGGCCCCCAATAAGTGTCTCGCAAGAACTGCGAGATCGCTCCGTGCAACATGGGCCCGCGCCAAATCACAGCTTGTTCGGGGTCGACCAAGAACCCCATCGACATGACAGGCATGTGATCAAAAAAGATTGGCTGCACTTTTCCATTCTGGACTTCGGGTCGACCAGACAACCCAAGCAGATGCGGAATACTGGGGCCATAGACGTCAGCGTCCATCAAGCCAACGCGGGCACCACCTTTGAGCAGAGTCAATGCGATCGAAGCCGCGATGGTACTCTTGCCGACACCGCCTTTGCCAGAGCCGACCGCAATTACACTTTTGACCGACATGCCGATTTGACCGAGTGGAGCGGGTGGGCGGTCGAGTTCTTCAAATTTGACTTCGATGTTCTTTTGATCGGGTGTTTGCGCGCGCAGACGCTCTTCAATCTGCGAAGCGAAGTAGGATCTTAAGGGCCAGCTGTGCGTTGACAGTTTGATGTGGCATTGAAGGCCATCAGCGTTAACAACGATATCACCGATCTGATTGGTTTTCGAAATCGGGCGACCGGTTTCAGGATCGCGAAGATCGCCGATAGAGTTTCGAAGTTTGGTGATCAACTCAGTTGCGTCGGACATTTGGTCAGTAACTTATGTTGGTGAGCAGGTTGTTGAGCAGGCTGGTGGCAAACTAAGCCCGCTTGCGGCCGATGAATTGGTAATACGGAGTTCGAATGATCGGAATGTAAGGAACCTTGGAATACGATTCTTGGCACCAGACGGGATCGAAATGACTGCGTAGGAAAGGCAGGTGATCGGGAGATGGAAAAACATTATCGTTAGCAAACCAGACTGGCCAGAAACTACGCGTGAACCAGCTGTGTCGCTTCAGTCCCTCGGCCGCGTGTTTACGAGCGGTGTAGAAGTCGACGACCCCGATCACGCCTCCAGGCTTGAGCATTCTAAGGGCGTTTTCAATAGCGCCGAACCAATCGGGGATCATGGTCAAGGAATAAGAGAAGGTGACAACGTCGGCGGCCCCTTCTGGCGGTTGCCAAGCGGTCGCGTCAGCCTCAATGGCTTCCACGTGATTCCAGTTGTTCTTTGCAAACCGTTGGCGAGCGACACCCAACAACGATGTTGCCAAGTCGACTACGTAGGCTTTTCCAAGCCGTGGCACCGATTCGCGAATGAACTCCAGATTCGCTCCAGTTCCACCACCCAGATCGACCCACACACCACCCTCTGGCAATTGGATCTGTTGATACAGTTGTTCACGCCCGTGCAGCAATCTTCGACGAAAGTCATCGTACGCGTCGGCTTGCCCCGAGTAGAAATTCTCCATGCGCTCGGCGTGATTCTTGCCTCGAACTGGACGCAGCGCGAGGTGATACAGAATCTTTAGGTCCTGTAGCAGTGCCATAGTGATTCCGTTTAGATTGCCAAGTCTGCGATGTAGAAGCTGCCATAAGTGTGGACGCGATCCAATTCATGCAAACGCGCTGACAACTCAGGATGATAGGTCAATAGTTCGGGCAATTTCTTTTGTTTGCCATCATGCGTGATTTCGACGCGATCGATAAACTCGGTTCGCAATCCACCACTGCGCCACAGCACTCGCGAGCCTGGTGCCGCCCGACCCAAAATGGCTTGCCACTCCGATTCCAGCAGTGGGAAGAAATGATCGGATAACCAATCCATATGGTCGAGCAAAATGAAACGCGAGATCGGCTCTTTGCCTTTTTCCAAAAAGCCTTGCACACTGTCGGTGTGAACCGAAACGTTGGCGACGTTGTTGGCTTTCAAAGCCGCGAAGTTGGTGGGCTTCAAATACTCCGGACAGCAATCAGGTGTGTAAGACCCAGTGATGTAGACTCGCCAAAAATAGTTATCCACAAAGGGAAGTTTGGCGAACACGGCTTCCATCGAGTCCTGAATGAACTTCAGAATGCCGCCAGGATATTGATTTTCGATTTGCCTACGTTGAGCCTTGGGGACACCTAACATCGACAGGGTCGTATCGCGGTTCAGTGCAAACCTCAGCGACTTGCTCCAGAATTTCTCATGAATTGAATCGTAGATAGCAGATTGTTCTTTCAAAGTTGGCGAAGCCATAAGCGCATCGATCTCAGGTCGAACTTTGGCGACTCGATCGATGTAGAAGCGGATCATGCGGGCAAATGCGCCTGATGTTCCACGATAGTAGAACGAGCGTTTGGGGCTATCGAAGAACTTGATCCACTTGTCCCAATAAGTCTGCGACCATGGGTTCAGTTCGGGCCGCAATGTTGACTGATAGATCTTGGCGGCTTCGGGATGGTAGCCATTTCCAAAGAGCTTATAGAAATCTTCGTATTGCAGTTTTTTGATACCTGCAATCTTCAGTTCAAGGAGCGCGTTCTGTCGCGGGTTCATGTCGACCGCATACACATGCGCGGGGCCGGTGATGGCATAGTCGAGGGCGTTGCAACCAGCAGAAGTAATAACCAACACACGATCTTGGCTGGTCAGTTGAAGAGCTTCGCGGTCGAGCCTCGGGTCTTCCCAGCAAGTGTTGTAAACAAGGTTGTTTCCATGGACGAAGCTGAAAACGCGGCCACTGATCCAATTGCGTAACGACATGTGACGAAAGTCATCCAACGTGGGGTAATTGGCCCGAAAAACCGCTTCGGACCATGGGAGAATGGTACCGGCAATTGGATGCATCCGCGAGGGCGCGTGGTCGCGAAGCGACGACTTTAAATTCGGCAGGACTGGGCCCCAGGGCTCGCTCCGGCTCGCGCCTAAACGGAAACCTGTCCGAGTGATACGGCTGGAATTAGCAGATGCATTCAAGTGCACTGCAATACTGGCTCAACCACGGCGATTTAGCGATCACCCAACTTGATCGTCTGCGGCACACCAGGCTCAATCAGCCCTGCAATCTCATGTGGACAGAAAAGCGCTGAAGTCTGGTTTTCGCAGCGGGAACCGGTGCTGCGACTGAGACTACTTCTTCTTGTTCGGATCCACCGCTGCTGGGGGATTTACGGCCGCGGGCAAATTGACGGCCGCCGGCTGATTGGCGGATTGCGCGGCAGAAAGATCGCGTAGTTGGAAATTACGAATCGGGCCGCCGCCGACGAAAACCAATGGACCTGATTGCAAACGCCCGCCCGCTTCGGCGGTTCGATCCCAAGGCACGGCGTAGGCCGCAAACATGCCGCTGGTTGCATCAGTCACGTAAACCAGTGAATTGCCGGGCCGCGGACCACCGGTAGTGGCGACCGTAACAGCCCCTCCGGTTACCAACAAAAACTGCGAGTTGCGACCGCCGCCGGGCAATTGCTGCAAGACATTGGTGTAGTACCGCGCACCAAACACACCCGTTCGCGGGTAATAGACCAAGCATTGCAAGTCGCCTGTAATGAAGTCCAGAAAGAATATTCCCTCCGCCAGATCACTGATTTGACCGGTAGCAACCGCCATGGTCGAACTGGTCGCAGCCGTGGCAGCCTTGAGCTGAGGAAGAGCAAACGTGTTCTGCGGTGCGCGATTGGTCCCAAGCCAGAAGCCCACTCCTATGGCAGCAGTCAGGCACAGCCCAAATGCGCTCACAGCCGCGAATAACTGCACACCAGATCGTGTTTTGGAAGAAAGGGGAGCTTCAGACATAATTGCACCTTCGACGACTGTTCGCTTTGCCCGCCTGCGGTTGTCGCCGACGGGTCATTTAGTGGGAATTGCAGCAGCGACCGCACCAATCACACAGTAAGTGCAATAGTATACAGCAGTCGCCCCACGGCCGTCACGCTCAATTATGGAAGTGCCGATGCTAGTATTTATGCCTCAGCGGCGGCGACGGAAAGCTCGCAGTCCAAGCTAGACACTTGGTTAAGGAAACCGGAAGCGTTAGTTTTGATGTTGTGCGTTTTGGTTTTTCGCAACCCGCAGCGTTAGCGAGGGACCGCGTCGGCTTGACGTTGCAGAAAGGTCCCTCGCTAACGCTGCGGGTTACGAAAAGCCAAGCAAAACGTCGTATGGATCGCTTCAAAGCAACCCAAACTCGCGACATCAAACTGACATGTCGGGTTACTTTTTTCAGAGGCCTGCTAGGCGTTAGGTGCCAGAATTCGCTGAGCCCATTTCGTGCGGCTGACAATTAATCGAGCGATCGAGTACGCGATCAGTCCCAGCACGACGCCAACGGAATCCGCGCAGACGTCCCAGATATCACAAGTGCGACCAGGGATAAACTGCTGAGTCAGTTCGTCAAGAACTGCATAGGACATAGCAATCACGGCGGCGAGCACCAGGATTTTCCCCCAGCTCACTCGGCTAGAGGGGATAGCCCAACACAGCAAAAACGAGAGACCAGCGAAAGCGACAAAGTGGTAAAACTTGTCGGATGCATGCAAGTGCGTCATCCTAGCGCTAGGTATATGCGTGCCAATGAATATGAGGGCCCAGTAGGCCAGTAGAACTACGGATGCAAATCGCATGATACTCATCAATGAACTAACGAATTCCGATCGAGAAGCTCGTCGGGCGTCGTAGGCGGGAAGAGCTAGGGAGGCAGTTTCCGTTGGTAGTTTTCGCAACGCTTGATTCGCCGAAGTTGGCGCTTGCATTCCCAGCATAATTGAACCACATTAAGTGTTGTATGAAACCCCAGGCCGTCGCGCCCCATTTGTCGCTGCTGGACGTTGTCGCTCTGGAAGCAGCCCAACTTCCCTGGCCCAATTCCACCACGCCCAACTTTCCGAATTCAGAAAACGCGTCCGTTCCCGTTTCATCGACAAAATCCCCACCAATCGTCAAACCTAGCTCAGCTTTCTGCGCGAAAACCGCAGATCGGAGGCTTTCATGAAGAAAATTTTCGCATTCGTATTTCCCCTCCTGTTTTTGTGCAATTTATCGGCTCTGCGGGCCCAAGATTCGCCAGCCCAAGCCCAGTTAGCCCAAGCCCAGTCAGCCCAAGCCCAGTTAGCCCAGGAATCGAAGCCTGCCGAAACGCCCACGGACAAACCCGCTGCGGAAACCAAGGCGGCCGCTGACAAAGACGGCTGGAAACCTTTACTTGAAGAAAAATCGCTCGATGGCTGGGAACCGACAAACTTCGGCGGCGAGGGCAAAGTCTCGATCGCCAATCACCAACTGACACTCGAAACCGGCGACCCTCTGACAGGCATTACCTACAAGCGTGTCTTCCCGACCAGCAACTTTGAAATTGAACTGGAAGCCCAGCGCGCCGACGGCAGTGATTTCCTCTGCGGACTAACATTTCCAGTGGGCGACAAACACGCGTCGTTTATCGCGGGCGGTTGGGGCGGAGGCGTGTTGGGGATCTCCAGTGTCGATGGCTTCGATGCGTCAGAAAACTCCACCACCCAGTTCATGGATTTCAAAAACAAGCAGTGGTATCGTTTCAAAGTCCGCGTTGATGACAAGATGATCCTGGCATTCATCGACGACAAGAAAGTCGTTGAGCTCGAGCGCGAGGGCCATGAGTTCTCGGTTCGCGGCGAGGTGCTTGCCAGCCGTCCGCTTGGTTACTGTGCCTTCCAGTCCAAGGTTATGGTACGTAACTTCAAGTGGCGTCCGATCACCGACGCTGCAGCGCCGAAAACGGATAAGTGATTCGTGCCGCATGGATGAACTTCCGGATTTGCTCCACAGTCACTATGAAGACCCTTATCATCGGGGTCAATGCGAACGCGCGACCCACGGTGCGCAGGCGCATGATCCCGATACTGAGCACTTTATCTTGATGCAGTTGCGGGTCAGCGACGAAGGGGCCATCGAAGAGGCTTGGTTCGATTCTCAAGGCTGTATCTACTGCGAAGCCCCGGCTTCGATTCTCGCGATGCACTGCGAAGCGAAGATGATCCATGAACTGATCGACTTGGATATTGCTTCGTATTTTGCGCTTACGCAGCTCGATCAAGTTGTTGCGCCAGCCAGTTGTTACAAACTAGCCTGGACCGCTTTTCACGACGCGCTGCGCAGCTCTGACGTCGAACACGATAACGGTCATCCCAAATTCGGCGGCCCGAGTTTGGGCGAAGAATCGTGATCCACCGTGCATGCCATGATTGCAACAGCCTGGGCCACCACCGATTTGCGCTATGACCCGAGAACCGCCATCCCTAGCCTTCGATCAGGGCACACTCTTGCTAAGCGGTTTCAGTGCAACAGGTGTGGCCAAGATCTTTCCTGAAATCGGCTGGGTATTCGACAGCCGAGTTGGTAAGTATCGTACCGATCCGATCCATTACGCGGATATCAAACGCGACCTCGCTAAAGTTGCGGGGAAGGTTGCCAACGATGTAGAGCGCTGGCAGAAAGTCGCTTGGTCTAAAGACAACTTTCCACCCCTGCGAGCGCAGCAAACTCAGGCGATTGAGGCTTTCACCCAAGCCGATAATCGCGGCGTGGTCGTGATGGCAACTGGGACTGGCAAAACAGTCGTCGCCCTCGAAATCGCCAAGCGACTAGCGGTCTCTTGTTTATTCGTGGCACCTATCCGTGATCTTATGTATCAATGGCAGCGCCGCATTCAAGAACATCTCGGCTATGACGTGGGTGTGATTGGCGACAACACTTTCAATGTGCGACCTGTCTCGGTAACCACTTATGACAGCGCTGCGATTCACATGACGACATTGGGAAATCAGTTTGGCTTGATCGTGTACGACGAGTGCCACCACTTGCCAGGCGATTTCTACCGCGAGTCGGCCATCATGTCAGCCGCTCCCTTTCGTCTGGGGCTGACGGCAACACCCGGGCGGAGTGACGGTAGGCATGCGGATCTAGAACGCTTGATAGGCAAGACCGTCTACGAGTTAAATGTCAGTCAGGCGACCGGCGATATCTTGGCGAACTATCGAGTGATTCGAGTCCCTGTCGCGTTGTCGAGCGCCGAGCAAGCTCGTTACGACCAGTTGTCACAGCAGATCCAGCAATACGTTTACCAGCGTCGCCGGGATGATAGCCAGTTTCAATGGCAAGAACTTTGTCGCGAATCCAATCTGGACCCTCAAGCGCGGGCCATACTCAAGGCCTTCCGACAAAAGCAATCGATTGAGAACCGAGCCGAAGAGAAACTGCGAGTGCTCGAAGACCTGTTCCAATTGCATGTCGGCGAGCCAACGATTGTCTTCGTGGGATCAAACGCGATGGCTCGCGATGTTTCGATACGCTTTCTGGTGCCTTGCCTGCTAAGTCATTGTGGCAAGAAGGAACGTCAAGCGATCTTGTCGGGATTCGAAGCGGGCAGCTATCCCGTACTGGTTGCAAATCAGATTCTGGATGAAGGAGTTGATTTGCCCGATGCCAAAGTCGCTATCGTGATCGGCGGAGGAAGCTCGACACGACAAGCTAAGCAGCGCTTGGGGCGCATTCTTCGCAAGAGTCCATTCGGTGGAGCAGTGCTGTACGAGGTGGTCTTGTCGGATACAAGTGAGAATGAGCGGTCGCGAGCGCGACGACGCAGCGACGCGTTTCGCAAACCAACTGGGTGATGCGCTTGCTAAATATTAAATCCAAGTGTGTGGCTGTGTCATGCTAACATCACAACAAGCTTTAGCGGATTATGATTTTGAGCGTGGCTTGATAGTGCCTGATCGCTTGACGCGACTTGATCACGCACACTATCTGCCGATTGCTGAGCAACTGCTGCGGACCTACGCGGACAGTGTGGGGGCCACGCGCCAGCAGGTTCATCAGCGCGCCGAAGCGGTGCTCGAGCAACTGGATGATTGCTCATCGCGACGGATGTCCGCTTTGATCAAACTGCTGGATGATGTCAGCCAGTATGAATCGGATCGCGGACGCCAAGCTGCCAAGCTGCGGCAGTTCGTCTTTCAAGCTGCAGCGCCTAGCCATCCGCTTACTTCATCGCCCAACGGAGTCTTTACCTCGGAACAGTGGGCCGTCAAACGCAAGATCGCCGGATTGGTCGACAAGCCTTGGGAGGAGATTGAGAGACTACTGTATGCCGATGTCATTGAATTTCATCCACTCAAGAGTTTCGAGGGTTACGAGAACGGAGCTGCGCTGCTGGCACGCTACAACGTTGCACAAGTTCAAGCCTGTTTGTATCGAGCCACGCGCATGACGTTGTGGATACAGAAAGATCTGCAAACAATCACGCGGGCGATCAAGCTGTCGCGTTTGATGCACCGAATTCGCAAGCTCGATACCGACGAATTCCAATTCACGTTGAGCGGACCGGCTAGTGAGCTGCGATCGACGCGACGATATGGTGTCGCGATGGCCAAGATCATTCCCAAGCTGTTGGCTTGTAAAGACTGGCGTTTGGCGGCCAGTATTACGGTGCGCAGCGGTCGGCCGATGCAGTTGCTCCTGTCGAGCCGGGATGGGTTAACGTCGCCCAAAATGCCTGCGGACGAATTCGATTCCGAAGTCGAACAAGACCTGATGACGAAATGGCAAGCCGCGCCTGTCGAAGGCTGGACATTGAACCGCGAATCCGAGTTACTCGTAGTGCATCAAAAGATCTTCTTGCCGGATTTCCAATTGGTGCACACTTCGGGAATAAAAATCCACCTCGAAATTGTGGGCTATTGGACACCCGAATACATCGCAGCCAAACTCAAGACGCTGCAGCAGTTCGCGCATGAACGGATCTGGATCATCGCTCAGCGGGAGCACCAATCCGAGCTAACTGAACTGCCACCCGAGATGCTAAAAACGATCCTTTTTTATAAGACCAAGATTTCACTGTCTGAGTTAGCAGAGCGGCTAGAGACGATTGCCGGTACCCAGTAAATACACCCATCGCCGCCGCACAAGGAGGCTTTCGGATTGCTGCAGCTGTGCTAAAACCCCGAAATACCATTTGTGCCGTTGATTTAGTGAGCCGTCAGCGCTAGCTGCGGGTCTCGAAGTTTGGGGCGTGCATGGATATGACTCGTGCCACTACGAGGTGATCTGGGAAGTTTGATTGAGTCTCGAATTGGCAGTGCATTCAGTTGAATGAACATGTCTTCCGATGTCCAATACCTTGGCAAAGTGGCTATAATTAGGGCCGACTTACCATTGAAACGCTTGCATTTGCTGGTTCGGCAGGTCGTATTTTACGGTTCGAAGGAGAAATTATGCGAATCGAACGAATTCTATTACTTTGTAGCCTCACCGCGGTCTTGGGCTGTGGCGTATCGTCGACGGCATCGCTTGATCCCCAAGCGGCAAATGTCGCTCTAAAGCCGGTTGCAAATGCGATCGCACCTGAAAATGAGGATGAAAAAGCGAAGTCAGTTACTCCAGGCGACGATTCCAAGGCGGCAGATTCGTCCACCGCTGCAAAAACTGCTGAAACAGAAACAAAGAAATTGGAGAAGAAGATGCCCAAGTTCAATGAGCTAACTCCGCAGGAAAGCTACGTCATTCTCAAGAAGGGAACCGAACGAGCTTTCACAGGCGAGTACTGGGAAACGAAAACCCCTGGAACCTACATTTGCCGTCGTTGCAACGCACCACTGTACAAGAGCACCGATAAATTCGAGAGCGATTGTGGATGGCCAAGCTTCGACGATGAAATCAAAGGGGCGGTGCGCCGCGAAACGGACGAGGATGGATATCGCACCGAGATCTTGTGCGCCAACTGCGGTGGACATCTCGGACACGTGTTCATTGGCGAACGCATGACGAAGAAAAACACTCGGCACTGCGTCAACTCGCTGTCGATGAAACTGATCGCTGAGGGTAAAGAATTGCCTGAAGTCATCAAGTTAGCCGATGTTGAGGCGGCTGAGCGCAAGCTGGCTGAAGAGAAGGCAGCGGCTGATAAAGCGGCCGCAGAAAAAGCCGCGGCTGATAAGCCTGCGGCGGAGAAAACTCCTGCGGCTAGTGATCCTAAGTAGAAAGTCGCCGATGCGAGTTGTCGTTTTACCAACGGCCGATGACGTCAGTCGTCGCGCCGCCGAAGTTATCGTCGGATGTGTCCAGAAAAATCCAAAGGCCGTGCTTGGTCTAGCGACTGGCGGTACACCACTGGGTACCTACCGCGAACTGATCAACGCGCAGGGTGCGGGCAGAGTCTCTTTCCAAGATGTCACGACGTTTAACTTAGACGAGTACGTGGGCTTGGGACCTGACCACCCACAGTCCTATCGCACCTTCATGCGCGTCAATCTTTTTTCTCAAGCGGACTTTGACGAACGCAAATGCCATGTGCCCGATGGGCTAGCCGCCGACTACGATGCTTACTGCCAAGCCTACGAGCGGATGATCTGTGAAGCGGGTGGGATCGATTTGCAGTTGCTGGGCATCGGAACCGACGGGCACATCGCCTTCAACGAGCCGAGTTCATCGCTGGCCAGCCGCATGCGGCTGAAGGCACTTACCAAAGAGACACGCAGCGATAATTCGCGTTTCTTCGCTGCTGGCGAAGAAGTGCCGTATTTGGCAGTGACGATGGGCGTGGGTACTATATTAGATGCCCGCCAAATTTTACTGCTGGCGACGGGTGCGAATAAAGCCAACGCGGTCCGAGCCTTTATCGAGGGCCCCGTCACAGCGCAAGTCACCGCGTCAGCTCTCCAACTCCATCCCCGTGTGACAGTTTTGCTTGATGAAGCTGCAGCCCAATGGTTGCAGCGGCGCGAGTACTACGACGATGTAGAGCGCATTCAAGTACGCGTCGAGCAGAAACAACCCATTGCATAGGCAAGAAGATGTACGAGTTTACCGATCCAACAGCTCCTCACGCAATTCAACGCCGAGACTTCGTGCGCAGTTTGTCTGCTGCAGCCACCGCAGCCCTGATGGCAGGCGCCCCGCGCAACATCTACGGCGCCGATGCCATCGAACATCCAAAGGCAACTGCCGATGCCTGCATACTATTGTGGATGGGTGGCGGCATGGCGGCCCCGGATACGTTTGACCCCAAGCGCTACGAACCGTACCGCGAGGGATTAGAAGTAGCGCGTATGCTCAGTACTTTCCCTGCGATCAACACTTCTGTTGATGGTCTGAAGATTTGCGAAGGGCTCGAGAACATTGCGCAAGTGATGGACCGAGCGACGCTGATTCGCTCCGCTGTCCAAGCCGACCTGGGCAGTATCTTGCATTCGCGTCATCAATATCACTGGCACACAGGTTATGTGCCACCACAAACGGTCGCCTGCCCACACATCGGCAGTTGGATTGCCAAAGTTCTTGGCCCTCGAAACCCGGTCATCCCCGCTTTCATCAACGTCGGTCAGCGACTCGAAGGTGTGGGCGAGAACGAAGAACTGAAAGCCTTCACCACAGCGGGGTTCTTTGGTTCCGAGTTTGGACCAATGAATCTGCCGTTCCCAGATCAAGCTGCCGCTTCGGTGCGACCACCCGAAGGCATGACCATCGATCGCTTTTCGAACCGAGACAAACTGCTGCGTAAGCTACTGGACCGCAGCCCTAATCGTGACGTGATGAGCGACTACCAACAGGAATCCGTGCTGCGTTCACTGGATAATGCCTATCGCTTGCTGAGTGCTCCCGAACGCAACGCCTTTGATATCGCGTTGGAACCCAAGGAGAGCTTTGCGAAGTACGACACAGGGCGTTTTGGACAGGGTTGCTTGCTGGCGCGGCGACTGGTCGAGGCAGGTGCTCGCTTCGTCGAAGTCACCACGGAGTATGTTCCCTTCTTGCACTGGGACACCCACGCAGACGGTCATACTACGGTTGCGCGCATGCATCAAGAAATCGACCGCCCCATTGCGCAGTTGGTTCTTGATCTGGAGCAGCGAGGCTTGCTCGACCGCACGCTTGTGATCATCGCTTCCGAGTTCAGTCGCGATGCGCTGATGGAGGGTCAACCTGGATCGAAGGCTACCGATCAAGCCACCGCGCCAGTCGATAAAGTGAGTGAAATGAAGCACTACGGCTTGCACCGTCACTTCACCGGTGGCACGAGTGTGGTGATGTTCGGCGGCGGCATGAAGCGCGGCTTTGTATACGGTGAAACCGCTCCCGAACGACCGCTGATGGCGATCAAGAATCCTGTCAGCATCGAGAACTTGCACGCGACCATTCTGACAGCCATGGGCATCAGCCCCAAGACCGGCTTCGACATCGAAGGCCGCCCATTCTACGTCACCAAAGACGCCAAGGGCCAAGCGGTAAGCGAGCTGTTTAGCTAGTGCTTCACACAGTTTATTTTGTTGGGTGGCACGCTCTGAGGCTTTGCGAAGGGCGTGTCCAGCATCGTAAAATGTAAAGTCGCTTTATGAAATGCGATTTATGGCTGGCACCATCTGCACCTTTTGTTGGGTGGCACGCCCTGAGGCTTTGCGTGGCAGGCATCGTAGGAAGTAAAGTCGTGGCTGGCACACCATCTGCCACCTGATCTGACGCGTATTGCATGCATCCATTCAGGACAGTCATTGTCTTTTTCAAAAGCGCGTTGTTCGCTGCCCCCACGATGGTACCCCAGTGCAAATGGCTGACGAAGCCACGCAGCGTATCGAAAAAGCCATTCGGACTGTCAGCGAAAGAATCTATGCACAAGAACAAGCACAACTCAAGGGAAGCACGACACAGACGGAAACCGTCGCTGATCCGCTGCCCCCCAAGGGCCCTGTCAAACTAACCTTCCGCCAAGTTGGTCAAGTCACCGCCCAAGGCGCATTAGGCTCGACTCAAAACAACAGCGGTAGCAATGTTGGGCAAGTCAGTGTCGAACTGAGAGATGCCGCCGAGCGTTCGGTTAGCAGCAACGAATTGATCAGTTTATGGCGTAAGGAGGCGGGTGAGTTTACTGGTGCAGAGCGGGTGACATTCGATTCAGCTTCCGTAGGACCGGGGGGAAATCCAATTGAATTCAAGTTGCTGGCACCGTCAAACAAACAGGCGGAATTGGAAACGGCTGTTGAGCTGACAAAGAAAGAACTGGCGACTTATGCCGGTGTTTACGATATCCGCGATGATGCTACGCCGGGCAAAATTGAGTTTCAGATCAAGGTCAAGGAAAGCGCTCAGTCGATGGGAATTACTTCGGCGGATTTAGCGGAAACGATTCGCAATACCTATTACGGCGCTGAAGTCATGCGTATGCAACGCGGAAGACACGAAGTCAAACTGATGGTCCGCTATCCTGAAAGCGAACGCACATCGCTCGCCCAATTCCACGAGATTCGTGTTCGTGGTAGCGACAATGTTGAACGCCCTATAACCGAATTGGCAGAGATCACTGCAGCCCAGGGTTACTCGGAGATTAACCGCCTCGATCAACAGCGTTCCATTACGATCGTGACCGACCTGGACGCCACAGAAACGAACGCGCAAAAGGTGATTGATACGCTCAAGGCCGATTTTCTGCCGAAACTCGCCGTCGCTTGTCCATCCGTAGGTTTACGTTGGGAGGGCCAACAGCAGCAGACGCAAGAGTCAACTCAGAGTCTCTTTATCGGTTCGGGACTGGCGATACTCGCCATGTACATTCTGCTGGTCGTTGAATTCAAGTCCTACTTCCAGCCATTGATTATCTTGGCCATAGTGCCCTTTGGCGCCATCGGAGCCATTTGGGGGCACGGAATCATGGGTATCGAAGTTACTTTGTTCAGCTTCTTTGGATTGGTGGCTTTAACGGGAGTTGTTGTGAACGACTCCATCGTCTTGGTAGACTTCATCAATTCCAAAGTTCGTAGCGGAATGGAATTCAAGCAGGCTTTGACCGAAGCTGGCCTAAGGCGCTTGCGTCCGGTCTTTCTAACCAGTGTGACAACGATTGGTGGCTTGGCACCGATGCTACTGGAGACTTCGTTCCAAGCGCAGTTTCTTTGCCTATGGCGACCAGTATCGCCTTTGGGTTGATGCTGTCTACGTTCTTGGTGCTATTTCAAGTTCCCGTTTTCTTTAGCTTATATCTCACCGTTTCGGCATGGTTTGGGTTTGATGCCTCAAAGAGCTTCGCAGACGAATCTTCGTCTGAGGGGAATCAAACTTCTGACGACAAGGCGAAAGGAGATTTGGCTTTACCGCCAGCCGTGTTCTCAACCAACTCTTGAAATGTTGTCTGAATAAGTGAAGCCTGTCAGCCAAGCCGCTGTAACTCGTCGAGCGACTTTTGACTGATTACCCTTTCAGCAGCTGCTTTTCAAGCCACGTGGTTAGGTCTGGATTTTGGAATTGGAAGCCATCAGACAGCAGCTTCCTGGGCACCGCTCGGCAACTGGTTAAGAGTATTGCATCGGCCATCTCACCGAGCGCGAGTCGCAAAGCAAACTTAGGTGCAGGGAACACTGCGGGGCGCCCCATCGCGTTGGCTAACTTCGTGGTGAACTCACTGTTCGTCACGGGTTGGGGGGCAACTAAGTTGTAGGGACCAGCCGCCTGCGGATTCTCAAGCAACCAGCATAGGCCTTGAATAACGTCCTCGATTGCAACCCAGCTCCAATACTGTTTGCCGCTACCAAGCCGCCCGCCAAGTCCCCAGCGAAATAGCGGTAACATCTTGGCCAGCGCACCCTCGGCGGGATCAAGCACCACGCCCAGTCTTGCATGAGCGACACGAACGCCAGCTGCGGATAGCGGGAGCGTGGCGGCTTCCCAATCGCGTGCAACTTCAGATAGAAAGTCGTTGCCCGGCGAATGGGATTCATCGACCTCGCTGTTTCCACACTCACCGTAGATACCAACTGCAGACGCTCCAATGAAGACACTCGGACGGTCTTCAAGAGTCAGTAGCTGCTTGACGAGCTGCTTGGTTGCTGAAACGCGTGAATCATAGAGGCGATTTTTCTCGGCTTCAGACCAGCGCGCCGACGCAATGTTGCGTCCAGCCAAGTGAATGATAGCTCCAACACCGTTTAGCGCTTGTGGCTTGGCAAGTCCACTTTCCGAGTTCCAGATCAGCTCATCGGGTTGCAAGTCCCGCTTTGAGGTATGTAGAAGCCGAATGACTTCGTAACCTCGATGCTTAAGTTCGGCGACTAGTCTCGCGCCCACGAATCCGCGCGAACCACTGACCGCGACCTGCTTTGGATTTGGCATTACGTACCTTTGAATCTTCCATCAATCCGAATCTCTTCGAAGCACTTTAACGGGAAGGGAAGACTTTAGTTTAGCATCAGCCGAAAGAGGTACGCGTTTCCAATGGGGCTAATGTGTCGATTATTGGTAGCGGGAGCCGTCAAAGCTTTCGGGAACACACCGCAGTACTCTCGAAATGCTTGACGGCTTGTCGATTATTGCGCCACGGGCAATGTGAGCCGAAGGCGCTAGCCGCGGGTAAACGAAGGACTAATTGTTCATCACCTATAAACCGGCCAATGCAGAATTACTTCTCACATTGGCATGAGTCAACGCCATGCACGCGTCAAACTTCGGTCACCCGCGGCTAGCGCCGACGGCTCACTAACTAAACAGGCCCCTAGCGCCTACGGCTCACTAAATCAACCGTACCGCGTTAGCGGCGGTTGCCAGAGCAGAAACCGGGGCTAACGCCCATCGGTTAATTGTTATCATTTTGCTTTGATATTAAATGAACAAGCCGCTAGCGCCTACGGCTCACAAAACCAACAAGCCCTTGACGCATTCCGCTACGAGCGCGGCCAAACACGCGCGGTCAACATCGCTACGCCTTGGGGGCGTCATTCTTGTTGGATGGACTGAGATCAAGCTCTGGAGCCGGTGGGGTAACGGCTTCGGGTTCAGTCTCATTTTCCTTAGCTGGAGCTTGGTCGTTCTTAGGATCGCCAGTTTCGATTTTCTTCAGCGTCTGCTGTGGGGCAGCGCTGGCAGTCGAACTGGCACGGTCAACTGGAACGCTAGGACCGTAAGTGACGATATCACCGATGACTGGCATCCAAGAGTTGCGACCTTGGCTGATAGGCACTGCGTAGGGATCTGCATAGCTGAGCGTGACAGGCATTTGAACAGTTCGAGGCACCAGGACCTTGACGTGGTAGGGTTGGTACTCGGCAACTCTGCGTGGAACCTTGACTTTGGTGGTCACTGCTTCGGTTTCATAGAATTGGACGGTTACTTCCTTTTCTTTAGTCTCAACTTTGTAGCTGGTGCGTTGCACGGTCTTGGGGCGAACCATTTCTTGCTCGACCCACTCAACTTTGTCGACGGGGACTTTGTTTTCGATGGTGCGCGTTACTGGACGCTGAACGGCGTAGGGAACGCGTCGGCGCTGTTCCACGGCCTGGTACTTGGTCACGTTATAGGGAATCTGTTGTTGAACAACTTGGCTTTCCATCCGGGTGACTTGGACGGGAACCTGTTGCTGAACAACTTGCGGCATGTAACTGGTTTGAGGGATAGCAACTTGCACCGGGTTAGGTTGGTATTGGAGCTGAGCGTAAGTTTGCCCGGGAGCCGTGTAGGGCACCCAGCCAAAACCACCGCGACGATAGGCCCCCATGCCAGTCGGATCGTAGGTTAGGCCACCGGGTTGGTAGCGCAGGCCGTAGCGAACGTCGCCTGGTTGGTAGAATTGCTGTGCAACGTATTGTCCCTGATCTACGACGGCGGTTTGCATTGTCGTAACGGGTTGGTACGTAGTGTACTGCTGCGTCTGCAGCTGAGTCTCAGTGACGGGACGCTGTACTACGTATTGCTGTGTTTGATACTGAGTTTCAGTGACCGGTTGGTAGGTCGTGTACGCTTCCTCGCGCTCGGCGGTTTCAGTCACGTAGGTTGTTTCTTGGTAGCTACGGTCTTCCCATTCTCGTTTAGTGATGGGCTTCAGCACGGTGTACTTCTCTTCGACGGTGCTGGTTTCGGTCACCGGAGTTGTGACCGTGTAGGGTCGCTTTTCAATGCGAGTGCGCAACACGGGGCGTTGCGAGGTAATCTCTTGTTCCTCGAATTCGTCTCGGTAGACCACACGGTAACGTGTCTCAAGATGCTCTTCCATGATGGTTCGAGACTGAACGCGGTAGGCGGGTTCGCAGCAGACTTGTGCTTGGGCGAACGACCATGGAGCCGCCGGAATGGCTAGGCCGGCGATGATCAGGGAACGTAACATGTTTCGCATGGACATAATCCACTCTTCGATTGCTGGAACCAACCCAATATGTAGGCAGCCTATTTAGGGCCTGTTCCATTGTGCCGAGAACAAAAACTATTAGCAAATGTACAACACGGTCTGTGCGCGCGACGGGCGTCGCCAAGTCAAATTGCTGCTTGACTTTAAGAAATTTCGAAATTTTTTTTGATTACTTGGCCACTGTCGCGTCGTCGTAAACCGCTTATCCACTATAGTTTGCGCAATCGTTGGGCGTGCGCGTTGCAAGCTATTTAATCGTCAAAAGTACCTAACTAAATGTGCGGTCTGAGGCGGTTTCTGATTAAGCTCTTGAGATCCGCTTTGGGCCAGTTTTTTGGGCCAGATTTCGAGCCCCAGAGTGGGTGTTATCCGGGATAGTTCCGCGCGGAAGGTTCTTCCGGCAAAAGTTTGACGACTCGCGGATGGCTAAATACACTGGAGGCTGATAGCAAGGCCTTCTCAAACTCACCTTCACCTCTTTTCTCGAGTGGTTCTAATGGCAGTTCGTGACAAGAATCTCGTTGCATGGCAAGCGTATGTCATCACGATGGCCTTCATTTCTGTTGGCCTGATGCTCGGGATGTTCTTTCTGTATCGCGCCTATGCGGATACCTCGAAGCGAATGGCTGAGATGTCGACTCAGCTGGCTGATGCGGGCACCAAGTACCAGAAGAGCGAGTCGCGCGTCAATCGGCTGAAGTCGATGATGGGCTATCCAATCGACGAAGACGTGGAAGCGTTGGCCGGCACAATGGCCAGCGACGAAGTACTTGGTCCTGTTGAGAAGGATTTCGCGGAGATGATGAAGGTGTTCTCCAAGAACGAAAAAGGCGACCTGCTAAAGTTGCCCAAGTACTTGATGGATACACTTCGCATCCGTAATGAAGAAATCGATCGCGCTCGGAAGCGTGAGTCGGAGATTCAGAAAGAGCAGAGCGATACGCTGGCTCGCGAGACGGCCGCACGTGAAGACGCCCAGAAGAAGGCTGCACAAGCGGCTCAAGATCTCGACGCCGAGCGGGCCAAACATGCTAAGCAGGTTGAGTCGCTGAACAATGAGAAAGATGCAATCACCAAACAATTCGCTGAATTCAAGGCAGCGTTTGATAAGAAGGTAGCTGCACAAGCTGCGACCATTTCAAGCCTGGAAGCGAACAGCAAGAAGCAACTCGCTGTGATTGCTGATCAATTGGAGCAGATTCAGAAGTTCCGCGATGATGACTTCGCAGCACCTCAGGGCGAAATCACTCGACTGACGGATGGAGGTCAATTGGTTTGGCTGAACATCGGAAGCGCTGATGGCTTGCAAGAAGGAGTGCCGTTCTCCGTCATATCGTCCGATACGACCAAAGTCAGTAAAGCCAGTCCCAAAGCTCGCTTGACGGTCACGAGTGTGACTGGTCCTCATTCCGCGATGGCCAAGGCGACTGAGTTGAATTACAAGAACCCAATTCTGACTGGAGATAAAGTTTACTCGCCAGCATGGCGCTCCGGCCGCTCGGTCGGCTTTGCATTGGTGGGATCGATGGACTACGACAACAATTTCCAAGACGACACCGACATGATCAAGAACCTGATCAAAGCCTCCAACGGTCGAGTGGATGCCATCATGGATACCAAGATGGCCCAAGAAGGCAAAATCACCGCTGGTACAGCCTTCATTGTGCTAGGGACGGATACGGGAGGAGAAGGCGAGAACCTGACAGCTGATCAGAAGGCTAAGATTCAAAAGTACAGTGCGTTTATCAAAGAAGCCAAAGCCCTTGGAGCGACTCAAATTTCGCTCGATAACCTCATGGGTTACCTGAAGCCGAAAAATTCGGATCGTATTCAGTCGCTAGGAAATCGAATTAGCGCTGGTGACTTTCCGATCGAACAAGTGAAGAGTGCTCCCGCCAAAATTGGAGGGGCTTCAGACTTCGTGCCCAGAATTCCGAATTGATCCTGACTCACGCGACAGCGTGGGACGAATAAGCATTTCGTCACTGAGATTGAATCTTGACGATAAGATTTTAATGAGCCTAGCATCGCTAGGCTCATTTCGTTTTCAGATCAGCCAAGTTTTCCGATTACGTGAATCAAGATTTGAATTAAACAGACGCGGACTTCACCAGCTTCCCCGCAGCGCCAATGCTGTCGAAAACTCGTCGCGCCAATTAGCCTTGGCAAGATCGGATGGAGTTTGACAGTAGCAGTTAGATGTGTGATATTCGGGCGGTCTCGATACTCTTTTCTCCTATTCAACGCTTGGAGACGCACATGCAGCGACGATTAGCTCGACGCAGTTGGATGTTACACAGCAAACGTCATCTTCTCTCCTTTGAATTGCTCGAAACACGCTTGAACCTAGCCCTGGACGTGCCTGCCTTCAGTAGCTTGCCAGACGCGAACCATACAATCTACTTAGACTTTGATGGGCACGTTACAACTGGAACTTCTTGGAACAGCGGTGCAACGATCAACTCGCCTGCCTATAGTTCCGACGCCGATGCGGCTAACTTCAGTCCGTCCGAACTGAGCGTTATTGAGCGAACGTTCTATCGCGTCGCTGAAGATTTCGCACCGTTCCAAGTCAACGTTACAACCGTTGCACCTTCGGTCGAGGATTTACGCAACACAGGCGGAGCAGATACGAAGTGGGGTGTGCGAGTTGTCGTCACAAGAGACGTAGCGTTCAACTGCGGCTGTGGTGGCATTGCTTACATCGATAGCTTTGATTGGAATTCTGACACTCCAGTCTTTGTGTTTAATACTAGTGAAATTGGTGTTGCTGAAGCGGTCAGCCACGAAGTGGGGCATAGCCTCGGACTGTCGCACGATGGCACGTCATCAGTGAGCTACTACCAAGGTCACGGCTTAGGCACCGACAGCACCTATTGGTCAACAATCATGGGCGTTGGATACTACGTCGATGTATCACAGTGGGATAGAGGTGAATACACCGGTTCAAACAACGGTAGCTCGACCGCAAACTACAACAAGGGTCCTGACGATCTTCAAGTCATCACCAATTTTAACGGATTTGGTTTCAAAGCGGACGACCACGGCAACGAAGCGACAACGGCATCCTCACTGGCCACTACCGGGACTACAGTTGCCGCTAGCGGATTGATTTCGACTCGTACAGACATCGACTACTTTAGCTTCGTAACTAGTGGCGGCAGCGTCACGTTGAACGTCAATCCTGCAGCTGTCGGCGCAAACCTCGATATTGAAGCCAGCCTGTACGATTCAACAGGCGCTCTTGTTGCATTATCGAATCCGTTACAAGCCCTCAACGCAAGCATCACAACGGTTGTCGCATCGGGGCAGTATTTCCTTAAGATCGACGGAGTGGGAGCGGGAAATCCAACAGCAGCAACCCCAACCGGGTACAGCGATTATGGAAGTATCGGGGCATACACCATATCAGGGACTGTGGGCGCGATAACGGGTGACGCATTGGCTATTGTTGCTACAGATGCATCCAAGAACGAAGGCACCAGCGGGTCAACGGCATTCACTTTTACCGTCAATCGAACTGGAGATACTTCAGGTACTTCGACAGTGAACTATGTTGTCACTGGGACCGGTGCATCACCTGCAAATGCTTCCGACTTTGTGGGCGGTGTACTTCCAGGTGGCTCGCTAACTTTTGCGCCTGGCATGACATCTCAGGTGATCACGATCAATGTCCAGGGGGATTCGACTTTTGAAAGTAGCGAGGGATTTGCAGTAAGCCTATCTGCTCCTAGCTCGTCAACGGTTATCAGCGCTGCGACAGCGACCGGTACGATACTAAATGATGACACTGCACCCGCAGCACCTACCTTGGGCATTACTGCTACCAACGCAAACAAAGCGGAGGGAACATCATCGGTTTCAACACCTTTCGTATTTACAATTACGCGTTCAGGCAGCTTGACCGCAGCTTCTAGTGTTCGTTACACCGTTTCGGGGACAGGCACTACCAGTGCCAACAACACCGATTTCGCGGGTGGGTTTGCTCGAAATGTGCTGGTCAATTTCCCGATTGGCGTTGCGATGGTAGATATATCGATCAACGTTCGAGCCGATTCTCGGACAGAGCCAAATGAGACCTTCCGAGTGGTGTTGTCAAACGCATCAGGCGCAACTATTTCGACTGCATCGGCGACCGGCACAATCCAGAACGATGATGGCGCCGCAGCGGCTCGCGATGAAGAAAATGGTCAATCGGAAATGATCGCAGTTGCCGACCCATTGTGGATGTTTGTACCACCGGAGTTCCTCAGTGCGGAGGAATTAGCGGTACCCGTAGTCACTTGGATTAATGGAGTGGCTTATATCGGCGACTTGGCGCATGATCATAATGAGCAAGATCACGACCACTTCGACCATGACCACGATGATATTGCTAGCGAATTCGAGGTAGCTACCAATGTGCTGCTTGCCGCGCCGCTAGATTTCAGCGTTCAGTCGCAACATTTCAGCTCATTGGTCAGGGAGCTAAGCCCATCGGCCGAAAGTGAACGACAAATGAGCCCGCTCTCTTTGTCAACGATCTTGGTGGCAAAGGGAGCACTCGAGACGCCGATCAAATGGCAGGATTTCGATCTGCTTGCAAACAACTCAGTTCGCGAGCAAAGCCCATCTCAACTGTTTGAAGCTATTGATTTAGCATACAGTGATGATGCTGAAGAAGAGTGGCTGGGCTAAGCAACGAGTCCGTTTCGCAATGCCTCACGTAAACTGACTTTCACACGCCGCTGATGGAAATTCCTCGGCGGCGTGCGAGTTCTTCGAGAGCGTATTGGAAATAAGGGAATGGGACGTTGGTGTCCCGTTGGGTGGCCCAGCGAAAGACCAGATTGACCATGCCTCGCGGGAGTCTTCCTTCCTCTACGGCGCGAGAGACCTGCCGAACGTATTCGACTTGCCCGGGTCGCGAGCAACGCAAACCGTACCGGAGTTGATCTTCGAGCTTGACGAGGTGGATGCTGTCGATGGAGTTGGCGAAATTGTTGCCAAACCCCTCTTGGGCGTCTGCGTTTTCCGCTATGAGTCCTCCGCTGACGGTAGAACCAGCCAGCAGAGCAAATGCCGCCTTTACCCAACTTCGACGAATTAACATGTCTTTACCTCAGTTGCGAATATGAGAGTTCGCTCTTGGGATTAGTCAAAAGCAGCCTGCCGCGTCAAGATCAATTAGGACAAAAAACACTATTGCGCATAGGATTCGGCCGCTAGCGGTGTTACATTAAACCTACCTCTCCTTGCTGGCAGAATTTTCATTAGCCAACCTTCCTAAATAGTTGAGTAAAAAATGAGCACTCGCAAAGAACATGTCGAACTCAAGAGTTCCACAAAAATGCACATCCGGCGGCGGTTTGCTGCTTGGAGCTTGGCGGTTGTTGGAGCATTATCCAGTAGTGGCGTAGTTAGTCTTCAGCCCGCTGCGGCTTGGGGCTTCGATGATACTGCAGCAACTGAGAAGAAGGGTGACGAAGAGAAAGACGATGCCGTCTTCAATCGCGAAGTCTTTAGCAAACTTCTCGCCGCAAATAAGTTCGAAGAAGCAGCTACCAGGTTGGACGCGGCCATCGCCGATGCTCCCGACAACAGTCAACTGCTGAGTATGGAATACCAACTGGCGATGATGCTCAATCGCACGAACGCCGAAGAATCAAAGAAACGCGTAGCAGCGCTCGCGGAAAAGCTGATGGCTAAAGAAGAGTTGGATGCCAGCGCTTCGATGCTCCTCTCGCAAACGGTCATGATGCGAGTCCAAACGGACCGCGCGATGCCTTACGAGAAAAGCTTGGAACTGATTGACGCGACGCTCGCCAAGCTGGAGAAAGCTGCAGCGGACGATTCGCCAGCGACGAAATCGCTGATGCAGTTTAAGGTACGGACTATGATTTCAGCGGATAAGTATGCTGAAGCTAAGGTCTTGTTGGATGCTATGTTCGCTGAGGCGCAGAAATCGCTGGACCCTGAGAAACCGGGCAGTGTCTTAGCTTATTCCTCATTAGCAACACTCTATAGCAGTTCGCTGGGCGAAAAGTATCCTGACGAAGCCAAGGCGGTCGTTGATCAAGTTGAAGGTTTTTTGAAGTCACGATTGACCGACGAAAAAGCCAAGGCCCAAGACTACTTCAGCTACCTCAATATGAAGATGTCTATGGTCTCGCCGCTGGTATACAGCGACCCTAAGCAAGCGGATGCGATTCTGGCTGACATCGAAAAGGTCATCGAAACCGCCAAAGAGCGTTTTGAAGAAAAAGACCTGGCATCGATTTCAAGTATCGAGCGCGGCCTAAAGTCAACCAAGTCTCGAATCGAATCGGCGCTCGTACGTGAGAAACTGATCGGCACACAAGCCCCAGAGATCATCGCAGACCACTTCGTCGCAACCAAGCCTGTGACCATGGAGGAACTGCGCGGTAAAGTTGTTCTCTTAGATTTCTGGGCGATCTGGTGCGGTCCATGCATCGCGACATTCCCGCATTTGATCGAGTGGCATGAGAAATACGCAGACAAGGGATTGGTCATTCTCGGCGCAACGAACTTCTATAACTACACCTGGGACGAAAGCGCAGGGAAACCCGTCAGCGCCGAGAAAGGCACCGAAGTAACACCCGAAGAAGAGCTGGCGATGCTCGAAAAATTCCGTGAATCGCACAAGCTTCACCACGGGTTTTTCGTGAACTCAAAGGAAAGTGGCTATTCAAAGGCATTCGCAGTGTCTGGAATTCCGCAAGCAGTCTTGCTCGACAAAGCGGGCAAGATTCAATTGATTCGAGTCGGTTCTGGCGAAGCAAATGCGAAGGCAATTGAAGCCAAAATCGAAGAATTGCTCGCTCAGTAATGTACTGTAGGTCGCATCCGCCGGATGCGGCCTGCAAGTCCTGCCGTGGGTCGCGTCTGCCAGATGCGACCTGCATGTCCTCTCGGTGGGTCGCATAAGTGGCGGGTTCAGCGGACGAGGACGTCCGCGGTCCAGCAAACCGGACCAGAGGCCTAGAAACCAAGCCCCAAGAACCAAGAACCAAGATGCGACCTCCAAGGTCCCATGAAATGCCTGCCAGCATTTCCACTTTACGCATAACCAACACATGAACACTGTCGAAAACGCACCTGCAACTGAACCTCGCCCACATATCTTGAACTTGGATGAAGGGCAGGTGCGCGATTGGCTCAAGGAACATGGCTATCCAGCCTTTCGGGCTGCACAGCTGTTGGGCTGGATCTACCAGCGCAGAGCCGAATCGTTTGATGCGATGAGCGATTTGCCCAAGGCGATGCGAGTCGAACTGGAGCAATCATTTCGCTTGTGGACCGCAGAAGTCGCGGCTCATCAAACGGCTGACGACGGCACCGAGAAACTGCTGCTACGTTTGGCCGATGGTGGCAGAATTGAATGCGTGTTGCTGCGCGACGAAACTCGGCGGTCGATCTGTGTCAGTAGCCAAGTTGGTTGTGCTATGGGCTGTGTCTTCTGCGCCAGCGGCATGGACGGCGTTGATCGCAATCTGACTCGCGGTGAAATCCTCGAACAAATGCTGCGGCTTCAGCGGCTCTTGCCCGATGAGGAACGCTTGAGCCATATTGTGATGATGGGGATGGGTGAACCGCTTGCTAATCTTGATCGGGTTCTGGCGGCGCTTGAGGTTGCCAAAGACCCGAAGGGACTCGGGATCAGCCCACGCAAAATCACGATCAGCACAGTTGGCTTACCGGCAGCGATCGAACGGCTAGCCAAACACGCCACACCCTTTCATCTTGCGATCAGCCTGCATGCGCCGAACGATAAACTGCGCAATCAGTTGGTACCCGTCAACGTGCGTATTGGGATCAAGGACATTTTGCGAGCCGCCGAAAATTATTTCAATGCAACAGGGCGTCGATTAACCTTCGAGTATGTCTTGCTGAGCAAGATCAATGATACGCCCGCTTGTGCACGAGAGTTGGTGGAGTTGCTCGGTGGACGAACGAGTATGCTGAACGTGATTCCCTACAATCCCGTCGACGGCTTGCCTTATGAGACTCCGACGGCCGATGCGATTCATCGTTTCCGCAAGATTTTGGTCGAAGGCGGAATCAATGTGTTGTTCCGGCAACGCAAGGGAGATCGAATTCAAGCGGCTTGTGGGCAACTGCGTCGCTTGCGATCAGAATCCGATGCTTCACCGGTAGTGCATACAATCACCAGTAACTAGCAAGCTGCTGAAAAAGTAACCCGAAGCGTTAGATTTTTGGTTAGCGGAATGCGTCAAGCATTTCGGATCCCTGGTAGCGGAATGCGTCAAGCATTTCGAGTAGCCACCGTCGCCAGACGGTGGACACGATGCAGGGTGACTAATCACCGCTTGGCAGCGGCGGCTACCAGGGCCCTCGAAAGCCTTGACGGCTTCCGCTACCAATGAACGACAAGAACTTCATAACTCTTACTAAATCCCAAAGACGACTTGGCGGTGATATGAATCGTGAGAACATTCTGAAAAGGCTCGGCGAAAAAGTTGCGAGGGGCGAAGCGATTGTGGGTGGCGGAGCGGGTACGGGCATTAGTGCTAAGTGCGAAGAGGCGGGCGGGATCGACTTGATTGTGATCTACAACTCGGGCCGTTATCGCATGGCTGGCCGGGGATCGTTAGCGGGACTGATGCCTTATGGAAATGCTAACCAGATTGTCCGCGAAATGGGTTTTGAAGTGCTTACGGTCGTGAAGCATACGCCGGTTCTGGCAGGTGTCTGTGCAACGGATCCGTTCATGTTGCGAGATTCATTCTTGCGTGAGTTGCAGGATATGGGCTTTGCAGGGATACAGAATTTCCCGACGGTCGGATTGATCGATGGTGTCTTCCGCGCGAATCTGGAAGAGACCGGGATGGGATTTGGGCTTGAGATCGAGTGCATTGCCGCCGCGCATCAAATGGGTTTGCTCACGACACCGTATGCGTTTGATGCTGAGCAGGCCAGGTTACTCACTGAGGCTGGAGCCGATATTGTCGTGGTGCACATGGGGTTAACCACCAGCGGTTCGATTGGAGCTCAGACGGCCAAGTCGCTGGAGGACTGTGTGCCTGAGATTCAGAAGATTGCTGAAGCGGCCAAGAACGTGCGTGAAAGCGTGTTTGTGCTTTGCCATGGAGGTCCAATTGCGGAACCGGAGGACGCAGCTTACATCTTAAAGAATGTTCCTGCCTTAGCCGGCTTCTATGGCGCGAGCAGTATGGAGCGTTTGCCGACAGAGCGAGCCCTTACCGACCAGATTCGCAAGTTCATGGAGCTCCGCTTGAACGACTGAAGTTCTTGAGCGTTAGAGTTTGTCGCGCGAAGCGAAATGTCAGTTCAGCAATACGCTGGCTGGCTGGCCGGTAGCGCCGGAAATCGCAGCGACAAAGTGGTTTCCAATTTGACGCATAGCTCGAGCCCACATTTCATCGTCGCTGGAGAACACCAACTGAGGCGAAACGGGGATTGGTAACCACTTGCCATCGCGCAGTTCGGCATCGAGTTCACCGGGCTTCCAGGTGGCTTGGCCCACGATGATCCGGACCTCCTCTTCCTGAGATTGAACCAGTCGCTGCAGGTTCTCTAGGCGAGCTGCAACGTAGACGCCGTCGACGGTCGTGTACTCGGCGAGTTCGGGTTGATTGTGCAGTGCAATGACAGGACCCGACATTGGGCCGCCAAAATGCAACGCTCTGTGGGCCTTCGCGCTCTCATTCCTGCCAGCGAGATGTTCCCACAATTCGGCTGGGCTTTCGGCGAAACTGCGATTGAGGAAGACGCCGACCGAGCCCTCTTTGCCATGATGGACCAACAAGCAAACACTGCGACCATACATCTCGCTCCGCCAGCTGGGCGAAGCCACCAAGATGCAGCCTTGAAAGTGGTTGTCGATGGATTCCAGTCGATTCGTCATCATCCCCCTCATTAAGTAGATTCTGTCAAGCTGGCAAGAATTCCGGCCAGATCAATTCAAAATGCAACTAGTGTGCCAAACGCTCAGGAGTGAGACTCTCGGTGGGACTAACCTGTGCCCCTCTAGAAAACTACCATACAATTTGTGTGTGATAGCTCATTCCTAAATTTTTGGATGCAAATTGAAGTGGATATTCAGGATTTCCGCCGTAACTATGATCAGGCTTCGCTGGATTTGGCGGCTTTAGAGGCCAACCCGACCGCCGAGTTTCTCAAGTGGCTGGAGATCGCCCATGCGACACCCGCACCGCACTGGCTGGAGATCACGGCTATGACGCTGGCGACGTCCGATAGTTCCGGGCGCGTTTCCGCCCGCATCGTGCTCTTGAAGACGGTGGACACTTCGGGCTTCACCTTCTTCACCAACTACCGTTCCGACAAAGCGCAGCAACTGTTGACCAATCCGCAGGCAGCACTGGTGTTTTACTGGCCGCACATCGAGCGGCAGGTGCGCGTCGAGGGGCTGGTGTCGTACACCGACGCAGCGGTCAGTGACAAGTACTTCCACGCGAGGCCCCGCGGCAGTCAGATTGGCGCCGTGGTCAGTCCGCAATCGCAACCTTTGGCCGATCGTGAGCAGCTAGAATCAAGCGCCGCGCAGTTGGCCGAACGCTACGCAGGCGATCAAGTCATACCCCGTCCCGAATACTGGGGCGGCTATCTGCTAAAGCCCAATCGAGTTGAGTTTTGGCAAGGTAGACCCAACCGCCTTCATGATCGCTTTCTGTATTCGAGAAACGAAGCTGATATGCAAGAGGACTCCTGGACCATCTCGCGGCTCGCACCTTAGCGGGCAAACCTTTACTTGCGCAACAGACAACTGGCCGAGCTGCGCGATGAAGTCAAGCGACATTCAGTTCGTTAGTCGATATTGCCGGAATACGGAGTTGGTCGTTTTGCTATCGCTCAAGAATTCAACCAGTACAAATACAAACCGCTGATCGGCTGAGAATTCAGATGTCACTTGGCAAAAGACACTGCGACTGAGTAGCCGATCGTTTTGGCTTAGTCCGCCGTAAACTAATCCATCAGTTGGCCTTGAGAGTCGAATCTCAGCGTGATTATCAGTAGTTAAAGCAAGTTCGGCATGCTTGGATTGGCATATGGAACTGATCGAAAAGTTATGTGCGCGAATCTTGTTTTTAACTTCCATGGTTTTCGAATCATGGATTCGCAATATCCCATCGGCACTTCCTGCTATCCATTCTTGTTTGGCCTGATTGAATAGAATTGCCTTAGTGGAAGTGCTACCAAACTTGGCGATCAACTCACCGGCTGGAACAGTGAATTGCCGAATTCCTTCGAACTCGCCACCAATTGTCACAACTTCGCTATTGCCCGAGAACTCCACGCATTCCACGTTTGCGGTCAACTTATTGCCAAGAGGTTCGCGAGTTCCGTCCGTGGGCCACAGATGAACTTGATTGTTCTCATCACCCCAAGCTAGCCACGCGTCATTGGGTGCAAACTTCAAATCGTATATCCGCTGACCGAATTCCTCTTGGCGACCGCTGGCAAGCACTTTCTGAAGTACGCCATCAGCGCTGAACACTTTTACTTGCCCGTCAACGTAACCAGCCGCGAAGAGGTTGCCCTCTGAGTTTGTAGCAATTCTCGTTACAGCACTGCCACTTGGCGGGGCCAGTAGATGTGCGTCTGCGGTCTTCCAACTAGCCTCATGCCAGTGGCCAATGGTTGGCAAGTCTTGCGAAATTGACCTTCGAATGGAACCATCTGCAAAGCCTAGAATGATCTCAGTTCCATCAGACGAGTACTTTGCGGCGGTAATCAGACCATCGCCAATCTGGCGTTCGTTTGCGGCCGGTGACCAACGCGTTGCTCTACCATCGTCGCCAACGGCGATTAAGTCACTTTCACTCCAGGCAATCGATGTCACGGAACCATCGAGTATAAATGCGCTGGCAAAAGGAGCGACATCGTCATCAAGTGCTGTGTCAACATGGCTCTCAAGTTGCCAAGTGATCACTTCGCCATTATTACCGCCTGACGCTACCCATTTCCCGTCTGGCGAAACCGCTAAACAAAGCGAGGTATTTCGTTTGCCTTGCAACGTGAACAGCGGCTTATCCTGCAGGCAATCGGCAACTACACACGATTCAGAATTGCCAGCAGACATTACGACCCAATTGGTCTTGGGAACCACGGCAAAAGCATCCAGGTCCCGCACGGCCGCAAAGTGTCGCAAGTCAACAGCTGGTCCGATCAAACTGAACACTCCGTGGTCAGTATGCACCACTGCGGCTTGGAGTGAGTCAAGCCATTTGACTTGCCGACCCCTTCGACCTCCTTCAACTTTTATTGGTGCATCCTCTGGGTCCTTAAGGTCCACCAGCTTGGCACCTTGATAACGAAAGGCAATCGCCAAGTACCGACTGTTACTTGAGAACGCCAGCGACTCTATGGTGGTCGCGCCGGAAACGTTGAGTTGAGTGTGCGTCCAATCTTGCAAGTTAACCAGGATCGGCCTAGCTCGATCGCCACTTGTGGTCGTACCACCCACCGCCAATTGCAGGCCATCCTGACTTACGGCGAGCGCATGAATCTGCGTGAGGCCTACGTCCAACTGCCTGACTACCTGCTTTGTCTTAAGGTCGAGAATCGATAAATGCGGAGAATCTCCTGCGAAAGCGACAAGGCTGGAGTTGGGTATGGCAACGACTTCTCGCAATGGATAGTTCACCTCTAGCAATACGTCAAACTGATTGGCCAGCTCAGCTTGCAAGAGTTTCCATTCAGGACGAGAGGGAGCATCGGGATGGGATTGAAGCAGGTTAGCGATCGACTGATTGGCGCTCAGCAACTTGAATTGCTCATTCAACGAGCAAATACGCTGAATACCGGAGACCCAGGAGAGTTGACGATACTGTTCTTGGTGGGCGAGCGCATCGAGCTTTGCTGCATTGCCAACTTCCCAAGCACGAAATAGTTCCGCGTTATGACGCACGAGTTGATAGGCCGAGCGAATAACAACGGATAGTGTTAACCCACCGCAAGCCAGAATGACCAGCAATGCAGCGGCTAGGCTGCGATGATGACGTGACCACCGCCCTACCCTTTCAACCATAGTAGGTGGTCGTGTCAGTGTAGCTCTTCCTTCCAAATACCTGTGCAGATCTGCATGCAAATCACCAGCAGATTGGAAACGGTTCATTGGCTCGCGTTCCAAACAGCGCATGCATATTGCATCCAGATCACGAGGAACATCGTGACGCAAAGAGCGTGGCGAGCGGATTGCGCGGCTTTGTTCGATGGCGAGATATACATTCCCTTCCGGCTTGCGCGGTAAGTCGTTGGTTAGTAATTGGTAGAGCACAACACCCAAGGAATAGATATCGGTGGGCGGCCCAAGCTCTTTGGTTTGCCCCATCAGTTGTTCGGGTGACATGTAGTCGATGGTACCCACCAATAGCCCTGCCGTACTGTCTGGGGTGGTTTGGTCTTGAATACGGGCAAGCCCAAAATCGGTCAACCGTGCAGTCGTGGTCTGAATTCCATCGACGCCGGTAATCGATTCCATCAGAATATTGTCTGGCTTGATGTCACGATGGAGGACACCGTGAGCGTGCGAATGCTCGATTGCCTCAGCTAACTGCGCAACAATCTTTGCAGCGTAGTCGTAGCGATTGGCGGTCGCATCTTCCTGTAAAGCGAGTTTCTTGCCATCTACGAACTCTGCAGCAAGGTAGCTGATTGAGTCAATCATGCCCGCCTCATGAATACGGACGATGCTGGGATGGTTCAAGCGAGCAACGGCATGCGCTTCCGTCACAAATCGATGATTGAGTTCAGGGATGCTGCGCAGCGTGGGGTGCAAGACCTTGATGGCAACCAAGCGTTTAAGAACAGGGTCGTGGGCTTTCCAGACTGCACCGAACGATCCCGAACCTAACTTTGAAAGGATTTGGAAGCGCCCAAAGGGATCTGGCAATTGCCATTCATCCTGGGCGGTGAATTCAGTCCTGTGAGATGTATGCAGTGACTGAGGACCCAGTGACTGAGGACCCAGTGACTGAGGAGCCAGTATTTGGGGACCCAGGGTCTGATGAAGCAAGCGAAAGGTTTGGACCAGCGATGGATCCATGCTTGGCGCATTGGATTGTCCGTTTGAATCTTCTGCGTTAAGGATCTCGCGTTCGCAACGAAGGAGTATTTCTAAATCTAAGTCATCGGCTTGTAGGTCCGGCTGTAGACTCTCTGCGAATTCCCCTTCGAAACTGTCTGCAGCATCTTGTTCCGAGCGGATGGGATCGGGGAGTTCAGCAGCGGTCATAGTTCCAAGTGCTTTCACAAAAAGTCGATACTGCCCGACCATCGTCGTCAGACATTCGACCGTGGCGACTCAACGCTTTGGTAGTGAATTAAAGCTTAGCTGCTCGTTGTATTGCAAGAGTAGAACTCTCTAGTCAGTGTCTGGCAAGTCCAACATCGCATCGACGATACATTGCACCTAACGCAACTCGGTATACCCATCGGGCTGTTGCGAATTCCAACGGAGGTAGACTCGTTGATGCGTTCGCAGCTGTCGCTGATCATAGTTTTTCCAAAAATCCACAGTTTGGCTGAAAAAATCTAGCGAGCATTACGTCACTGATCACGTATCGGATTCAAGTTTGGCCCCAGTTAGCATCGCGACAGGAAATTTTTGAAAGAGCATTTCGTTCTGGATAGTACGCCCAGTCCTTTGTTTCACTTTGCTCTCTGGGTAAATGCAGGGTTCTCTGGGCAGATGCAGGTAATTTCAATTCGGACTTCGCGCGACCGGTTCGATGACGTTTAGCTTGGATGATTCGGTCGCAAGATGTCATCTTAATTTAGAACAGGTTCTCTTGTTTTTCCTGGACTCGGTTTATGGACGAAGTGCGCGCAGTCAATCAGCGGAGAGTGGACCAACCTCAAGACTATATTGTGACAGTGGTCACACTACTACTATATGTGGGTGTGCTCTTCGCACCGTTTTGTTTTTCCTGGAGTGGACTTATTCTCTGCTTCTTCCTCTACTGTTTTTCCGCCATGGGTGTGACCCTTGGGTATCATCGATTATTGACCCATCGAAGTTTTAAGACGTATCCTGTTGTTCGGAACGTCATCGCATTTGCTGGGGCCTCAGCATTCATGGGAGGCCCGTTAACTTGGGTGGGGATCCATCGGCTGCATCACGCCGAATCAGATCAGGACTTGGACCCCCACACCCCTGCACATGGTTTCTTATGGTCTCACTTGACCTACATATTTCGTCGCGATCCTGCTGACTTGGAGCATTGGCGTTTTACGAAAGATTTGTCGAAAGAGCCTTTTATGGTCTTTCTTGAAAGATATCAGCTCTTAATTTTCATTGCTAACCTCTCACTTCTTTATCTGATTGGCGAGGCTTACTCCCCAGCTCCATTCGGCGCTGGACTGGGGTGGTCGTGGGTAATCTGGGGGGGCTTACTGAGAGTGGTGCTAGTCTATAACGCAGCCGGTGCAGTTAACTCTTTTGGGCATGTGTTTGGGTACCGTAACTTTGAAACAAAAGATAGTTCAAGAAATTTATGGTGGGTTGCGATTTTGACCTTCGGTGAGGGTTGGCACAACAATCATCATGCATCTCAGAGATTGGCCGCTCATGGAAGGCGTTGGTTTGAGTTAGATCCAACGTACTGGTGCATAAGAGCCCTTGAGATGTGTGGGTTGGCTTGGAACGTATCGCGTCCAAATCCCGCCGTCGAAGGGCAGGCCGATAGTCGAACCTAGGTTCCGGAGTTTTAGCAGTATGGCAGATTCGCGTTTCACGATAGAGCTAATCGACAGCACATTGGTAGTAAAGATATCCGAATCCCAAATGAAGAACGTTGCTTCGGATAACGAACCGTGGCGCAGCATAGAGGCGTACTCTCGCTCCCCTACAGTAGAATCGCTACTGCTGGATGTTAAGCAGGTTGAGTTTATGTCATCCGTCATCCTCGGGAAGATCGTTGGGATTCGGCGCAAATTTCAGGGTGAAATAACGCTCATGAACTTAAGTCCATTCCTCTACGAAATCTTCCGGGTGACTGGACTGCATAAACTGTTCAACTTGGCCAGTAGTCCAGAAGGGACTCGCTAAAATGGAAGATCGATTAACCATCCAAACGTTGAATGGGGATGACGATTGGGGCATGGTGCAGACGTTCTGGTACAGCGTTTACGTAGAAGAGATGAAAAAACAAATCTCTAGCGCTGACCACATATCGAAACGTTTGGAAGACATGACAGTTCAAGACGGTCAGGTCCATTGTGTTTTTTCAAACGGAAGGCTCGTGGCGACTCTGCGACGCAATATGGTTACAGAGCTTGGTTCCAGTTCGCATACATGGAGTGACTTCCGCATCAAGTCACTGGAGACGAAAACCGATTTAGCTTGTGTTTCTTACTCTTCCAAGTTAGTCATATCGCCTGACTATCGATCCAGTACGCTCATGGCCCGACTTGTGAGCCATGCGTATGCGAACGCCTGTGAGACAGGTTTGCAGATTGATCTTTTGTATTGCTTGCCTCGTCTAGTGCCGCTTTATAAACGCTTGGGATTTGTGGCAATTCCTGGGAGCCGCTATCAACCTGGGGTCGGCATCTTGATACCAATGGCGTTGTTGATTAACGATATTGAGTATCTAAAGAAAACTCGATCACCATTTTGTCGCTACTTCAAGGGCTCGAAACTGACGGACAGCGCGAGAGATGCGTTCCGCAGTTCCTACGCCGATGCGACCGGTTCCACCGAAGGACCTGACGTAAGTCCTATTGAAACGTCCTTAAGTGGGTTGTTTGATGATTATTGGGGCGAGGTTTCGCAGGCTAAGCCCACGATTAAGCCAGAGTTCTGGAAGAATTTAACCAGCTTCGGGCTTACATTTCGGGTCCCTGAACAGGAAGTGATCATTGGAGAAGGTGAGCCTAGCACACACTTGTACATAGTTTTGAGCGGCTCGGTTGAAGTCGAGTCATCGATCAACGGACAGCCTCGCATTATTTCTGTCCTTGGGCCAGGGCAGGTCTTCGGAGAATCATCGCTGGCACCTCCAAACAGGAGCTCTGACACGGTAAGAGCGATAACGGATGTCGAAATC